>DATJEP010000101.1:0-14154 GCA_035496475.1 Candidatus Udaeobacter sp.
CGCGGGGTGATCTTCGTCGACCTCGCGCTGGCGCAGATCGCGGCGCTGGGACAGAGCGTGGCGTTCCTGCTCGGGGCGGATCCGCACGACCCCAGCACGTACTACTGGTCCTTCGGCTTCACGCTGCTCGGCGCCGCGCTGTTCAGCTTCCTGTGGGATCGCGAGCATTCGGTCCTGCAGGAGGCGTTCATCGGGATCTCGTTCGCGCTGGCCACCGCCGCCACGCTGCTGATGCTGTCGAACGCCCCGCACGGAGCGGAGCACGTCAGCGGCACGTTGAGCGGCGAAGCGCTGGGCTGGGTGACGTGGCGGGACATCGCGATCATGGCGACGATCTACGCGATCGTCGGGTCGTTCCTGTTCATCTGCCGGAAAAAGCTCTCTCTGTGCTCCGAAGATCCCGCGAAGGCCCGGCAGATGGGCCTGTCGGTCAAGAAGTGGGACTTCCTCTTCTACGCCGCGTTCGGTCTCGTGGTCACGAGCTCGGTGAAGGTCTCGGGCGTTCTGGCGGTGTTCTCCTACCTGATCGTGCCGGTGGTGTGCGCCACACTGCTCGGCCGTAGGGGGCCGGCGCGGCTCTACTGGGCATGGGCGCTCGGAATCGTCGTCTCGGTCCTCGGCGGGGTGTTCTCGTATCTGCGCGACTGGCCGATGGGGGCAACCATCGTCTGCCTGTTCGGTCTGATGGTGGCGATCATTTCGCTGACCGTTCGCATGAAGTACGTCGACGACAAGGAAGAGGCCGAGCCGGCCCTCGAGGTGGTGCGCAAAGAGAAGCTGATCTGAGCGGAAAAAGCGTGTCCCGACGCACCACGGCGCGGTAGCATTGTTGGCGTCCGCCGCCCACCCCGAGCGGCGGCGTCCCGCCTCCGGAGGCCGCTATGCCCTCGTTCCGCTCGTCGCGATTTGGCGTCGCGCTCGTTCTTGCTCTCGCGATGATCTCACCGCGCCCCGCTTCCGCGGCGTGGCCGCACGACCCCGGCGTCAATCTGCCGATCGTGACCGCGGCGAATTACCAGGCGATGCAGTCGATCGTCGCCGATGGATCGGGCGGAGCCATCATCGCCTGGTCCGACTATCGAAGCGGTACGGACTACGACGTCTACGCGCAGCACGTGCTGCCTTCGGGGATCATCGACCCGGCCTGGCCGGTGAACGGCAGAGCGCTGTGCACCGCGGGGTTCGATCAGGCCAATCCCATGATCATCTCCGATGGCGCGGGGGGCGCGATCGTCGCGTGGCAGGACGCGCGCCCGATATCGAATTTCGACATCTACGCGCAGCACGTCCTCGCCTCCGGCGTCGTCGATCCGGCATGGCCGGTGAATGGGCGCGCCCTGTGCACCGCCGCCAATAGTCAGACCAACCCGACGCTCACGTCGGATGGTGCGGGCGGCGCGATCGTCACCTGGTGGGACGGCCGCGGCGCCAACAATGACATCTATGCGCAGCACGTGCTCTCGAATGGGGCCGTCGATGGCGCCTGGCCCGTCGATGGACGAGTGCTGTGCGCGGCGGCGAATGATCAGTCGTACCCGACGATCGTCTCGGACGGGGCCGGTGGTGCGGTGGTCACATGGATGGATCAGCGCGCGGTAGCCCGCGACATCTACGCCCAGCACATCCGCGCCACCGGCACCGTGGATCCCGCCTGGCCGGCGGATGGTCGCGCGATCTGTACTGCGGCCAACGAACAGTGGCTTCCGCAAGTCGTCTCCGATGGAGCGGGCGGCGCGATCATCACGTGGTACGACTATCGGAACGGAGCGAACGCCGACATCTACGCCCAGCACGTTCTCATTTCGGGCACCGTGGACGTGAGCTGGCCCGCCGATGGCCGGGCGCTGTGCACGCAGCCGAACAACCAGCAATATCCTCAGCTCGTGTCCGACGGTTCGGGCGGCGCCATTGTGACCTGGCATGACCTGCGGTCGGGACCGCAGCACATCTTCGCCCAACATGTCCTTCCAGACGGCATCGTCGATCCGGCATGGCCGGCGGACGGCCGGGCGCTGAGCACGGCCGCGGGGAACCAGTTCTACCCGACCATCGTCTCCGATGGCGCGGGCGGCGCCGTCGTGGCCTGGGAAGACGGACGGACGCCCGATTACAACATCTACGCGCAGCACGTCAGCTCCGGCGGCGTCGTGGATCCCAGCTGGCCAACCGACGGAAGGGCGCTCTGTATCGCGGCCGGAGATCAAACCATTCCCGTGACCGCGAGCGATGGCGCCGGCGGCGCGATCGTGGCGTGGCAGGACCCGCGTGCCGGGAATTCGCTGCAAGACATCTACGCCCAGCGCGTCGCGCGATTTGGATACCTGGGCACGCCCGAGGCGGAAATCATCAACGTCAAAGATGTGCCGGGTGACAACGGCGGCAAGGTGAAGGTGTCGTGGTACGCGAGCTGGCTCGATCTCGCCAGCGATCCCAATCTCAGTACCTACTACGTCTATCGCTCCGCCGCACCCAACGCCGCGTACGCCGCGGTGAAGAACGGCGCGGCGCTGCTGTCGTCGCTCGGCGCCGCGCCCGCGCAGAGCGAGCGCGCGTTCTACATCGGGCGCGATCAGGCGCAGGTCTACGCGTGGGAATTCCTGGGCAGCGTGACTCCAGCGCATTACCTGTCGGCCTACAGCTACATCGCCTCGACGCTCGGTGATTCGACCGGCGCCTACAATCCGAGGACCGCGTTCATGGTGGTGGCGCAGAAGTACGACGGCTCGATGTACTGGCTGTCGCGGCCGGACAGCGGCTACTCGGTCGACAACCTGCCGCCCTATCCGCCCGCGCCGTTCGCCGGCACGTACTCCGCCGGCACGGCGTCACTGCACTGGAGTCCGAATTCGGATGCCGATCTCGCGAACTACCGGCTCTATCGCGGCACTTCCTCCAGCTTCGTTCCTTCGCCGGCCAATCGGATCGCCACTCCGACCGACACGCTCTACGGCGACCCCGCGGGCAATACGTACTGGTACAAGCTCTCGGCGGTCGACATCCATGGCAACGAGAGCGCCTTCACGGCGCTGCTGCCGGCAGGCGCGCTCGACGCTCCGGCCGACGCGCTGCCGCGCGTGGCGACGCTCGAGCGCCCGGCCCCGAATCCGTCCGGAGCCGCGGTCATGCTGCGCTATTCGCTGCCGAGAGAGACCCGGCTGTCGCTCGCGATCTACGACGCCAACGGCCGTCGCGTGCGTGATCTGGTTTCCGGGATGCAGCCGGCCGGTGATCACGCACTCAGGTGGGATCTGCGCGATGCGACCGGCAAACTCGCTCCGGCCGGGCTCTACTTCGTCAGGCTCGAAGGCGAGGGGCGCTCGATCATCCAGAGGCTCGTCACGGTGAGGTGATGCAAGTCCGATCGAGATGACGCTGAAGTGTCCGCCGGTCAGCTCGCGCTGAACGACGCCACCACCGCCGACACGACGCGCGCGTCGGCTTCCAGCGCGGTGGTCGCCGCGGCCCACGCGGCGGCCGCTTCCTCCCAGGCCTGATCCAGCGTCTCGGCCCGCCGTGCGCGGTCGGCCGCGAGTCTCGCGCGCCACGCGGCGTGCAGCGCCTCATCGGCGTCGTCATTGCCGACGTCGGCCGCGCTTGCCCATTCCCGCGCCAGGCTCGCCGTGTGCTGCGCGAGCTCCGCGGCACTCTCCGCATCCACGATCGCCGGAAATGCACCGGTGAGTGAACCCGTCGCCTTCATCCCCGCGCTCCTTCGCTCGAGTGGTGCTCCGGACGTCAGTGTCCGTGTCGGTCCGGCGAAAAGAGCAAGCGTGGGGCCAGAGCGCGGGGCTGGTCGGACGCGTGGAAATCGGCGCGTTGCGCGAGCGATGCGGGGTGCGCCTCGACCGATGTGGTGGAAATCGTTTCGCTCAGCGGTCGGATTCCAGCCGCGCGACGCCGCGACGAGCCCTCATGAGGCCAGGGCCTCGGCGATCGCTCCGACCACGCGGCCGTCGGCATCGAGAGCGGTTTCCGCGGCCGCCCACGCCGCGGCTGCGAATTGCCACGCCTCGTCGATCGATCGCGCGCGCTGAGTCGATTCCGCGGCGACATGAGCCCGGATGGCCGCGGAAATCGCCTCGCGGGCATCATCCTCTCCGATACCACTCGCTTCGGCCCACTCGCTCGCCATTGCCGCGCCGCCCGCCGCCATCTCGGCAGCGCACTGCGCGTCGGAGACCGCAACATCCAGCTCGACCATGCTTGGAATCGTCAGGTTGCTCACTTGAACAAACCCTCCGGCGGCCATGGTTGCCGAGGGGTCGGCGGTGACGACACCGAAGAGATGCAAGCGCGAGGCCAGCCGGTCTTCTGCGGTCAACACGCTGGAAACGTGCGGGTTGATTATTTTGAAACGGAGTGGAGTGCGGCGGGATTCCAACAAATTCCGATGCGAATCCAGAGTTCAGACTTGGAACAGCCCGGTCGAACGCGTTACAGGCGCTCGAACAGCACGGCCATTCCCTGTCCGCCGCTGACGCACAGTGTGGCGATGCCGTAGCGCCCGCCGATTCGCCGCAGCTCGTGGATCAGGCTCACCACGATGCGGGTGCCGCTGCAGCCGGTCGGATGACCGAGCGCGATGCCGCCGCCGTTGGGATTCAGGCGGTCGCGATCGAATCGAAGGTCGCGGTCGCAGGCGAGCACCTGCGAGGCGAACGCCTCGTTGAGCTCGACGACGTCGATGTCTTCGAGCTTCAGGTGATGCCGCTCGAGTAGCGCGCGCACCGCCGGCACCGGCGCGATGCCCATGCGCGCCGGGTCGACGCCGACTGACGTGTAGCCGAGCAGCGCCGCCTGCGGCTCGAATCCGAGCCGCCCTGCCGTGTCCTCGGCGAGCACGAGCGTGGCCGCCGCGCCATCGGTGATGGCGGACGCGTTGCCGGCGGTGATCGAGCCGTCGGGGCGGAACACCGGCTTCAGGTTCGCCAGGCCCTCGAGCGAGGCGTCGGCGCGGAAATGCTCGTCGCGGTCCACCGTGCGCGCGCGCTTTCCCTCGCCGATCGTGACCGGCGCGACCTCGGCGGCGAATCGCGATTCATCCCACGCGCGCGCCGAGCGCCGGTTGCTCTCGAGCGCGTAGCGATCCTGCTCATCGCGGCTGATCGAGTACTCGGTGGCGAGCGTCTCGCTCGTCTCCCCCATCAGCTGATCACAGAGCGGGCAGAGGTAGCCGTCGCGATACATCGCGTCGACCAGAGCTTCGTCGCCGAGCTTCTTTCCCCAGCGCACGTCGAGCGCGAGGAACGGGATGCTCGACATGTGCTCGGTTCCGCCGGCGAGCACGACGTCGGCGTCGCCGAGCCGGATGCTCTGCGCCGCGCTCACGATCGCCTGAAGGCCGGACGCGCACGCCTTGTTGATGGTGTAGGCCGGAACCGAGTCGGCGAGACCGGCGCGACGGACCACCTGGCGCGCGAGGTTCGGCCCGTTCCCGGCCTGGCGTGCGTGGCCGATGATGACCTCGTCGACGGCGCGGGGCGGGACGTTGGCGCGCTCGAGCGCGGCGCGGGCGGCGAAACCGGCGAGCTCCGCGGCGGAGGACGACGCCAGCGCGCCGCCGAAATTCCCGATCGGCGTGCGCACGGCGCCGGCCAGAACGACCCGGCGTTCGCTCACGCGAGGCCTTCCGCCGGCATCATCCCTTGCCGGCGCGCCCCGCGCGCCCGGCGCGTGTCCTCTTCGTGCTCCGCACCGCCTCGTGCTTGACCGGCTTGCCGCGGCTCGTGGTCGCCGCGCCGCGCTTCTGACTGTCGAGCGAGCGCACGGTGGCCTTCTGCTGGTGACCGACGGCGGGCTTGGTGCGGACGCGTTCCGGATCGCCCGTCTTGCGTGGCTTGAGACGCGTGCGATCCGGTCCTCCGCCGCGCACCGAGCGCATTGCCGCGCGCTTCTCCTGAGGAGTGGCGACGACCTTGGCGGGCGCCGGAGCCGGGCCATCCTGTTTCTTCACGCCGGCGGTCTCGAGCGCGGCCTCGGCGGCCGCCACCGCGCGCGATTCGGAACGTTTCCCGGAGTGATATTCCGGCCGCACGGCGAGCCGGCTCACCGCCTTCGAATTCTTGTTCACCGCCTTGCGGATCGCGACGTGGTGCGGCTCGTCGCCGGATTCGTATTCCTCGGCCAGCTTCTCTTCCAGCGTCGGCGGCGCGGGAGAATCGCGCAGGACGACCACGTTGCCGTCGGGGTCGCGCGCTTCGGCGAAGCGCCCGAAGCCGCGGTCGGTGATGTCGCTGGCAAAGTCGACCCCGCGCAGCCGGAGCTCCTCGACCCACTCGTCGAGATCCCCCGACGCGAAGCCGACGGTGATCGGGCAGGCGTGGTGGGTCTCGAGCACGCCCTGATCCACCCACGGATGGAGCGCGACCCGGGTCTCCCCGGTGTCCATTTCGACCCACCACGGCGAGTCGACCAACACCGAGAGGCCGAGGTGGTCGCGATACCACGTCCGTGCCGCCCCGACGTCGCGGCAATTCAGCACCGCGGCCGTCATCGCGACGTCGCGGCCGGGCGCGCTGTCCGCGATCGGCTTCAGCAGCGAGAGCAGGTTGCCCTCGGGATCGCGCGCGTGCGCCACGCGCCCGAATTCGAGCGTGCGCGCCTCGCCCATGAACGTCACGCCGCGGGCGCGGAGCGCGCGCACGTCGGCGTCGACGTCATCGCTGTGGAAGCAGAGCTCGTATTCGAGTTTCTGCGCCGGCGGCACGGCGATCAGCGCCAGGCTCGCGCCTCCGGTCGCGAACGACACGAACGACGGCGTGTCGGCGCTGGTCTCGAATCCCATCGTGTCGCGGTAGAACTCCTTCATTCTCTCGATGTCGTGGGTGAAGGCGATCACGAATTGAAGGTGGTTCATGGCACGGCTCCTGGTCGTTACGGCTGTAAATGGAGGAGCGCCGGGGAACGATCCGAGTTCTATTCGGTGCTCAGCCAGATGCTCTTGGTCTGCGTGTACTCGCGCAGGCAGTCGGGGCCGAGGTCGCGGCCAAAGCCGGAGGACTTGTAGCCGCCGAACGGCATGCCCGCGTCATAGAAATTGTAGGCGTTGATCCACACCGTGCCGGCCTGAAGGCGGCGCGCCACCGCGTGCGCCTTCTTCACGTCGCGGGTCCACAGACCCGCCGCCAGCCCGTAGACGATGTCGTTGCCCTTCTTCACCGCGTCATCGGCGTCGTCGAAGCGGATCACCGACAGCACGGGGCCGAAGATCTCCTCCTGCGCGACCCGCATGTGGTTCTCGACCTGATCGAGAACGGTGGCCTGGACGAAGTATCCCTTGCCGTTGACCGGGACGCGCTTGCCTCCCGCCACCAGCTTCGCTCCTTCACCGACCCCGGTGTCGACGTAGCCGAGCACCGTGTTCATCTGCTTCTCGCTCACCAGCGCGCCGAGGCGGGTCTTGGGATCGAGCGGGTCGGCGGGCTGGAGCTTGCCGGCGCGCTCGGCCAGCCGCCCGACGAACTCGTCGTGAATGCCGGATTCGACCAGCAGCCTCGAGCCGGCCGCGCACACCTCACCCTTGCCGTAGAAGATGCCGGTGGTGGCGCCGCGCACGGCGGCGTCGAGGTCGGCGTCGGCGAACACGATGTTCGGCGATTTTCCGCCGAGCTCGAGCGTCACCTTCTTCATGCCGTCGGCGCACAGCTTCATGATGTGGCGGCCGACTTCGGTCGAGCCGGTGAAGGTGATCTTGTCGACGCCGGGATGCTTCACGATCGCCTCCCCGGCGATCGATCCCTTTCCCGGCAGGATGTTGAGCACGCCCGGCGGCACCCCGGCCTCGAGCGCGAGCTCGCCGATCCGGATCGCCGTGAGCGGCGTCAGCTCGGCCGGCTTCAGCACCACGCAGTTGCCCATCGCGAGCGCGGGCGCGGCCTTCCATCCGACCATGATCATCGGGAAGTTCCACGGAATGATCGCGCCCACCACGCCGAGCGGCTCGCGCAGCGTGTAGGTGAAGAACGCCGGGCTCACCGGCAGCGTCTCGCCCGCGAGCTTGGTCACCCAGCCCGAGAAATAGTGGAAGCAGTTCGCCACCATCGGCACGTCGATCTGCCGCGATTCGAAGATCGGCTTGCCGTTGTCGAGCGTCTCGAGCCGCGCCAGCTCGTCGGCGTGCTCGAGGATGAGATCGCCGAGCTTCCACAGCACCCGCTGCCGCTCGGCCGGACGCATCTTCGGCCAGGGACCGCCTTCGAACGCCGCGCGGGCGGCCTTGACCGCGCGGTCGACGTCTTCGGGCCCGGCCTCGGCGACGGCGCAGATCGGCTCCTCGGTCGCGGGGTTCACGGTGGTGAAGGTGCGGCCCGAGAGGGCATCCACCGCTTCGCCGTTCAGGATCAGTTTTCCCGCGCGCACCGGTGTCAGCGTATCGGTCATGAGAAGGGTCTCCGCGTCACACGCCAGACTCGGTGCGCCATGTCTTGATCGCGTCGGCGTGATGGCGATCGTGCACGGGAAGTCGATGCATCATCCATCCGAACGGATGCTCGGCGCTCCACACCTCGGCCGGCTGATCGGGAACGCTCTCGATCGAATCCATCAGCTCCTGCCGGGTCGAATGGAGCAGCCGCAGCGCGTCATCCCACGACAGATGGCGAAGCGCCGCCAGGTCCTGCTCGTTGATCGTCGACTGCTCGACATCGGTGATGCCGCGCCAGGACGGCTCGAGGCCGCGCAGCGCGGATTCCATTTCACGAAGGCGAATGCGATCGCGGCTGACGAGGTGCAGCACGATCTCGCGCGCGTTCCACTTGCCGGCGCCGAGCGGCCGCTCCGCCGAGCTCGCCAGCATGCCCTGAACCGACGCGGTGAACGCGGTGCGGGCGCGCACCAGCTCGAAGAGGAGCAGCTGCTTCGCGCTCGCGCCGTCCCGCTGCGGGAACGCCGAGCCGGCTTCGGGCGGAGTCGCGGGGCGCGCGGCACGGGGGACGCGGCGCGCGGGCTTGCGGACGAGATGGAGCCGCGGCCTGCGCGCCCTCGCCCGCACCGGCTTCCGGGCGGGGCGGCGCGAGGCCCTGCGCGCGGCCTTCTTCGCCGGGCGACGCGACGAGGACCGCTTCGCGTGCGCGGCCTTCCGCCGGACCGCGGTCCTCTTCGAGCGCGCGGCCTTCTTCGGGCTCGAGGCCCGGCGCGTTCCCTTTCGCTTCGCTCGAACGCTCTTCTTCGTGACGCGGCGCGCGATCTTTCGCTTCGCGCGCGGGGCGGGTCTCATGACGCCTCGTATTCGTACACTCCGCGACCCGACTTTCGACCCAGGCGGCCCGCGGCCACGTACTGCTCCATCAGCGGGCACGGCCGGAATTTCTCACCCAGCGTTCGGTGCAGGAAGCGCAGAATCGAGAGCCGCGTGTCGAGTCCGACCAGATCGACGAGCTCGAACGGACCCATCGGATGATTGAGCCCGAGTTTGAGCGCCTTGTCGATGTCGGGTGCGCTCGCGACGCCTTCCTGCAACATGTAGAACGCCTCGTTTCCGATCATCGCGTTGATGCGGCTGGTCACGAATCCCGGCGACTCCCGCACCACCACGCATTCCTTACCCATCCGCGCTCCGACCTCGCAGGCGGTCGCGATCGCGGCATCCGCGGTCTCGAGCGCGCGCACCACCTCGAGCAGCCTCATGCGGTGGACGGGATTGAAGAAGTGCATTCCCACCACCTGCTGGGGACGGGTCGTCGTCGCCGCCATCTCGGTGATCGACAGCGACGAAGTGTTGGATGCGAGCACCGCGTGCTTCGGCGCGTGCTTCTCCAACGCCGCAAAGATCTGCAGCTTGAGCTCGATGTTCTCGGGCACGGCCTCGATCACCAGGTCGGCCTCCCGGACCGTGTCCTCGAGCGTGCGCGCGTAGGCCAGACGCTGCCGCGCGGCGGCCGAGTCGACCCCGGTGACCTTGCCGGTGGCGACGCCCTTCTCCAGCAGCGCCGAGATCTCGTCCTGGGCGCGATCGATGGCCTGGGCGTTGGAATCCTGCAGCGTGGTGCGGATCCCGCCCAGCGCCGCGGCATAGGCGATGCCGCGGCCCATGATGCCGGCGCCGAGAACGGCGAGGCGCTGGACGGTCACGCGTCGATTCCGCTCCGGCGATGCGTCAGCCGCCACGCCGCGGGGAACGCGAGCGCGGCCAGCGCCGACTTGATGAGATCGCCGGGCACGAACGGCAGGAGTCCCGCGGCAAGCAGCCGTCCGGCGGGAACGAAGCGTGCGAGATCGATGAGCCCGATGCCGAAGATCACCGCGCTGCCGAGCAGCATCGCGGCGAGGGTGCCGAGAAAGCGCCGGTCCCAGCCGCGCGCGGCGAGGAATCCCGTCAGCGCCGCGGCGAACGGAAACGCGATCAGATATCCGCCGGTCGGGCCGGCGAGGATCGCGGCCCCTCCGGCGCCGCCGGCGAAGAACGGCAGACCCGCCGCGCCCTCGGCGAGATAGAGGATCTGGCTCGCGAACGCGCGCCTAGGACCCAGCGTCGCTCCTGCGAGCAGCACGGCGAAGGTCTGGCCGGTGATCGGCACCGGCGACCAGGGAACCGGGATGGCGAGCTGAGCCGCGGCCGCGGTGACGAAACTCGCGGCCCCGATCAGCAGGAGATTCTGGAGCGCGCCGGCGCGCGGCCACGCGACGTCGGCAAGGGTCAGCGTGCGGACGGACGACATGGAGACCTCGTGCGGGTGTTCCCCGGAGCGTCGGGGGCGGTCGGAACGCATCGCTTCTCTGTGAACGCGAAAACTAGCATCGCCCCCAGCAGGCGGCAACCGCTGTGCTAACCTGCCGCGCCATGCCGGATACCGTCCGGATCGCCAACGCTGGAGGCTACTGGGGGGACGATCTCGCGCAGTTCCGGCGCCAGGTCGAGCTCGGCCCGGTGGATTTCGTGACGCTCGATTTCCTGGCCGAGATCACGATGTCCATCATGCAGAAGCAGCGGGTTCGCGACGCCCGGGCCGGGTACGCCCGCGACTTCATCGCCCAGGTCGAGGAGACGCTGCCGACGCTGGTCTCGCGCGGCGTCCGCGTGATCACGAACGCGGGCGGGGTCAATCCGCTCGGCTGCCGCGCCGCGCTGCTCGAGATGGCGCAGCTCCACGGCCAGTCGATCGAGGTCGCCGCGGTCGCCGGCGACGATCTGATGTCGCGGCTCGGAGAGCTCAACGCCGCCGGCGTCACGCTCGACAACATGGAAGACGGCGCGCCGTTCCAGAGCGTGCGCGATCGCGTCTCCTCGGCCAACGCTTACTTCGGCGCCTGGCCGGTGGTCGAGGCGCTGGCGAGCGGCGCCCAGATCGTGGTGACCGGGCGCTGCACCGACACCGGCATCACGCTCGCGCCGATGATCCACGCGTTCGGCTGGAAGCCCGCCGACTGGGACCTGCTCGCCAGCGGGATCGTGGCCGGACACATCGTCGAATGCGGCGCGCAGAGCACCGGCGGCAACTTCACCGACTGGCGGCGCGTGGCGCACTTCGAATCGATCGGCTATCCCCTGCTCGAAGCCTCGGCCGACGGCTCGTTCATCGTCACCAAGCACGAAGGCACCGGCGGCCGCGTCACGGTGCGGACGGTGAAGGAGCAGCTGGTCTACGAGATGGGCGATCCACGCTCGTACATCACGCCCGACGTGATCGCCGACTTCGGCAGCATTCGTCTCGAGCAGGCCGGACGTGATCGCGTGCGGGTGTGGGGCGTGAAGGGGCGTCCCGCGCCCTCGTCGCTCAAGGTCAGCGCGAGCTATTTCGACGGCTGGAAGGCGAGCGGCACGTTGATCATTTCCGCCCCGCAGGCGGCGGAGAAGGCGCGCGCGTTCGCGACGCTGTTCTGGGCGCGGCTCGGGCTCGAGTTCGCCGCGACCCACACCGAGCTGGTCGGGCACTCGTCGTGCTGGGGACCGCTGGCGCCCCCCACCGATCCGCCCGAGGTGCTGCTGCGACTCTCGGTGCGCGATCCGGACCGCAACAAGATCGAGCGCTTCTCGAAGCTGGTTCCGGCGGTGATCCTGTCCGGGCCGCCGGGCGTGGCGGTGACCGGCGGCCGTCCTCAGGCGCAGGAAGTGGTGGCGTACTGGCCCGCGCTGGTGCCGCGCGACCGCGTGAAGCCGAAGCTGGTCACGCGCGAGGGCGAGCGTCCGCTCGAGTGGCCGACGCCGATCCTGCCGCTCGCGAAGCCCGCGCGACTCCCGGCCGAGCGCTTGCCCAAGGCGAAGGGCGCGGTGCGCGAGATCCGCGTTCCGCTCTCGACCCTGGCGCACGCGCGCAGCGGCGACAAGGGCGACACCTGCAACATCGGCGTGATCGCGCGCGCGCCCGAGATCTATCCCTGGCTCAGGCGCACGCTGACCGCGGCGCTGGTGCAACGCCGCTTCAAGGGCATCGCCCGCGGCCGGGTCGAGCGCTTCGAGGTGCCGAATCTCCTGGCGCTGAATTTCCTCCTGCACGAATCGCTGGGAGGCGGCGGCACCGTCTCGCTTCGCCTCGATGCGCAGGGAAAGACGCTGTCGCACGCGCTGCTCGCGCTCGAGGTCAGCGCGCCGCGCGCGCTGATCGAAGCGGCGGCGCGCGGCGACCAGAGCGACGGCGTCACGACCCGCCACGAGCGCGTGGCGCCGCCCCGCATTCGACGCGCCGCCTCGCGGCCGCGGCGCCCCGCGTCGGGCCGGCGTGCTTCGTCGCGCCGCATCGTGCGCGCGTCACGCCGGGCGGTTCCGGCGCGACGCCTGCGCCGCGCCGCCTCGCGCTAGAACGCCGCGGTGCGCTCGGCCCGGGAGATCATCGCGCTGCTCGGCCTCGTTCCTCATCCCGCCGAGGGCGGCTATTTCACCGAGACCTGGCGCTCGTCGGAGTCGCTCGCCGTCTCCGCGCTGCCCGCCCGCTATCGCGGCGCGCGCGCGGCGGGCACCGCGATCTACTACCTGCTCGATGAGTCGAGCTTCTCGGCCATGCACCGGCTCGATACCGATGAGGTCTTTCACTTCTATCTCGGCGATCCGGTCGAAATGCTGCTGCTCGAGCCGGACGGCGGAGGCCGCGTGATCCGGCTCGGACCCGACCTCGCCGCCGGCCAGCGGCCGCAGGTCGTGGTCCCGCGCGGGGTGTGGCAGGGCTCGCGCCTGGTCGCGGGCGGGCACGTGGCGCTGCTCGGCACCACGATGGCGCCGGGATTCGATCCGGGGGATTTCAGGTCGGGCGACCGCGTCAGCCTCATCTCCGGCTGGCCGAAGTTCGCGGAGCTCATCACCACCCTGACGCGCTGATTAGAGGTTGCGCGGATTACTCGCGAGAACTAGAGACCCGGAATTCGGACTTGTGGACTGCTAAAGGGGTCTTCGACCGTCCTCTGGATGGGATGCGCATCGCGAATAGCCACCAGCGGAGAGGCCGCCATATAGTAGCGTCCGCGCTTTTCATTAACGGGTTCGAGCAAATCGGCATCGACCAGAGCCTTGAGGTCGCGACTCGCAAGGGCGGAAGAGATCTGCGCCACTTGTCGATACATCGGGTTCCTGACCCGATAGCCAAGCGTAGCATCTGTAAGGGCTAGGGCCGTGCGTTCTGGAAGCCCCTTCTGGCGCGCCAACTCTTCCGCAGCGCTAAAGATGGATCCGAGCCTCTCGTTTCGGCGGAGGAAGGTTGTGGCCTGCTGGAAATGGGCGGTAAGACAGAACCGAATCCATTTCCGCGTGTCTCGATCTGGATTCCACCTTCCCGCCCCAACTTCCTCGAGCACTCTGTAGTACGCCTGAGTGTTTCTTCCCAGGTGCTCCTCGATGCTCGAGAAGATTGGCGACAAGGCCACCGTTCGCGCCAATACTAGGGACTGCAGACATCTTGCCATTCTCCCGTTCCCGTCCTTGAACGGATGGATCATCGCAAGATTCAGATGAGCCATTGCCGCTCGCACGACGGGTGGGCAGGCCTCCGGATTGTTCAAGCTCTCGACGAGTTCCTGCATCAGACCAGGCACCTTGTCCCAGTCCGGCCCGACGTAAACAACCTCGCCGTCACTATCTCTTCGAATAAAAATCTCGCCGGGGCGCCACTGGCCCGGGAGTTTGTCCAAGTCGTAGTTGAGCATCATGAAATGAAGGCTCTTGATCGTGTCGCAAGAGAAGGTGTGGTTCTCTTGCCTTGCAAGCGAGAGGACATATGTCATCGCCTCGCG
>DATJEP010000102.1:0-49675 GCA_035496475.1 Candidatus Udaeobacter sp.
GTCTTCTACTGCAAGGACGCCTTCGAGGGCCTCGACACCATGAACCTGCTGATCGACGGCGAGCGGCGTCCCGGCCTGATCGAGCGGATCCGGCGCGAGGCGTTCGAGTTCAAGACCCGTGCGGCCGAGATCGAGTCGCGCGCCCAGGAATCGAGCGCCCAGCAGAGCGACTTCAAGGTGACCGTGTCCCGTGACGTGCGGATCCCGGCGCCGCCGTTCTGGGGCCCCCGCGTGGTCCCGGCCGCGGACATTCCGTTCGACGGCATGTTCGCCGGCATGGATCTCAAGACGCTCTACCGGCTTCACTGGGGCGCGCGCGGAAGCGGCGAGGAATTCGACCGGCTGATTCGCGACGACTTCGAGCCACGGCGGCTCGCGCTGCAGAAGGAAGCCGAGCGCGAAGGCTGGCTCACGCCGCGGTCGGTCTATGGCTACTTCCCCTGCCAGAGCGACGGGCAGGACCTGGTGATCTTCGAGCCCACGGCGTTCACGCCGGGCTCGCTCACGCCGCGCGGCAAGATCGAAGAGCGGCTGCGCTTCACGTTCCCGCGCCAGGCGGACCGCGAGGGGCTCTGCCTCTCCGACTATTTCCAGCCGAAGGAGAGCAGCAAGTTCGACGTGGTCGCGTTCCAGGTGGTCACCGTGGGCCCGGGCGCCGATCTCCTGGTCGAACAGCTGAACGCGCGCGGCGAATACGCGATGGCGCTGTTCGTCCACGGACTCGGGGTATCGGCGGCCGAGGGCCTGGCCGAGTGGCAGCATCGCCGGATCCGCGAAGAGCTGAAGCTCGAGGACGAGCGCGGCAAGCGCTATTCGTTCGGCTACAGCGCCTGCCCCGAGCTGGCCGATCAGGCCAAGCTGTTCGAGCTGTTGAAGCCGGAGAGCGCCATCGGCGTCACGTTGACGAGCGCGTATCAGCTGGTGCCCGAGGCGTCGACCAGCGCGCTCATCGTTCACCATCCTGCCGCGGTCTACTACATGGTGAAGGTGTAGCTCCTACGCCGCGCGCCGATTCTCCAGCTCTTCATCGATGGCCTTGATCAGCTTCTGGAGATCGAAGGGCTTCTGAAACGTCTTCCGAGCCCCGAAGTGCCGCGCGATGGCAAGGACGTCGAGATTCGAGCGGGGGCTGCCGCCGCTGATCGCGATGATGCACACGGCGGGATTCAGCCGCTTGAGCTCGAGAATGCACTCGAGCCCTTCCTTCTCCGGCATCAGGATGTCGGAGATCACCACGTCGGCGGGATGCTCGAGGTAGCACTGCATGCCTTCGGTGCCGTTGCCCGCCTCGAACACTTCGTGGCCGGCGTTCTCGAGCGCCCGGCGCAGCAGGGAGCGGATCGGTGCCTCGTCGTCCATGATCAGGATTCTGGCCATGGCACCCTCGATGACTGGGATCGAATGCCCGGAGGGTTCGCGCCAGGAGGCGCGACGGGCAGCCTGTCTCACGATCATCGGCCACCTGCCGCCCGTTCTTGAGGGGCTCGGAAATCACGGGGCGAGCGGTTATCCTCACCGGCCATGTCCGTCCGCGAGCTTCCCCGCTTCGAGCCCGCCACGCTGGATGGCACGCAGGTCCGGATGGAGCCGCTGTCGCTGGACCGTCACTGGGACGGGCTGCTCGCGATCGGACTCGAGCCCGAGCTCTGGCGCTGGACCCTGAACGTGGTCGAGAATGCGGACGATCTCCGGCGCTATCTCGACACCGCGCTGCGCGAGAGGAGCGAAGGCCGGTCCCAGCCGTTCGCGACCATCGACAAGGCCAGCGGCCGGATCGCCGGATGCACGAGATTCGGAAACATCGACGTTCCGAATCGCAAGGTCGAGATTGGGTGGACCTGGGTGGGCAAGCCGTTTCAGCGCTCGCACGTCAACACCGAGGCGAAGTACCTGATGCTCCGGCACGCCTTCGAGGTCTGGGGATGCGTGCGCGTCGAGCTCAAGACCAACGCCCTGAATCAGCGGTCGCGGAACGCGATGCTGCGGATCGGCTGCAAGGAGGAGGGCACGATGCGGAAGTTCGGAATCAGCGATCGCGGCGTTCCCCGCGACACCGTCTACTTCAGCATTCTCGATGACGAGTGGCCCGGCGTGAAGACGCGGCTGGAATCCATGATGGCGGGGAGCGGCGCGCGATGAGCGGATCGGCCGCGGGACCGGACGCCATGGGCGCGCGGGCTGCGCGATGAAGGCGCCGTTCAAGGTCGCGGTGGTCCAGGTGCCTCCGGTGTTCATGAACCGCGACGCCACGATCACGATCGCGTGCGAGCGCATCGCCGAGGCGGCTCGGGCCGGCGCCCAGCTCGTGGTCTTCCCCGAGGCCTTCGTTCCCGGCTATCCGGACTGGATCTGGGTCGCGCGCCCGGGCCAGCGGAAGCTGCTCAACGATCTCTACGCGCGGCTGGTCTCGCAGGCAGTCGACGTTCCCTCGCCGGCGGTCGATCAGCTGAGGGACGCGGCGCGTTCCGCGGGCGTCACGCTGGTGATCGGCATCAACGAGCGCAACGCCGAGGCGAGCGGCACCAGCATCTACAACACCGCGCTGGTCATCGGTCCGGATGGCAGGCTGCTCGGGCGCCATCGCAAGCTGATGCCGACCGGGCCCGAGCGCATGGTGTGGGCGCAGGGTGACGGCAGCACGCTCGAGGTCTACGACACGCCGTTCGGCAAGCTCTCCGCGCTGCTCTGCTGGGAGAACTACATGCCGCTCGCGCGCTACGCGATGACCGCGTGGGGCGCGCGCATCCACGTCGCCCCGACCTGGGACCGCGGCGAGCCGTGGATCTCGACCATGCGCCACATCGCCAAGGAAGGGCGCGTGTTCGTGATCAGCAGCTGCATGGCGCTGCGGAAGAAGGACGTTCCCGCCGAGCTCGAGTTCGTCATGCTCTACCCCGACGGCCGCGAGTGGATCAACGGCGGCGACTCGCTGGTGGTGAATCCCGAAGGGCAGATCATCGCCGGGCCGCTCCACGAGGCCGAGGGCATCCTCTACGCCGACCTCGACGCCGACATGGCGACCGGCACGCGCTGGATGTTCGACGCCGCCGGGCACTACGCGCGTCCGGACGTGTTCCAGCTCACCGTCAATCGCGAGGCGCGACCGATGCTGAGGGAGAGCGTCGAGGTGGTGGCCCAGGCCCGGCCGCGGGCGGCGGCGGGCCGTCGTCGCCGAAGTGCGGGCGCGCGCCCGAAGCGCGCACGCCCCGCCGGCCGGAAGGCACGGCGCCGATGACCGATCATCCTCTCTACCACGAAGGCACACGGCGTCTTCAGGATCACTTCGACACCCGCCGCATCGCCGACCGGCTCGAGCAGGTCACGTCGCACACCGAGTTCACCGACAAGAACCGCGATCTGATCCAGAAGAGCGCGATGTTCTTCATGGCTTCGGTTTCGCCCGATGGGCAGCCCGATGTTTCGTACAAGGGCGGGCTGCCGGGCTTCGTGCGCATCGTCGACTCCCACACGCTGGCGTGGCCGGACTACGACGGCAACGGCATGTTCCGCACGCTCGGCAACGCGCTGATCACGCCGCGGGTCTCGCTGCTCTTCGTCGACTTCGATCTGCCGCGGCGCCTGCGTCTCCACGGCACCGCGTCAGTGAATCTCGACGATCCGCTGCTCGAGGAAATGACCGGCGGGCAGCTGGTCGTGCGATTCAACGCCGACCGCATGTTCTCCAACTGCCCGCGCTACATCCATCGCATGTCCGTGCTGGAGTACTCGGCGTACGTGCCGCGCGAGGATCACGAGCCGCCGGTGCCGGCGTGGAAGACAGACCCGAACTTCCGCGATCACCTGCCGAAGCGCGGCTAGGCCGTTCTCCGTTGCCCGAAAAGGCTTAGGCCCTCAGCAGGACGGCGCCCGCGATCGCCGCGGCACTTGACTCAACTCCCGCGCTCGAGCCGCCGATAGGTCGAATGAGGGCGCCATTCCGGCGTCCGCCATCGGAGGCTCGCGTGGGACGCTCCCTGCCATTCCGCACTGCATTGCTCATCGGCGCGCTGATCCCGGCCGCCGCGATTCCGGCGTTCGCCGAGGGAACGACCGCGATCATCTACGGCGACGGATTCGCCTATCAGGTGACGTCGCCCGCAGGCTGGGTGCTCGACACCGAGTCCGGGGCGGCCGACGGCCTGAAGCCGGTGTTCTATCCGCAGGGCCGCACCTGGGCGAACGCGCCCGCCGTGATCTACGTGCACTCGATGGAGCGCGAGCCGGACGCGAAGCTGGATGAGGTGATCGCGAGCGAGACCGAGAACTTCAAGCACGAAGCGGGAGGGCATCCTCTGGTTCGCGTCGCGCCCGCGGTCGAGCTGGAATCCGGCGCTCACGTGCCGGTCCGGCTGTTCAGCGGCGATCGATTCGGCAATCACGAGGCGGTGGCGTACGTCGACGCGCCGAACACGGTGGGGCTCGTGGTCCTGACCGCGCATCAGCAGTCGGACTTCGACGCCGCGCTTCCGGCGTTCCGCGCGCTGGTCAGGAGCTGGCGCGTGACCGCGCCGGAGCAGAAGGCGGCGGTCAGTCCGTAGGTCGCGGGTGAGCAGGTCGGTGGTGCCCGAAAACGCGGCAAGGGCGTGAGCCCGCACCGGCAACTATCCCCGCACCTCGTTGGGCCCCTTGCCGTGTTTTCGGGTACCTCGACCTGCCCTCTTCCTAGAGCCTGAATCCCGCCGACACCGCCAGGGTCTCGCCCGTGATGTTGCGGGCGTCCTCGGTGCAGAGGAACAGCGCCGTCGCCGCGATCTCCTCCGGCGGAATGGTGCGCCGGAGCGCCGTCGTGTCGATGAAGAACTCGCGCATGACGTCGTCGGGATTCCGTCCCTGTGCCTCGGCGCGCGCGCGCACTACGGTGTCGATCCGGTCGCCCTCGACCGCGCCGGGCGCGATCGCGTTGACGGTGATGCCGTCGCCGCCGGCTTCCAGCGCCAGCGATCGCGTCAGCGCGATCATGCCCCACTTCGACACCGCGTAGGGGCTTCGCAGCGCGTAGCCGATCCGCCCCGCCACCGACGTGATGTTGACGATCCGTCCCGACTTCCGGGCGATCATGTGAGGCAGGGCGTGCTTGGCGCAGAGGTAGGCGCCGGTGACGTTGATCGCGAGCGTGCGGTCCCATTCCGCGCGATCCAGCTTCACGATCGGCGCGGTCGGTCCGGTGATGCCGGCGTTGTTGATCAGAATGTCGAGCCGGCCGAACTCGGACATCGTGGCCGCGACCATGCGTGCGACGGCGGCCTCGTCGGCGACGTCGGTGATCGCCACGCTCGCCTTGCCGCCGCGTCCGCGGATCTCCTTCGCGGTGGCTTCCAGCGGCTCGCGCCCGGTCGCGGCCAGCATCACCGCGGCGCCCTCGGCGGCGAAACGCAGGGCGATCGCGCGACCGATGCCGCGGCCTCCTCCGGTGACGATCGCGACCTGATTCGCGAGCTTCAATCCGGCCTCACGCGTCGCGCGGATCGCCCCGCTCGGGATCCAGGCCGAGATCGCGGATGGCGCGGCTCGCGACCGAAGGCTCGACCTTTCCCTCGCGCGCGAGCGCGGCGAGCGTGGCGGCGACGATGTGCTCGGCGTCGATCTCGAAATGACGCCGCAGGGCTTCGCGCGTATCGCTGCGGCCGAAGCCGTCGGTGCCGAGCGGCGTGTAGGAGCGCGGCACCCAGCGCGCGATGAAGTCGGGCACGCTCTTCATGAAATCGCTGGCGGCAATGATCGGTCCGGCGGTGCCGGCCAGCGTCTGGGTCACGAACGGCGTGCGCGGCGCGGCATCCGGGTGCAGGCGGTTCCAGCGCTCCACCGAGAGCGCCTCGTTCCGGAGCTGCGAGTAGCTGGTCGCGCTCCACACGTCGGCGGCCACGCCATGTTTCTCGGCCAGGATCTCCTGTGCCCGCAGGGCCTGCAGCAGGATCACGCCACTGCCGAACAGCTGAGCCCGCAGCCCGCGCGATTCGGCATCGGCGACGGTGGGAGCCGTGCGATAGAGATAGAGCCCGCGCAGGATTCCCTCCTGCACGCCCTCCGCCATCGGCGGCATCGCGTAATCCTGATTGTAGAGCGTGAGGTAGTAGTAGATGTCCTCGCCGTCGACGGCCATGCGCTTCAGTCCATCCTGAACGATGGTCGCGACCTCGTAGGCGAACGCCGGGTCGTAGGCGCGCAGGTTCGGAATCGTCGAGGCCAGCACGTGGCTGTGTCCGTCCTCGTGCTGCAGGCCCTCGCCGTTCAGCGTGGTGCGGCCGGCGGTGGCGCCCAGCATGAAGCCGCGACCGCGCATGTCACCGAACGCCCAGCACAGGTCGCCGGTGCGCTGGAAGCCGAACATCGAGTAGAAGATGTAGAACGGGATCATGGTCTCGCCATGCGTCGCGTAGCTGGTCCCGGCGGCGGTGAACGAAGCCATCGAGCCCGCCTCGGTGATGCCTTCCTCCAGCAGCTGGCCGTCCGGCTTCTCGGTGTAGGACAGCACCAGCTTGGAGTCGACCGGCTCGTAACGCTGGCCGCCGGCGGCGTAGATGCCGATCTCGCGGAACAGCACTTCCATGCCGAACGTGCGCGCTTCGTCGGGAATGATCGGTACCACGCGCTTGCCGTAGACCGGATCGCGCAGCAGATTGCGGATCAGCTTGGCGCACGCCATCGTCGTCGACACGGCCTGCGTCTGATTCGTCCCCGCCGAGAACTCGGCGAACGGCTTGCTGCCCGGGTTCTGCAGCGGCTTCGCGCGCACGATCCGCTTCGGCACGCAGCCGCCGAGCGCGCGGCGGCGCTCGAGCAGGTACTGGACCTCGGGACTGTCGGGGCCCGGGTGGTAGTAGGGCGGATCGTCGAGCTTGCGGTCCGGGATCGGCAGCTCGAGCCGGTCGCGGAATTTCTTCAGCTCGTCGAGCTTCATCTTCTTCATCTGGTGCGTCATGTTGCGCGCTTCCGCGCCGGGACCCAGCGTCCATCCCTTGACCGTCTGCGCCAGGATCACGGTCGGGCGCCCGCGGGTTTCGACCGCCGCCGCGTAGGCCGCGTAGACCTTCTTGTGATCGTGACCGCCGCGCCGCAGGCGCTTGATGTCCTCGTCGGTCATCTGCTCCACCATCTGCAGCAGCCGGGGATCGGTGCCGAAGAAATGCTCGCGAATGTAGGCGCCGGTCTCGACCGTGTACTTCAGCCAGTCGCCATCCACCGTCTCGTTCATGCGATCGACCAGCATGCCGTCGTAGTCACGGGCGAGCAGCGCATCCCATTCGCGCGCCCAGATCACCTTGATCACGTTCCAGCCCGCGCCGGTGAAGGTCGCCTCCAGCTCCTGAATGATCTTGCCGTTTCCGCGCACCGGACCATCGAGGCGCTGCAGGTTGCAGTTGATGACGAAGGTCAGGTTGTCGAGTCCGTCGCGCGCCGCCAGCGTCAGCGCGCCGACCGCCTCGGGCTCGTCCATCTCGCCGTCGCCGAGGAACGCCCACACGCGCGAGCGCGAGGTGTCCTTGATGCCGCGCGCCATCAGGTAGCGATTGAAGCGCGCCTGGTAGATGGCATTGAGCGGGCCGAGGCCCATCGAGACGGTGGGGAACTCCCAGAATTCCGGCATCAGCCGCGGATGCGGATACGACGACAGGCCCTGTCCGCGCTCGACCTCGCGGCGGAAGTGGTCGAGCTGCGATTCGTTGAGCCGGCCCTCGAGGAACGCGCGCGCGTAGAAGCCGGGGGCGGCATGGCCCTGGAAGAAGATCTGGTCTCCCGAGTCGCCCTCGTCCTTGCCGCGGAAGAAGTGATTGAAGCCGACCTCGTAGAGGCTGGCGGCCGAGGCGTAGGTCGAAAGATGGCCGCCGATGCCGGCGAACAGGTGGTTCGCGCGCAGCACCATCACCACCGCGTTCCAGCGGATGATGCGCCGGATGCGCAGCTCCATGTTCTCGTCGCCGGGGTAGGCCGGCTCCTGCTCGGGCGAGATGGTGTTGATGTAGCGCGACTGAACCAGGCCCGGCAGCCCGACCTGGAGCTGGCGCGCCCGCTTCAGCACCTTGCGCAGCAGGAAGTCGGCGCGCTCCTTCCCCGCGGTCCGGACCACGTCATCCAGGGAATCGATCCACTCCTGGGTCTCGGCCGGGTCGGAATCGGGAAGCTGGCGCTTGAAGCCCTGTAGCATGCCGAGCTGGTAGCGCTCGGATTCCCGGCGCTCCCAGATCTGGCGCTCGGGATGTTGAGACTGAGGCTCGGTTTCCGTGCTCATGGGCGGGCTCCGCGTGCGGGCGTCCGGTGAGTCGAGGATTCAACCACGCAGAATAGCGCAAAGGCCGGAGCGCCGCGCAAACGCGCGGCATCGCCGGGGCCGGTCCAAAGGGATCCCCTGCGGTGCGGGCTTTGCAGTTGCGTGTGGGTGAACGCGATCGCCTGGGCGTCTCGGCGCCGACTTGGCACATTCTCGATCCTCTCCTGCTAGACTCCGCGACCGTCCTTGCCCGACACCCCTCACCGAGAGATTCCGCCATGACCGTGATGACCCCCGCGATGACCGTGCTGTATCCCGCGCGCAAGGCCTCGCGCGCGATGACCGCCGAAGACCTGTGGGCGATTCCGCGCGTCGGAGCGCCGGTCGCCGCGCCCGACGGAACGTGGCTGGCGGTTGCCGTCACCACCTACGACCTCGAGAAGAACGAAGGCCGCGGCCGGATCTGGCGTGTCAACGCGCGCGACGGTGAGGCGACGGCGCTGACCTCGCTCGAGACTTCGAGCGCGGAGCCGTCGATCTCGCCGGATGGCGCGCAGCTCGCGTTCACGCGCAAGGACGATAAAGGTCGGAAGCAGGTCTTCGTGCTGCCGCTCTCGGGCGGCGAGGCGCGGAAGCTGACCGATCTGCCGCTCGGCGCGTTCGATCCGAAGTGGCTTCCGGACGCATCCGGGCTGGTGTTCGCGGCGCCGCTCATCAAGGGACACCTCACGCCCGAGGCCACCAGGGCCGAGCTCGAGCGGCGCGAGAAGGATCCGGTCAAGGCGCACATCACCGAGGACCGCATCTATCGCTTCTGGGATACGTGGCTGACGACCGGCGAGGTGCCGCACCTCTGGCATCTCGATCTCGCCTCGAACACGCTGCGCGATCTCACGCCCGATTCGACCACGTGGTTCGACTTCATGGATCCGAGCGGGCAGTTCGATGTCGCTCCCGACGGCCGCGAGGTCGCCTACGCTGGCATCCTGTTCGACGAGAAGCGCTCGCTGATGCGCTCCGCGCTGTTCACCACCTCGCTCGCAGATTCCAGGGTGACCTGCCTCACGCCCGACCGCGGCACCGAGGAATTCCGGCCACGCTATAGCCCCGACGGCGCCTGGATCCTCTACGGGCAGCAGCTGGATCCGCTGTTCTATGCCGACCGGATCCGGCTCATGGCCTACGACCGCGGCACGCGCGCGCACTCGGGCGTGCTGACCGACTGGGATCGCTCGCCCCAGCACTGGGCGTTCGCGAAGAACGGACGCATCGTGTTCGAGGCCGAGGACGCGGCGCGGGTTCGCCTGTTCGCGCTCGAGCGCGGGCGCACTCCGGAGCCGCTCAGCTCCAACGGCTCGGTTGGCGGGTTCGATCTCTCGCGCTCGGGACGTGTGTTCGCCACCATGCAGTCGCTGTGCGAGCCGGCCGAGGTCCATGCGCGCGAGCTCCAGGGCGGCACGTTCAGCCGCCTGACCCACTTCACCGACGAGGTCACGTCACGCTTCTCGGTCGGCGAGGCCCGCGAGATGACGTTTGAGGGCGCCCACGGAGAGAGCGTGCAGATGTTCGTGATCCTGCCTCCCGGGCACGATCCCAAGAAGAAGTCACCGCTCGTTCACGTCGTCCATGGCGGTCCGCATGGAATCAGCGGTGACGCCTTCCATCCGCGCTGGAACGCGCAGCTCTTCGCCGCGCCCGGCTATGTCGTCGCCCTGGTCAACTTCCAGGGCTCGACGTCGTGGGGGCAGGATTTCGCGCAGCGGATTCAGGGCGCATGGGCGGAGCGGCCGTTCGGCGACGTGATGAAGGCGACCGACGTTCTCGTGGCGTCGGGCCTGGTCGACGGGAATCGCATGGCGGCGGCGGGGGGCTCGTACGGCGGCTACATGGCGTCGTGGATCGAGGGTCACACCGATCGCTTCCGCTGCATCGTCAATCATGCCGGCGTCTACAACACGCTGTCGCAGTACGCGAGCGACATGACTCAGGGGCGACATCTGTCGTTCGGCGGCGAGCCGTGGGACGGCATCGAGCACATCACCGAGGTCAATCCGGCGCACGCGGCCAAGGGATTCACCACGCCGATGCTGGTGCTCCACGGCGAGCGCGACTATCGCGTGCCGGTGACGCAAGGCCTGGAATGCTACGGCGTGCTGAAGGCGAAGGGCGTGCCGGCGCGACTGGTCTATTTCCCCGACGAGAATCACTGGGTGCTGAAGCCGCGCAATTCGCTGCTCTGGTACCGCGAGGTGCATGGCTGGCTGGCGCGATTCCTCGCCGGCTGATCCACGGCAAGAACGACGCGTCTCGGAATCCCGAGTCCTGAAGGAGGCCGCACATGATCAAGGAATTCCGGCAATTCCTGCTGCAGACCAACGCCCTCGCGCTCGCGGTCGGCGTCATCATCGGCGCCGCGGTCGGCAAGGTGGTGAGCTCGCTGGTGTCGGACCTGCTCATGCCGGTCATCGGTCTCGCGATTCCCGGTGGCGCCTGGCGTGAGCTCAAGTTCGTGCTGTCGACCAAGCCCGACGGCACGCCGGCCAACGCGATCACCTACGGGGCGTTCCTCGGCAACGTCATCGACTTCGTCATCATCGCGGTCGTGGTGTTCATGATCACGAAGGCGATCCTGCGGCCCGTGCCGCCGCCTCCACCTCCGCCCACCAAGACCTGCCCGGAGTGCTGCGAATCGATCCCGGCCGCCGCGCGCAAGTGCAAGGCCTGCGGGAGTCCCGTTCCGGCGTAGGGCTAGCGCCGAACGCCGACCCAAAGCCCATCGCCGAGCGGGACGATCACACTCTGCAGCCGCGGCTCGGCGGCGATGAGATCGTTGAAGCGGCGCACCGCCAGCACCTCGGTGCGCTCCGGCGCCGAATCGAACAGCTCGCCGAACGCGAACGCGTTGTCGACCAGGATGAGCCCGCCGCGCCGCACGATCCTCAGGCACTCGCCGAGATAGGTGGGATAGCTCGCCTTGTCGGCATCGAGGAACGCCGCGTCGGCCGAATCGCTCTCGAAGGTTCGCAGCACCTCGGCGCCCGGGCCGAGGATCACCTCGACCTTGCCGGCGACGTCCGATTTCGCGATCCAGCTCCGCGCGAATTCGGCGTGGCGCTTCTCGATCTCGATCGTCCGCACGCGGCCGTCCTCGGGCAGCGCGCGCGCCATCGCGATCGCCGAATAGCCGGCCAGGGTGCCGATCTCGATCACGTCGCGCGCGTGCGCGGCGCGCAGCAGGATCTGCATGAAGCTCGCCTGCTCGGGGGCGATCCAGATCGGCGGGATGTTCTCCTTCGTCGCCGCCTGCTTGAGCGAGCGCAGGAAGTCGTCCTCGCGCACCGTGCGCTCGGCGAGGTAGTGGAAATGCTCGGCGGTGACCAGTGTCGAGGTATCGGACATGACGGGATCCTCCGGATCGAAGTGATGGTGCCGGCACGATAGCCTGATCCGCTAAACGCGTCACATTCTTGACACCCACCGCGCCGGTCGAGGACCCTTTGCCGCATGTCCCGTGTCCGTGCGCTCGGATTGCTTTCCGGCGGTCTCGACAGCGCCCTCGCCGCCCGGCTCCTGATCGATCAGGGCCTCGACGTGATCGGCCTTCATCTCGAGTCTCCGACCGCGTGCCGCAGCGATGTGCGTGAGGTCGCGGCCGATCTCGGGATTCCGCTGGTCACGCTGCAGAAGGGCGAAGCGTACGTGGAGCTGCTGCAGCATCCGCGCTTCGGATATGGGCGCAATATGAACCCGTGCGTGGATTGCAGGGTGTTCATGTTCCAGCGCGCGCGTCCGGTCATGGAGGCGCAGGGCGCACGGTTCCTCTTCACCGGCGAAGTCATGGGACAGCGGCCGATGTCGCAGACGCGCGAACGCTTTCATCTGATCGATCGCGAGGCCGGCCTGGCCGGCTGGATCCTGCGGCCGCTGTCGGCACAGGTGCTGCCGGAGACCGAGCCGGAGCGGCTCGGCCTCGTCGACCGCTCGCGTTTGCTTGGTCTCGGGGGCCGATCGCGCACCGCCCAGCTCGAGCTCGCCGAGCGGCTCGGACTCAAGCACTACCAGTCACCGGGCGGAGGCTGCCTGCTCACCGATCCGATCTTCTCGGTCAAGCTGCGCGATCTCTTCGATCATCCGGGCGAGGAGCGTGCGACCCTCGAGGACGTCGCGCTGCTGCGGGTTGGGCGACACTTCCGGGTCAATGGCGGGGTCAAGATCGTGCTCGGCCGCGACGCCGCCGAGAACGAGACGCTGCGCTCGCGCCGCGGCGTGAATCGCCACGTCGTCGAGCCCCTCACGTTCAGCGGACCGACCGCGCTCATCTGCGGGCCGTTCGACGACGTGACGCGGCTCGAAGCCGCTCGGCTCATCGTCCAGTATTCGCGCCACGCCATGCCGGAAGACTTCCTGCGCTGGAGCGAGGCGGGCCGGGAGCGGACCCGGCGCATCGCCGAGTTCGAGCCCCGCATGCCTTTGGAGACGCCGGTTCCCGCGGAGTCCAAATAGCCATGAAAACCGATGCGAAAACCGCCGATACCACGGTGGGTCCGCGGAAGGAGCCGCGGCTGCCGCCTGGCCAGGTCCGTACCGAAAAATGGCCGGTGCTGCACTACGGCTCGGTTCCGGCGATCAAGATCGAGAACTGGGATTTTCGCGTCTTCGGTCTGGTCGAGCGGCCGCAACGCTGGACCTGGGATGAATGGAAGAAGCTTCCGCGCGTGACGTTGCGGAGCGACATCCATTGCGTGACGCGATGGAGCCGCTTCGACAACACGTGGGAAGGAGTCTCGATCCGTGAGGTGCTCGGCCTCGCGGGGGTGAAGCCGGACGCCGCGTTCGCGATCGCGCACGCGGAGCAGGGCTTCACCACCAATCTGCCGCTCGAGGAGTTGAATCAGGACGATGTGCTTCTCGCCGACCGACACGATGGCGTCGAGCTCACGCCCGAGCATGGCTGGCCGCTCAGGCTGGTCGTGCCCCGGCACTATTTCTGGAAGAGCGCGAAGTGGATTCGCGCGATCGAGATCACCGCGGCGGATCGGCCGGGATTCTGGGAACAGAACGGCTATCACAACGCCGCCGATCCCTGGAAGGAAGAGCGCTTCTCCGACTGGTAACGGGCCCGGGCCACTGTCCGCTCGCGCCCGGCGCGTGAAGTCGGGCGGCGCGGAAAGGCTCTAGATGTCGGACCCCAAGGCCAACGAACGCGCTCGCGGCGAGATCGAGAAGCAGCTCGTCGAGCTGAGCGGTCTGCGCAACGCCGGCAGTCGCGATTCCGGCTTCAAGCTCTGGCGTCAGACCACCCTCACGCTGATTCAGCGCACCTGGCCGGGGGACGACACGCGCTCGGCGCGATTCCGGCGCATTCCCTTCTCGCCACCCTCGACGCGCGCGGACACGCGTGAGACGCGCGAATGGTACGAGCGTGGATGCGGCGAGGCCGCGGTGTTCCTGCGCGAGCTGATCGATGAAGTCGAGAAGCGCGGGGTCGGCGCGACGGTCGCGGCCTCCGCGTCGAGTGCGCCTGCCGCGCCCGAGGTGCTGCCGGAGGACGGGGCGCCGCTGCTGACGCTGGACGATTCGGCGCCGAAGAAGCGCCCCGCCGCCAATGGGGGCAAGTCGCCGCGTGCGCCGCGCGTCCCCAAGCGGCCGGCGCCGAAGGCGCGTCTGAAGGAGATGCTGGGATTCGCGGAGGACGCCCTTCGCCCGGGGGACGCCACAGCCTCGGCCGGACCCCCTCCTGAATTCCAGGCTCCGCCCGAGCCCATGGTGGAGGAGTTCGATCTGTCGCAGCATGGCGATCCGGAGGAGTCGGTTCAGGCGTCCCCGGCCCGCATCCAGCCGCCGCGCACTGCCGAAGCGCAGCCGATCGACGAAGCCACGCTGCAGCGCGCGCTCGAAGCGGCCCTGCACTCATTCGTGTCGCGCGAATCGGCGACTCCGCCCCCCGAGAGCGAGCTTTCGCCGGCGGACTTCCTCAACGAGTCTCCGGTGTTCAACGCCAAGCCGCGTCCGGTGCGCAAGGGCGCGGGCGGAGGCCAGAACACGCTCCATACCGCGACGGCGATGGCGGTCGCGGCGATCGCCAGCGAAGCGGACAGTCTCGGCGTTCCGGAACGCCACCGCGCCATCACGCGTGCCGCGCTCATGAATCTGGCCGGGCATCTCGACCGGCACGATCTGACGTGGCAGACGTTGCGGGAATCGGTCCACTTCGTGATGGAGTACCCGATGCTCGCACGCCGCGTCCTGCCGCTTCTCGTGCCCTTCCTCGAGGAAGCCGCCTAAGACAGCCGCCGAGCTGCACCCTCGAACCATGTGCTACGTTTCGCGCATCCAATAGCCGCGAACTCGCACCGGTGAGGGTATGAGACTCGATCGTTTTACCGTCAAATCGCAGGAAGCTCTGGAGCGCGCCCAGCGCCTGGCCCGTGATCACGGCCAGCAGGAGCTGACGCCCGAGCATCTGCTCGCCGCGCTCGCGACCGAGCCCGAGGGAACCGTGGCCGCCGTGCTGGAGAAGCTCGGTGTTCCACGCGAAGGCATCGCGCGTGAATCCGAAGCCGCGCTCGCCCGGCTGCCGCGAGTCTCGGGCGGATCGCTCTATCTCGGCGACGCGTTGCGCGAAGCTCTGGAGCGCGCCGAAGCGGCGGCCGAGCGGTTGAAGGACGAATACGTCAGCGTCGAGCACCTGCTGATGGGGCTCGCCGATCCCGCCGGCGCCGGAGCCGCGCAACAGATCCTGACGCGCGCCGGCGTCACTCCCGAGGCGCTGCTGAAATCGCTGCAGCAGGTGCGCGGCGGCCAGCGCGTGACCGACGCCACACCGGAAGACAAATATCAGGCGCTGCTGAAATACGGGCGCGATCTCACCGCGCTGGCGCGGCAGGGCAAGCTCGATCCGGTGATTGGACGTGACGACGAGATCCGCCGCGTGATCCAGGTGCTGGCCCGGCGCACCAAGAACAATCCGGTGCTGATCGGCGATCCCGGCGTGGGGAAGACCGCGATCGTCGAAGGGCTCGCGCAGCGCATCATCTCGGGCGACGTGCCGGAGAGCCTGCGCGATCGCCGGCTGGTGGCGCTCGACCTCGGCGCGCTGGTGGCCGGCAGCAAGTTCCGCGGCGAGTTCGAGGACCGCCTGAAGGCGGTGCTGAAGGAAGTCACCGCCGAGGAGAACCGCATCATCCTTTTCATCGACGAGCTGCACACGCTGGTGGGGGCGGGCGGGGCGGAGGGCGCGGTCGATGCCTCGAACCTGCTGAAGCCGGCGCTGGCGCGAGGCGAGCTCCACTGCGTCGGTGCCACCACGCTCGATGAATACCGCAAGCACATCGAGAAGGACGCCGCGCTCGAGCGGCGGTTCCAGCCGGTGTTCGTCGGCGAGCCCTCGATCGAGGACACCATCGCGATCCTGCGCGGCTTGAAGGAACGCTACGAGGTGCACCACGGCATCCGCATCAAGGACTCGGCGCTGGTCGCCGCGGCGATGCTGTCGAGTCGATACATCTCGGGCCGCCAGCTCCCGGACAAGGCGATCGATCTGGTCGATGAGGCCGCCTCGCGGCTGCGCATGGAGATCGATTCGATGCCGGTCGAGCTCGACGAGCTGACCCGCCGCGAGCGGCAGCTCGAGGTCGAGCGCCAGGCGCTGGCGAAGGAGAGCGACAAGGCCAGCCGCGAACGCCTGAAGCGGCTCGACGAGGATCTGGCGCGTGTTCGCGCCGAGAAGGGCACGCTCGAGACCCATTGGAAGAAGGAGAAGGAAGCGGTCGACGTGATCCGCAAGCTCAAGGCCGATCGCGAGCGCATCAAGGTCGAAGAAGCCAAGGCCGAGCGCCTCGGCGATCTGGCGCGGGTGGCGGAGCTGCGCTATGGCCAGCTGCTCCAGATCGAGCGGCAGATCGAGCAGGAGAACGCGCGCCTCGCCAAGGTGCAGCTCGAGCGACGGATGCTGAAGGAGGAAGTCGACGAGGAGGACATCGCCGAAGTGGTGGCGAAGTGGACCGGCATTCCGGTGTCACGCCTGCTCGAAGGCGAGGTCGAGAAGCTGGTCAAGATGGAGGACCGGCTCCATCGCCGCGTGGTCGGCCAGGACGAGGCGGTGCGGCTGGTCTCCGAAGCGGTGCGCCGCGCGCGCGCCGGGCTGCAGGATCCGAAGCGACCGATCGGATCGTTCCTCTTCCTCGGTCCGACCGGCGTCGGGAAGACCGAGCTGGCGCGGGCGTTGGCGGAGTTCCTGTTCGACGATGAGCACGCCATGGTGCGGCTCGACATGAGCGAATACCAGGAGAAGCACACGGTGGCGCGGCTGATCGGCGCCCCGCCCGGATACGTCGGCTACGAGGAAGGCGGCGCCCTCACCGAGGCGGTGCGGCGGCGTCCCTACACCGTGCTGCTCCTCGACGAGATCGAGAAGGCGAATCCCGAGGTGCTGAACGTGCTGCTCCAGCTGCTCGACGATGGGCGGCTCACCGACGGTCAGGGCCGCACGGTCGATTTCCGCAATACGCTCGTCATCATGACGTCGAATCTCGGCTCGCAGTTCATTCTCGAGTACGGCGAGTCGGACCGTCGTGAAATGGAGGCCCTGATTCAGCGCGCGCTGCGCGAGCACTTCCGTCCGGAGTTCCTGAATCGCGTCGACGAAATCATCATCTTCCACTCGCTGACGCGCGCCGATCTGCGCGCGATCGTCGATCTCTCGGCCGAGAGCCTGAAGCGCATGCTGGCCGAACGCGAGATCGGGCTCCGCATGACCGACGCGGCTCGCGATGCGCTGGCGACCGAAGGCTACGATCCTCACTTCGGCGCCCGCCCGCTGCGGCGTGTGCTCCAGCGCCTGATTCAGAATCCGCTGGCGATGAAGCTGCTGCAGGGCGAGTTCCGGCCCGGGCAGACGGTCGAGGTGGACGCGGACGGCAGCGACTTCTCGTTCCGCGTCGCCACCAAGGAGACCGTCGGAGCCAAGTAGCGGTGCCAGGGCAGGCCTTGTAAGGGGAGCCGGACAGGGGAGACGCAGGGAGACTCGCTGCGAGGCAGGTCGGGTGCACCGGCCTGCCCTGGCAAAACGGCCCGACTTCTTACGACTCCCCGATCTCCTCGGCGCGCACGAAATCGCGATGTTTGCCGCGGCCGCGCCGCTCGAACCGATCCACGCGCCGGATCTCGACGTCGAGCGCGAGCGCCTCGCGCACTTCGGCGCGCAGCGCCGCCGGGATCTCGTCCGTCCACGCCGGCCCCGGCAGGATGCGCAGCTCGATCCGTCCGCCCGGGAACTGGACGAACTGATACTCGCGTACCGTGCCCGCCTTGCCGTGGTGCTTGAACACGTAGGACGGGAGATTCGCGTTCATGCGCCGGCCGTCCGGCAGCTCGAGCGTGTCGCCCGCGCGTCCCGAGAGCCGGCCGAGCAGCGGCAGCGCACGGCCGCACGGGCAGACCTCGGGACTCGCGGGCAGGGCGAGGTCGCCGACGCGGTAGCGGATCAGCGGCTGGCTGTAGTTGTGAAGATCGGTGAGCAGCACGCTGGCCCGGCCGTCCTCGGCCGGATCCAGATCGAGCGCCACCGATTCGATCGGCACGTGCATCCGGGCGTATTCGCATTCGAACCCGGCGACGCCGATCTCGGCGCACCCGTAGCTGTCGGCGACCGCGCAGCCGAACGCGTTCTGAATCGCCTCGCGCTGGAAGTCGTGAAGCACCTCGGCGGTGGTGATCGCCACCTTCCATTTCAGCGCCGTTCCATCGAGCCCGAGATCGGTGATCTGGCTCGCGAACGCGGCCAGCGCGCTCGGATAGCCGAAGGCGAAGCGAGCCGGCCGGCGCCGCAGCGTTTCGTAGAACGCGCGCGCCCGCGGCGCGTCGAGATCGAATGCCGAGCAGCGCTCGCGGTTGAAGAAGCGATCCTTGCGCCGCGCGACGCGGCGACCTTCGTCATCCAGCGGCACGCCCCAGAAATACGCGTAGCGCTCGCCGATCTCGACACCATGCCAGTGCCAGCCGCGGAACACGTTCGCGTGCGCGTGGGCCCACGACAGATGGCTGCGATAGACGGTGACCGGCGTTCCCGACGATCCCGACGTCGACGCGCCGAGCCCGCGCGGCGCGGTGGTGGATCGCATTCGAGCCGCGTTCTCCTGCGCCTCGCGCTTTTCGAGCACAGGAAGTCCGATCCAATCCGCCGGAGTGCGCATCGAATCGGCGTTCATCCCGAGCGCGCTGAAGCGCTCGCGGTAGAACGGCGTGGTCTGAAACGCGTGCCGGAATAGCGCAATCTTTCGGGTCCATTGCTGCTCGCCCAGTTGGTCCGCACTCCAACGCTGACTTTGTTCGAGCTCGCGCAACACGCGTGATACGGGTTCGCCACGCGCTTCCTGCGCTGTGAGATAGAGCAGACGTGCGAGATATGCGTTCACGACTCGTTGACACTCATGACGAAGAATTTCGACCGAATGGGGAGTTCAGGATGGTGACTTCGAGGGAACGTGCTAGGGTGCCGGGGTGTAGGATGGCCGTGTACCACGGCTGACGCTGGTGGATGCATTTCGCCCGCCGGCCGATCGCTCTCCTTGCGGTCCGGGATCGAAAACGCCCTTCGAACGTTCCCGCTGATTCCAGCAAGTCGTTGTGGGACCAGTGTAAGTGTCGGAATGTCTCGCTGGGCACGCGTGTTGCAGACCGAACGCGGGCCATTCTGAACCGGTCCCTCAGGTTTTCCTCAGAGGACGGGATTCCATGATGCTCAACCGCTTGCCACGCCTTCACGCCGGACACGGTATCAGGACCCGCCGCCTCGCGCCTCTCATGGCCCTGGTGGCCGCGGGCCTCTTCAGCCTTGCCTCGATCCCGGCGTCGGCGGCCACCTACTACGTCACTCCCAGCGGGTCGTCGACGAACAGTGGAACCTCGCCGAGCAGCCCCTGGTCGATCTCGAGGGCGTTGTCGAGCGTGGCCGCGGGCGACGTGGTCCTGATCGCGAACGGCTCGTACTCCGGCGACCTCAAGCCGACCAACAGTGGAAACAGCACCGGCCGGATCTCGCTGATCGGGAACATCGCTTCGCCGACCTCGGTCGTGTTCTCGGGCAATCTGAACCTGAGCGCGCGCCAGTACGTCACCATCGCGGGTGTGCAGGGTGGCGACATCTATCTGGACGCGACCTCCACCACGGTCCGCGCGGAGCAGGATTCGATCAACTATTGCCGCGCCACCGGCAGCCTGTGGTCGAGCGGAGGGCTGCGCTCGCACGTCAGCCACTGCACCATCGGGAGCACGACGGGCACTCATCTCTGGTACCTGAGCCGCAATCCGATCCCGACCACGCTGTGCACCTTCCGCGACAACATCATGTACTTCGGCGGCGTCACCGCGCAGCCGCACGCGGTGCGCTTCGATCACCCGTACATGTGCGAGTTCACCAACAACAAGGTGCTGGTCACCATGCCGTCCGGCGCGGTCGACGTGCACGGGCGCATCCAGTACGACCTCCAGTACTGCACCTTCCGCGACAACAAGTGGTCGCTCGACAACCACACCAGTTACGCCAACTACATCTTCGTCCAGCGTGACTCGAGCTTCTTCAACACCTACGTGCGCGACACCGTGCAGGAGCTGCCAACGAGCACCCAGCCGGCCATCATCAGCTTCGCGACTTCGGGCACCTACCCCGGAACCAACGGACACAACACGTTCATCGGATGCATCTTCAAAGCCAACAACATGCTCGACTACCAGAACGACGTGGTCGGCGATTCGTGGTACGGCTGCCAGCTGATCAGCACCGGCCGGGCCATGGACTTCAATCAGCTCCAGGCCCACGCCGACAGCATCACCTTCCGTCACTGCACATTCTTCAGCACCGGCAGCGTCGTCATCGACGCCTCGAAATGCGATCACATGAAGTTCGTCGACAACGTGATCTACTCCGGCAGCCAGAACTGTCCCGGCGTGTTCATGCAGACCAGCGCTTCGACGGACAGCAATCTCTACTTCCAGGCCACCGGCTCCTCGAGCGGCGCCGTCGGCAACGCCAGCGGGGCGTGCTCGGCCGTCGGCCAGGGCGGCAACTGGTGCTCGTCGTACAGCAACGAGTGCCACAGCAAGTGGGGCAACCCGACGTTCGCGAACGCCAGCTACGCCAGCTTCGATGGCGGCCTCCTCAGCGGGTCGGCGGCGACCGGCACCTTCTGGAAGGACGGTTACGTTGGCGCCGTCCCTTTCGGCACCGTGGCACCCGACGTTACGCCGCCCCAAGCCACCAGTCTCGTGCTCGGGCTCGTGTCGGACAACGTCGCGTCGCTCACGTGGGTGGCTCCCGGTGACGATGGGATGAGCGGCACCGCGAGCGCGTACGATCTGCGCTATTCGACGCAGCCGATCACGGATGACGCGAGCTTCGCGAACGCGACCCAGATTTCGAACGAGCCGGTGCCGGCTCCGGCGGGATCGCCTCAGGCCTACGTCATGACGGGGCTCACGCCGGGGACGCGCTACTACTTCGCGATCAAGGCTCGCGACGAGGCGAACAACTGGTCCGCTCTTGGTACGCCGCTCACGCTGCAGACCGCGTCGAGCGATCAGGTGCCGCCGAGCACGATCGGCGACTTGCGCTGAGCGAGGCTCGGTAGCCGGGTCGCCCCTCCGGCGGCCACGACGATCATCAGCGCCCGGAACGGCTCGATGTAACGCGACGCGGTGAGGAACACCGACAACGCGAGCGCGTTGAACACGACCGCGAGCAGGAATACCGCCGCCATTCGGCCGTTCCCCTCGGTGTCTCCGAAGGCGCCGAAAGCCCCCCACAGCGCGAGCGCGTCGAGCAGCAGAATCGCGATCAGGAATCCCACGCGCAGGGCGAATCGCTCCGGTCCGACCGGCACCGCGACCAGGCGGAAGACGCGCAGCATCCAGATGCGGAACTGGGTGGCCGGATCGGTCTGCCATGCCGCCATGCCGGCGACCAGCAACGCGTGATCCTGCTCGAGCACGTTCGGAGTCCGGCCGAGTCGCCGTGTCTCGGCTTCGATGACGCGCCCCCGGAGGCCCTCCCACTTGACGTGATCCCAGCGTCCCTCGGTCTCCGGCGTCGATCCCATGTAGAAGAATTCGCCGGTTCCGATCGAGACCGGAATGAAGGCATGGAACACTCGCGCGTTGCGGATCGTCCACGGCGACAGGACCAGCGCGCAGCACAACGCCATCACCACGTAGCGGAGGATCGGCGCGCGTGCGCGGCGATCGATCAGATACGCACTCCCGACCAGACCGACCAGCGTCAGGATCCCGTTCGGACGAACCAGCGCCGCCAGACCCGCCGCGGCTCCCGTGAGCGCCGCGCGCCGCATCGTCGGGGACTCCACGAACCCGACGAATGCGGTGGCGAGCAGCATCACGGCGAGCGTGAACATCGGCTCGGTCTGAAGAAACCTGCTCTCGCGCAGGAACGGGGGCCAGACCGCCATCAGCGCGAACGCGATCCAGCCGGCGCGTGAGCTTCGAAACAAACGGCGGGCGAGGAGCGCGCCGAGCAGGATGGTTCCGGCGTCGAACAGGCCCTGGACCAGCACTCCGGCGCGCACGTGGTCTCCGGCGACGGCGCGAATGCCCGCCAGCACGATGACCCAGCCCGGCGGCTTCATGACCCACGGCGCGCCGTGGTGGGTGAATCCCGTGCCGGCGAGGAGCGAGCGCGCGACCCCATCGTAGATCGGCTCGTCGCCTGTGAGCGGCCTGTGGTCCGACACCGACGCCACCAGCGCGAGGGCTCGCACCAGCACGAGCGCGACCATCCACGACCAGGCACGGCGAGTCAGCGGGGTGCGGCGATCAACCATCCGTGGCGCCTCCGGTCCCCGAGGTCGGCGGGAGGGGGTTCGTCTCAGCCGGCGTTCGACTGAGAGTCTCGCGTCGCGCTGCTATAGAAGACGCACTGATTCTTGGGCGGGTGCTTGGCCTGGAGCAAGGCCTGATTCGCCGCGCGCCAGAGATCGGCTCCATTGTCGGCGTGATCCGGATGGAGCGCCACGCCGATGCTCACCGTCACGTTGAGCTGATGCGAGCTGCGGTCGAGTCCCTCGATGTGCACCGGAACGTGCTCGACCAGCGAGCGCAGTCGCTCGCACACCGTCGCCACGTCGTCGGCCTGAACCGGCGAGGTGAGAAGGATGCTGAACTCCTCGCCGCCCCAGCGCGCCACCGTGTCGAACGGACGCACGCCCCCCTTCAGCGCCTGCGCGACCTGCACCAGCACCTGATTGCCGGCCTCGTAGCCGAACGCGGTGTTGAACGACTTGAAGTCGTCGATGTCCGCGATCACCAGCGCCATCGACGTCTGCTCGCGCTGGGCGCGCGCCATTTCGTTCACCACCTGAAGATCGAAGTACGAGCGGTTGTAGACCTGGGTGAGGGGATCGATGAACACCAGCTTCTCGATCCGCGCCACGCGCTCGAGCGCGCGCCCGCAGTAGTCGGCCAGCAGCGCGACCATCGACAGATCCTCGGGACGGAACGGATCACGCTCGCGCGAGCGGACCTCGAGCGTCGCGAGCGGCTGGCCGTCGGCGCCGGTCACCGCCGTGATCGCCATGGCCTGGGAGCCGAGCGCGCGCGCCGCTTCTTCGAACCGCGACAGCTGGCCGAGATCGGGGCAGTAGAGAATGCAGTCCGGATGGCGCCGCGCTTCGGCGGCGAGCCCGCGATCGAACGGCGGCTCGGGTCCGCTGTCGTCTTCGCCGATGACGAGACGCACGGCCTGGGCGCCGAGGAATTCGCGTCCGGCCTGATCGAGCTGTTCGATCAGCGCGAGGCGCGGATCGGCGCGGCGCGGATCCGACAGCGCGCGCGGATCGTCGAGACGCAGGAGTCGCCGCACCTGATCGATACCGGCGCGGGCCTGAGCCGGCAACGAAGCGCGCGGGAACAGCAGGAACCCCTCGCGCTCTTCGGTGGCCGGAAGATGGATCGCGATGATGTCGAGGCCGCCGGTGCGCTGATAGCGGACGCGGCCGGGATGCGCGCGGTCGGGAGGCAGGCGGCGGACGGCGCCTGCGACTTCGAGCTGGCTCAGCGCGGCCAGAGCGGCCTGCTCGATCTGGACTCCCGCACCGGCCGCCAGCGCGCGATGCACGCGCAATCGCTCCGCGGCGGGCAGCTCATCGAGCGGGAGCAGCCGCTCGAGCAGCTCGCGAAATTCGATGTTCTTCTGCTTCACGAGGCGTCCCTGCCCCCGGGGGGAAAGCCGCGATTCATGGGTCCCACGGAGTCGAGCAAGCGATGTGATGCACGGGATGAGGCCACGATACGGCACCACAATTCTAGCATACGCGCGCGGGCGCGCGACGCGCGTCGCACGATCAATTCGATGCGCCACTTGCCGCTTGACAGCCCCGGTGGGCCTCCCTAGGTTGCAAGCTCTCGTCCACCCACAGGCCGTGTTCCCGGAGCTCTCGATGAGACTTTCGGAGCTGCTCAACGTCGACGCGGTCTCGCTCCGCCTCAAGGCCCGCACCAAGCGTGAGGCCCTGGCCGAGCTCACCGAGCTGCTGGAATCGGCGCACGGCTTCAAGAGCCAGGGCGAGATCCTCGACCGGGTGCTCCGCCGCGAGGCGATGATGACCACCGGCATCGGCTACGGGGTCGCGATTCCGCACGGCAAGGCGCGCTCGGTCGACCGCATGGCAGCCGCGGTCGGCGTGTCGCCCGATGGCCTCGAGTTCGAATCCGAGGACGGGCAGCCGGTGCATCTGCTGGTGCTGTTCGTTTCGCCCGAGAACGCCACCACTCAGCACGTCCGCGTGCTCGCGAACATCTCGCGGCTGCTCAAGGAGGAGTCGGTGCGCAAGACGCTGCGCGAAGCGAAGAGTCCCGAGGCGTTCATGACGGCGCTCACGTCGGCGGAGAGCGTCTACATCCCCTGACGTGCACTTTCTCGACGCCTGGACGCGTCTTTCGCCGTTCGATCTCGCCCGGTTCCTGCTCGCTCCGGCGTGCGTGGCGCTGGCGATCGTGCTCCCCGGCCGCCGCATCGCCGCGCTCGCCGCGCTCGGGCTCGCGGCCGCCGCGCTGATCCATCCCGATCCCGGATCGATCGCGCTCGCCGTCGGCTGGTCGCTGCTGTGGCTCGCGCTGGCCGCATTCCTGACACGCGCCCCGTCGGATCCGCCTTCCGATCCTTCGACGCGGCGCGGCGGAATCGAATCCGGCGCGGTCGGTCTGTTGCTCGGGCTCGCGGTGCTCACGCTCCTCGTCGCCGCGCTCGCGCGTGCCGATCTCGACGACCGGGTCAGCCGCGAGGCATCCGCCGGGCTCCTGCTCATCACGCTTGGTCTCGTGCACCTGATGCTGCGGCGGCACGTCCTGCGCGCCGGACTCGCGTTCGGCGCGATGGGCATGGGGCTCGATCGCATGGTGAGGATCGCCAACGCCCAGCAGCTCCCGGGCGGCACGGTGTCGGCGGCCGCGGTGTGGTTCGCCAGCGTGATCGCCATCGCCATGGTGGCGCGAATCGCGAGATTGCGGCTCGAGGCCGGCGGCGGAGCGTGGGTGAGTGGTGCGCACGATCTTCATGACTGAGCGATCGCGATGAATCTTCGGCCCGACGCGAAGGCTGCCGGCACCGCGCTCTGTATCGGCGGCCTCGCGCTCCTGATGCAGCCCGGCGCGCTGGCCTGGGCTCTGCGCGAGCAGCCGGCGTGGCCGCTCGACACCATGGCCCTCGCGCTCGGGATCGAGCTGATCTCGCTGGCGTTCTGGTGCTGGGCGCGGGCGTCGGCCGACGCGGAGCATCAGCTGCGCCGCTGGATCTGGCTGCGCCGCCCCGCTCAGGCCACGTGGCTCGCCGCCGCGGCCGGCCTTCTGATTCCCTGGACCTCGCTGTATGCCGCCGCGGCTCAGTGGCTGCCGGTGGTTGCCGCCGCCGCGATCGTGTGGGCGGGGCTCGAGCTGATGGCGGCCTTGCCGCTGGCGCGGCCGTACTCCGACCTTTCCGGCCCGCTGCTGGTCATGCGCCCGTGGCTCCCGGCGCTGCTTCCGGCCGCGGGATTCGTCGTGCTCTGGCACAGCGGCGAGCTCTGGACCGAGGTGGCGGGGGTTCGCGAGATCGCCGCCGCGCTGCTGCTCGTCACCGCGCTGCTCGCGACGCTGCGGGCGTTCGGGCGCCGGCAATGGGCCACCGCGCTGCGCTGGCTGATCGTGTCGGAGAGCGCGATCGCCGCGACGCTGATCGCGACCGCAAGTCTCGAGCCGACCATCGTGCTGCTGCTCTGGCTCGGATCCGTCGGCGGTCGCGCGTTCATGCTGGCCGGCGAGCTGCGTGGCGCGACGCCGCGCCGCGGCGCCACGCTGTCGAGACTGTGGCGCGTGGCCGGCTGGGCCGGATCGGCGGCGCTTTCGTGGCCGCTCCTCACCGCGCTGATGGCGCGAGTCGAATCGACGTCGTTCACCTCGATGTCGGTGGCGGCGCTGATCACCGTGCTCCTCATCGCGTTCGAATTCATCGCCGCGGCGCTGGCCGTGATCCTCACCACCTACGTCAGCGTTCGCCGCGTCGTTCCCGCGGCCGAGCGCCGGCGCGTGATGCGGCCGGATCCGGCGCTCACGCTCAGCCATTTGAGCGCGTTCCTCACGCTGTCGATCGGCCCCGGCGCGCTGGCGATCGCGTTCCTCGGCGGCGCGCGCTTCCCGTGGACGCCGGCATTGATCGCGTCGCTTCCCGCCGTGGTGGGCGGATCACTCGGCCTGCTCGGGCGCAAGAGCCGCGCGCCGCTGGTCGCCGGGTTCGAGAGCGCGGGCAGCCGGACGCGCCGGGTCGCTCGATTCGCGTTCCGGTCGATCACCGATCTCGAGCGCATCGGCGTCGGCATGCTGCAGCGGACCGGCCGCGCCGTGCTCGCCCCGCTGCGTGACCTGCACACCGGCGACGCCCAGGAATACGTGCTGTTCGTCGTCGGGCTCAGCGTCCTTGCGCTGGTGCTGCCCTTCCTCCGATGAGCGCGATCCCGGCCGAGCTGTGGCAGTGGCTGATCCCGGCGCTCGCCGTGCTGGCCGCCGCGCTGCGGCTCATCGTCGATCGCGGCGGCGGCGCGTCGGAGTTCACGCTCGGCCCGATCGTGGTCGTGCTTCCGCTCGCCGTCGCCATCGCCCTGCCACATCCCGGCGCGGCCGCCACGCTCCTGATCGCGGGCCTCGTGGTGGCGATTCTGGCGCGCGACCATGGCGATCTCCTCCAGAGCGAATGTGCGCTCAAGCTGGCCTGGGTGCTGGGCGGATCGCTCGCCCTCTCGATCGCCGGCAGCGAGCTGCTCGCGATGGTGACCGGAACGCGACTCAATGCCGAACAATGGGCGGTGCTCGGCGCGCCGATCGGTCCCGATGATCTCTGGCGCGTGGCGCTGCCGCTGTCGCTGCTCGCCGGGCTCGTGCTGCTCGGCGGCGCGCCGTTTCACTTCTGGCCCGCCGATCTTTTCCAGGGCGGGAGGTCGTGGGCCGCGCCGCTCGCCGCCGCCGCGCTTCAGGTCTCGGGGGCCTCATGGCTCGCGCGCCGCCTGTCCGGAATCGAATCCCTGCCCGAGGCGCGCGCCGTCACCTCGAATCTGCTGGCGGCGGTCTCCGGCATCGCGTTCCTGGTCGGCGCCGCGACGCTGCTCCAGCAACGACGGCCCGAGCGACGGATCGGAACGCTCGCGAGCCTGCACGGGGCGCTCGCGATCGCGATGCTGCTGGCGGGAAACGGCCCCGGCTCCGAGCAATGGTTCGCGCGCTGGTCCGCGCATCTGGCGATCGGCCTGACCGGCGCCGGGCTGTTCGCGCGCTTCCTGCCGGTCACCTCGGACGTCGATCCCGCGAACCGGCGCGGCAGCGTGCTGTTCCGGCGTCACCCCTTCAGCGCGATCGCCGGTCTTCTCGCCACGCTCTCACTCGCCGGCGTTCCCGGAACCCCGGGCGCGGCGATCTGGCTCGAGGCGGCGCGTGCGCTGGCGGCGAGCCGGCACTCGACTCTGCTCGCGCTGCTCGGCCTCGCGTGGCTCGCGTCGTTCGCGACCGTGATGCGCCAGTGGCGCGAGGCGGCGGGAATTCCGGTGCGGGCGCCGGAGGGCGTGCCGGATCCCGGAGTGCCGGGCGCGGCGCGCGCCGCGCTGTGGGTCGGCGCCGCCGGCGTGATTCTGCTCGGAGCCTCGTGGCTGGTGAGCTGACGGCTTCGATTCGCTGACCGTCGGCAACTCGTGGCAGGTGTCCGCCGGACTCGCGCCTACAGGGCGCGCTTCGACGCCTGCGGCCGCGCGATCTCGCGGCTCGTCGTCTCGCCCGGCTGATCGCCCGGGAGCTTCACGACCTCGAGCGTCACGACATAGGATTCGGGATCCACCGGCTCGACTCCGACCGCCGCGAGCGGCGCCAGAACCACGGCCTGATATCGGAAACCGGCCCGATCCACCACGGTTCGAGAGGTGTCCGCCGCTCCTCCCGCCGGACCGATCCTGAGCCTGAATCGCCCGCCCGGCGCGGCGGACAGCTCGACCAGCGCGTTGCCCGCCCATGGGCACTCCGCGCCGGCGGGGCAGCGCGAGTCCCTCACCACATGATCGAACGTGATTCGCAGGTCCTGGTCGCTCCAGACCGCAGCTCCCCGGGCCGGAATCTCGAATACTCGCGCGTCGTTCTGTGCCACCCAGTGCCGCTGCGGGGACGGGATCGGCCGTTCGCACGATCCGCCCGTCGCCGACACGATCACCGCGGCTGAGACCACGATCATGACGCGATGCGCCAGCATGAAACTCCCTTTCGGTGCGTCCCGGTCGGTCGAGAGTCGGTGCTTCAGTATGGACGAGCGAATGACGCATTCGGCGAGGTCTCGAGGACGAACGCGGGAACTTTCGTCGCGAAACCCGGCGCGACGGCGACGTCCGCGGTGTGACCGCATGCACGGCGCAGCGTGATTGCGGCGACTCGATGGTGCGGCGTGCGGCGACGGTCACCCGCTCTCGATTGCGCACCGGGCCGCCCCGAGATTAGCCTCCGAGACGTGGTGTCTTATCCAACCTGGGAGGATTCGATGAAGATGAGAATCGCGCTCGCCGTCGCTGCTTTGTTCATCGCCGCCGTCGCGGTCGCGGCCGACGCCCCGCCGCAGATGTCGCCCGCTCAGCAGGCGATGATGGAAAAGATGATGAAGGCCGCGACGCCCGGCGCGCAGCACGCGCTGCTCGCGAAGATGGCGGGAGAGTGGAACTGCACGGTCAAGTACCAGACCGATCCATCGAAGCCGGCGCAGGAGTCTCAGAGCACGGCGGTCATCACCACGCTGATGGATGGCCGCTACATTCAGGAGGTCGACGCGGGCCAGATGAGCGGGATGCCGTTCAGCGGCATGGGCGTCTCAGGGTTCGACAACGTGAGCGGCAAGTACGTGTCGACCTGGATCGACAACATGGGCACCGGGATCATGACCAGCGTGGGCACCGCCGACGCGAGCGGCAAGGTCATCAGCTGGAACGCAACGATGAATGATCCGGTGACCGGCAAGCCGGCGAAGTCCCGCATGGTGACGACGTTCATCGACGACAACCACCACACCTTCGAGATGTTCGGCGTCCCACCGGGCGCGAAGAAGGAAATGAAGGTGATGACGATCGACTATGCGCGGAAGGGAGAATCGGCCGCGCGCTGAAGTAGCGATGGGTCGGGCTGTTCGCGAGTGCTATCGATTCTGAAGCGAACTCAGAATCGGTAGCACTCCCACCGGGCACCGGAGGTCATCAGCGCGATGCGCGACGGTCGGAGCGCACGCTGCGGTGGCAGGTGTGGGAATGACTTGGTCTTGGAAGAACTTTGTGCGCCGCCTTGGAATCGAACCAGAAACCGCGAGGGACCATAGCCCATGGCCACCGGCCGACTCCTCACCGTGACGTCGCTGCTCTCGCTGATCCTCCTGACGATTCACGTCTCGGACGACATCGCACGCGGAATCTCGTCCCTCAACTTCGCGTCCATGATCGCGGTGCTGGTGGTCGCGCTGCTGCTGTACGCCACGCTGACGGGAGAAGGCAGGCGCGCGGGCGCCGTGAGCGGATTCCTGATCGGCCTCCTCGCGCTGGGGATGCCCGCGCTCCACTTCCGCGGCTCGCACATCAATCAGATCGCGCAGTCCAGCGGCGGCCTCTTCTTCATCTGGACCCTTTGGGCGCTGGGCGGGCTCGGCGCGACCGGGATGATCCTCTCGGTCCGCGCGTTCCTGGCGTCGTTCCGATCAGCGAAGGCGTCCGGCTAATTCGAAGATCGAGTCGTACAAGGCGCTCTCGCATCTCGCGCGTTCTGGAAAGGCTCCGGGCTTGGAAGTGGCGATGAGGGCGAGAGCGGCGGGACGGGCCCATCGATGACCACCCGAGTACTGGCACTCATCGGTATTCTAGTGATCCCCGCGGGACCAGCGGACGCGCACGGCGGGCCGTCGCGACCCGTCGTCACCGTGCAGCACAGCGGGACCACGGCGCGGCTCCAGGCGGTGAGCGCGGTGAACGAGCGCGTGGCGTGGGCCAGCGGCATCCGCGCGACCTGGTCCCGCACCCTGGACGGCGGTGCGACATGGAGTGCGGACTCGATGGGTGATTCATGGCTGGAATTCCGCGACCTGTACGCGGTGTCAGCGGATCGCGCATGGCTCCTGGCCTCGGGCCCGGGGGACAGCTCGCGGATCTATCACACGGAGGACGGCGGGCGGCACTGGACGCTCCAGTTCCGGAACCGCGACACGTCAGCCTGCTACGACGCTTTCGACTTCTGGGACGCGCGGCGCGGCATCGCGGTCGGCGATGCGGTGCGCGGCCATATGTTGGTCATAACGACCGAGGATGGTGGCGCGACATGGAAGCCGACACCGGTGGAGGGAATGCCGCCGGCCCTCCCCGGCGAAGGTGCCCCCACGGCCAGCGGCACGTGCATCGTGACGCGGCCCGGAGGCCGGGCGTGGTTCAGCACCGAAGCGGGAGAGTCCGGCGGGCGCGTGTATTCGTCGCAGGACTACGGACGGACCTGGCGCGTTGCCGAGACGCCGATCGTCCGTGGGAAGGATTCGGGCATCGCATCGGTGGCCATGCGCGACGACGTGCATGGATTCGCGCTCGGCGGCCGGCTCCTCGTGAAACGTGACACCAGCGTCGCGGTCGCCATGACGGCGGACGGCGGGCGGACCTGGAGCGCCGCGACTCGGCCACCGTTCGCGGGCCCGGTGTACGGCTCGGCATTGCTGCGCGGACGAGAGGATGCGCTGCTCGTCGCCGGGCCGAGTGGCGTCGCCCTCGCCCGTCTGAGGGACGGTCCACCGTCGTGGTCGCTGTTGTCGTCCGACGAGTGCTGGGCGGTCGACGCGAAGGGCCGCGTGGCCTGGGCGGCGGGGCCCGGCGGCAGGATCATCCGGATCGACGCGTCCCGATCAGCGAAGGCGTCCCGCTGACTCGATGCTCGAGCCGGCGTGACGCAGACACTCGCTGCGCCTTGAAGCCAAGTTGGTGCGCCGCCTTGGAATCGAACCAAGAACCTACTGATTAAGAGTCAGTTGCTCTGCCAATTGAGCTAGCGGCGCATCCATGGCGCGGGCATCGCACCCACCGCGCAAAATGCCGCGCCAATCTACGCGCCGAGTCGATCAGGGTCAAGCGCGGCAGCTCATCCCGGCGCTGATTCACGCGCACGGACACGGCACCTGCGCGCGCAATTCGACCCCGCCGCGCCGCGTGCTATCCTGCGCCGCATTTCAGCCATCACGCATCGCGCACGGGAGGATCGGTTGCCGGGACGGCCACCCGAGAGAACGTTCTTCAGGAAGTTTCTCATCTACTGGTTGCCGGTGCTGCTCTACGTGACCGTGATCCTCACGCTGAGCGCGCAACCGTATCTCCAGAATCCGCTCAAGTTCCACAACTCGGACAAGCTCTGCCACCTGCTCGAGTACGGTGGGCTCGGCATCCTGCTGGCACGGGCGCTGCGCGGCACGATGCGGCTGAGGGTCGCGCTGTTCGCGGCGATGATGGCGATCGGGGTGGGCTCGCTGATCGGTGCCGGCGACGAGTACTTTCAGAGCTTCGTTCCGGGGCGCGACTCGAGCGTCTTCGACTGGATGGCCGACACTCTGGGCGTGATGCTGGCCCAGGTGATCTACGTGTGGGGGGCTCGCCGTTGAACCTGAAGCATCAGGCGCCGCGCGGCACGCGCGACCTTCTGCCCGAAGAGGCGACACGCTGGCAATGGGCAGAGGACACGGCGCGCGGCGTGCTCGACCGCTACGGCTACGGCGAGATCCGGACTCCGATCTTCGAAGACTACGAGCTGTTCGCGCGCACCTCGGGCGAAGCCAGCGACGTGGTGAAGAAGGAGATGTATCGGTTCAGCGACCTCGGCGAGCGCGAGCTGGCGCTGCGCCCCGAGGGCACCGCCAGCGTGGCGCGCGCCTACCTCGAGCACGGTCTCGGCGGTCAGGCACGGATCCACCGGCTCTGGTACATGGGGCCGATGTTCCGTTACGGCCGGCCGCAGAAGGGTCGCTATCGCCAGTTCCATCAGGTCGGCGCCGAGATCATCGGATCGGCGGCGGCGGGCGCCGACGTCGAGATCATCGCGCTCTTCGTCGATCTCTTCGAGGCGTGGGGATTCTCGAACCTCACCGTGGCGCTGAACAGCCTCGGCACGCCCGATTCGCGGCGTGAATATGGCGAGCAGCTCCGCCACTGGCTGCATCCGGTGGCGAACGCGCTGAGCGGCGATTCGCAGCAGCGCCTCGCGGTCAATCCCCTGCGCGTGCTCGACACCAAGGACACCGGCGACCTCAAGCTGTTCGAGAATCTCGCCGCCGGCGGCAGCGCGATGCCGAAGATGCTCGACACGCTCGACGTCGAGTCGCTGCGCCACTGGGAGCGCGTGATCGAGGGCCTCGACACCCTCGGCATCGCGCACCGCGTCGATCACGGGCTGGTGCGCGGGCTCGACTACTACACCCGCACCGCGTTCGAGGTGCACGACCCCTCGCTCGGCGCGCAGAGCACGCTCGGAGGCGGCGGCCGTTACGATGGATTGATCGAGGAGCTCGGCGGCCCTCCGACCCCGGGCGTTGGATTCTCGATCGGCTTCGATCGCGTGATGCTGCTGCTGGAGGAGCGCGGCGGGGCGATCGCCCACCTGCCGGGCATGGTGTACGTCGCGGCCATGGATGGCACGCGAGCCGACGCCGAGAAGCTGACACGGGATCTTCGCCGCAGCTTCCGCGTCGATTGCGACCTCGAGGGGCGCGGGATGGGCGCGCAGATGAAGCAGGCCGACAAGGCCGGCGCGCGCGTCGTGGTGCTGCTCGGCGAGGACGAATGGAAGAAGGGCGAGGTCGTGATCAAGGACCTGGTCTCCGGCGACCAGTCGATCGTTTCGCGCGCCGCGCTCGAGGACGAACTGCGCCGGCGGCTGGCGTAGCGGGGCGCCGATGACGCATGCTCCGCGCAACGAGCCGGCCACGACGGATGCTTCGCAGGGCCGCGCGGCGATCCTGGACGCGGCGCGCAATCAGGGAGGATCGGTGAAGCTCGAAGACCTCGGAGACTGGCGGCGCTCGCACACCTGCGGCGAGCTGCGCCGCACCGACGGCGGCCAGACCGCGACGCTGATGGGCTGGCTCCATCGCATGCGCGATCACGGCGGCGTGCTGTTCGTCGATCTCCGCGATCGCTTCGGCATGACCCAGATCGTGTTCCATCCCGAGACCGGGGGGCGCGAGCTGCTGGCGCGCGCGGGCGAGATCGGCAACGAATGGGTGCTCGCGGTGCGCGGGCTCGTCAATCTCAGGCCCGCTGAATCGCTGAACCGCGAGCTCGCCACCGGCGAGATCGAGCTCGACGTGCGCGAGATGAAGATCCTCTCCGCCGCCGATCCGCTGCCGTTCCAGGTCAACGACGAGGCGAACCTCGCCAGCGAGGATCTGCGGCTCAGGTATCGCTTCCTCGACCTCCGGCGCCCCGAGCTGGCCAGCGTGCTCGCGCTGCGCCATCGCGCGGCGATGGCGGCGCGGCGTGCGCTGTCGGACCAGGGCTTCCTCGAGATCGAGACGCCGATCCTGGTCAAGCCGACGCCCGAGGGCGCGCGTGACTACGTGGTGCCGAGCCGCGTTCATCCCGGCAAGTTCTACGCCCTGCCGCAGTCGCCCCAGCTCTACAAGCAGGTGCTGATGATCTCGGGCATGGATCGTTACTTCCAGCTCGCGCGTTGCCTGCGCGACGAGGACCTGCGCGCCGACCGGCAGCCCGAGCACACCCAGATCGATCTCGAGATGAGCTTCGTCTCCGAGGAGGACGTCTTCGCGGCGGTCGAGCACGTCTATCGCGCGATCTGGAAGGAATGCCTCGGCGTCGAGCTGAAGACGCCGTTCCCTCGCATCACGTTTCGCGAGGCGATGAGCCGCTTCGGCTCCGACAAGCCCGATACGCGCTTCGGCCTCGAGTTCTCGATCATGACCGACGTGCTGGCGAAGTCGCCGATCAACGTGGTGGCGAACGGCGCGAAGGCTGAGGGCGGCGTCGGGGTCGCGCTCACGCTGCCGGGCGGCGCCGAGATCTCGGGGACGCAGCTCAGGAAGTACGAGGACATCGTGAAGGAAGCCGGCGCCGGCGGGCTCAGCTTCTTCAAGGTGATGGATTCCGAGCGCGCGCGCATGGAGAAGATCTTCCCCGGCGCGCTGTGCGACGAGTTCCTGTCGCGGGCCAACGCGAAGAGCGGCGACGCGATCGTGTTCACCTCGGGCCCGTGGGAGAAGACGCTGAAGGCGCTCGGCGTGCTGCGCAGCTTCCTCGGCCAGGCCGAGCTCGATCGCGCGGGCCTCAAGAACGCGCCGCCCGAGAAGCAGGAATGGCGCTTCCTCTGGGTGCGCGAGTTCCCGCTGTTCGAATGGAATCCCGATCGGAAGGGCTGGGACGCCCGGCACCACCTGTTCACCATGCCGAATCCCGAGCACCTCGCGATTCTCGAGAGCGATCCTGGGCGAGTGCATGCCCAGCTCTACGACGTGGTCGCGAACGGCAATGAGCTCGGCTCGGGCTCGATCCGCATTCATCGCCCCGACATCCAGGAGCGCGTGATGAAGGTGGTCGGCTTCAGCGCCGAGCAATTGCGTGAGAAGTTCGGCTTCCTGATCGATGCCTATCGCTTCGCTTCGCCGCCGCATGGCGGCATCGGCATGGGGATCGATCGCATCGTCATGCTGCTCGCAGGGCGTGACAACATTCGCGACACGATCGCGTTCCCGAAGACCGCGAGCGCCGTGAGCCTGATGGATGGCAGCCCGAGCGAAGTCGACGACGCGACCCTGAAGGAGCTGGGGATCCGGATCGGCGGCTGAGTCGGTCGCGACTCTCGGCGGAACGAAATGAAAACGGCCGGGCGCTGCCTCGCCCGGCCGTTTCGTCTCTGAAGATCCGCGACTACTTCTGGCCCATCGACGCGAACGCCGCCTTGCTGCGCTCGATCATCTGCTCCGTGGTCAGATCTTCCTTGTGCGTCGCGATGCCCCACTGGTGCCCGTAGGGATCCTGCAGCATTCCCCAGCGATCACCCCAGAACTGGTCGGCGAGCGGCATCAGCGACTTGGCGCCGGCCGAGATCGCGCGATTGAAGACGGTGTCGCAATCCTCGGTGTAGAGGTGCAGCGTGATCGGCACGCCGCCGAGCGACAGAGGCGACTTGTTTCCCATCATCGGTGATTCGTCGACCAGGAAGATGATCGAGTCGCCGATCTTGATCTCGGCGTGCATGATCAGACCATCGGGGCCGGCGAAGCGGCCCTTCTCGGTGGCGCCGAAGGCCTTCTTGTAGAACTCGATCGCCTGCGCCGCTCCCTTCACCGTCAGGCTCGGCGTGATGCTGTGATGGTCCTTCGGAATCGGATTCACCGGACTCATGCGAAATCTCCTGCCGCGTCCGAGGGACAAGCCCATGACGCCGGCGTCGTGCTTCCTTGCGGAGTTCGGGATCGTCGGCGAATCGTTCGCCGCGATGCTGGCGGGGATGACGCGCGCATGATACCCCTCGCGGGGCGATGGCAATGACATTTCTTTCCAAAGTCGCGCTTGCGCTGCTCGGCGTCGGAGTCGGAATCGCGGGAACGCTGATCGGAGCCGGCGGCGGATTCATTCTGGCGCCGATTCTCGTCCTTCTCTATCCCAGGGATTCGCCCGACGTCCTGACCGCGATCTCGCTCACGGTCGTGTTCGCGAACGCGCTGTCGGGCTCGGTCGCATACGCGCGGCAGGGGCGCGTCGATTTTCACTCGGGCCTGGTGTTCGCGCTCGCCGGTTTCCCCGGCGCGCTGGTCGGTGCGTGGCTGACTCGATTCATCGATCGCCGCGTCTTCGATCCTCTCCTCGGCGCCGTGCTGATCCTCGCCGCCGGGCTGATTCTCTGGCGTCCCGTGGATCGTGGTCCGATGAGGGTTGCGGCAACGCGAACGCTGGTCGAGCGCGACGGCACGGTGGTGTCCTATCGCCCCAGGGTGGCGCTCGGGGCGCTGCTCAGCGTCGCGATCGGATTCCTCTCGAGCCTGCTCGGAATCGGCGGCGGCATCCTGCACGTGCCGGCGATGGCGCTCCTGCTCGGCTTTCCGGTTCACATCGCCACCGCGACGTCGCACTTCGTGCTCGCGCTGCTCGCTCTGACCGGCGTCGCCGTACACCTCGCGTCCGGGAGCCTCGAGCCCGGCGTCACGCGAATCATTCCGCTCGGCGTCGGCGTGCTGATCGGAGCTCCATTCGGCGCCTGGCTCTCGTCGCGGGTGCGGGGCAAATGGATCCTGCGCGGGCTCTCGATCGCGCTCGCCTCGGTCGGCCTCAGGCTCCTGCTCGAGCACGGCATCGCGTTCGGAATGCCCGCGCCCGCGGTTCCGCGTCCGGCGGCATCGCGAACCGCGTCAGCGGCGGGAGATCACGGCTTCGATCACGCCGCGCTCGATTCGGTGCTTCACGCCGGCGTTCACGACGGCCTGGTCGACTACCGGCACATTCGCGATCACGACCTGATCCGGCTCGATCACTATCTCGATCGCCTCGCCGCCTTCGATCCGGCGACGCTCGAGCGCAACGAACGCATGGCCTTCGAGATCAATCTCTACAACGCGACCATGATTCGCGCCGTCGTCGCGCGCCTCGATCGTCGCTGGCAACCCTCCGACTCGAGCTTCGCCGTGTTCCACGAGCCGCTGGTGAGAACGATTCGTGGCCGCGTCTCGCTCGACTCGCTCGAGCACGCCATCCGGTTGCGATTCCACGAGCCGAGGATTCACGTCGCGCTGGTCTGCGGCGCCCGCTCGTGTCCGCCGCTGTTCGAGCGCGCGTGGCGTGGCCGCGATCTCGATCGCACGCTCGAGCGAAAGTGGATCGCGTTCCTCGGGGATCCGGCGCGCAACCGGATCGAGGATTCGTCGCGCACGCTGCGGCTCTCGCCGATCTTCAAATGGTACGCGGAGGATTTCGCCCCGCTCGGGGGGCCCGCGGAAATCATGGCGCGGGCGCTGGGGCGGAACGTCCGGGGCTGGAAGGTGGAGTGGCTCGACTACGACTGGGGTCTCAACGTCACCACATCTGGGCGGTGAAGTTCTCGACCTCCTGAACGGTGTGAATCGAGGCCCAACCGACCGCCAGCGCGACGGCGACGAGCAGCACGGCGAGCACCCGGCGCAGCGCCGTTTCCCGCTCCAGAACCAGGACTTTGGCTCGACGTCTCATACCGACCTCCGGGCTTGGGCTCGACGCGGCCGTCCCATCGAGTACGAAAGAAGGTGCGCCCGAGTTGCCGGGGGTTGCCGGCCGCGGACGCCAGAGGTTGAGACCCCGCCCGGCGCGAAAAGGTTGAAAACCGGGGCCCGGGTGAGATGCTCATGCCGCGACACGGGCAAACGCCCTGAAACAGAGCGGATCTGGGCTCAGTTCAGCCGCGTTTCCAACCCTTTAGGCCTTCCATCCGTCGAAACGGGTGCATGGAGCGTACGGCTCTCACTGCCATGGCGACGATACCCGGTCCCGAGCCACCGAAGGCAGCAACGAGCGCCGACGCTGGACTGGCGGCGCGGGGTGACCTGCGCGCATTCGAGCGGCTCTATCAGGAGCACGTGTCCCGCATTCACGGCCTGATGCGGCGCATGATCGGAACCGACGAGGCGGCCGAGATCACGCAGGACGTATTCGTGAGAGCGTGGGAGAAACTCTCGACGTTTCGGGGCGAGGCGGCGTTCGGAACCTGGCTCCATCGCATCGCGATCAATGTCGCGCTGACGCGGCGGGCACAGCTCGGAAAGCGGCGCCAGCGCATGGACGAGGATCCCGCGACGCTCGAGCGGCTCGAGGCGCCTCCCAGCGGGCGGGAGCTGTCGGTGGACTTCGACCGCGCGATCGAGAAGCTGCCGGAAGGGGCGCGGCAGGTGTTCGTCCTGCACGACGTCGAAGGCTACACGCACGAAGAGATCGGCACGCTGCTCGAAGTGACTTCAGGAACATCCAAGGCGCAACTGCACCGGGCGCGGATGATGCTGCGCCGGCATCTGGGAAGGGAGTGGAATTCACGCAATGAATGACCGCTGGAGCGACCGGCTCTCGGCCTATCTCGACGACGAGCTCGACATCGCGGAGCGCTCGGCGATCGAAGCGCACCTCGCGAGCTGCGACGAGTGCGCGGGCACGCTCGAGGCTCTGCGTGAGGTGAAGACGCGGGCGCGGACGCTCGAGGATCGCGCTCCCGAACGCAATCTCTGGACGGGCATCGAGGCGCGCATCACGGCCGCGAGCGCTGGGGCGGCGGCGAGCGCGGGGAGGGCGGCGGGAACGCGTGCCGCCGCGGGCGCCGCTCATGCCGACGCCTCCTCGACACGCGTGATCCGTCCGGCGCGCCGGATCGACTTCAGCCTGCCTCAGGCGCTCGCCGCCGCCGCCGCGCTGATCGTGATTTCGGCGGGCGCGATGTGGTGGGCCATGCGCGCGAGCGACCTGCGCGTCGTCGCGAGCCACGGTGGAGCGGCAGGCCCCGTGGCTCGAAACGACGCGGGCCCCGCGCCCGGTGGCGCGAGCTCTGGAACTGCCGTCAGCTCGCCGGGCACGTCGCCTTCATCCGGCGCCAGCGAGGCGGGTCTGTCGTCGACCCCTGGCCCGGCGCCGTCGTCCGGAAACCAGCAGATCGCGAGCGTCGCCAGCCTTTCTTCGGCTCCGGGCGGCCGCGAGCTCGGCGCGGGAGGCAACACCCCGATCGGCTTCGATTCCAGCTACGACGAGGCGGTCGCCGAGCTGCAGCGCACGCTCGAGCAGCATCGCACCGAGCTCGACAGCTCGACCGTGCGCATTGTCGAGCAGAACCTGGCGGTGATCGATCGCGCGATTCTTCAGGCGCGGCGCGCGCTCGCCGCCGATCCGGCCAGCCCCTATCTTCACCAGCATCTTGCCCTGCAAATGAAGCTCAAGCTCGACCTGCTCCGCCGTACGGCGGCGATGTCGGGCGCCTAGGGCAAGGGAGAACTCAATGATTCTGGCAGCATCCATGGTCGCGTTGCTGACGGCGCTTCCGGGACACACCGACACCACGATCACGGTCCAGAAGGGCGTGCGACTCGAGGTCAGCAACTTCACCGGCGGTGTCTCCGTAAAGACCTGGGATCGCGACGCGGTTCGGATCCAGGCCGATCACCACACCCGGACCCGCGTCGGGATCGAGAGTCACGCGGATCGTCTGCAGATCAGCTCCGAAGGCGATCGCGGGACTCCGGGCAGCGTCGAATACCGGATCACGACCCCGTCCTGGATGGCGCTCGACATCACCGGGCCGTTCTCGGACGTCGATGTCGAGGGCTCGAAGGGCGACGTCAAGGTCGAGACCGTGAAGGGTGACGTCAGCGTTCTCGGCGGAAGCGGAACGCTCGACCTCAGCAGCGTTGAGGGCGATGTCTCGGTCGCCGGAGCCCACGGGCGGATGAAGCTCTCCTCGATCAATCAGGCGGTGACGGTGTCGAAGGTGGTGGGCCAGATCGAAGCCGAGACGGTGAACGGCGACGTCGTGCTCGACGACGTGCAGCTCGACGCGCTCGACGCCAGCAGCGTCGGCGGCAACGTCTGGTTCAACGGCGAGCTCAAGGAGCGCGGCCATTACCAGCTCCAGTCGCACAGCGGCAACATCGAGGTGGTGGCGGCCGACCGGCCCAACGCCGCGATCACGGTGTCGACGTTCTCGGGCGACTTCTCGTCCGACTTCGACGTCATGCTGACCGGCTCGCACAAGCGCGAGTTCCAGTTCACGCTCGGCAACGGCGCGGCCCAGCTCCAGCTCGAATCCTTCAGCGGCAACATCCGCCTGCTCAAGGCCAGCGCGGTCGAGGCGCTGCGGGCGCGCCTGAAGAGCCGCCCGGTCGTGGTCGGCGGCGAAAAAGAGAAGAAAGCCAAGAACAAGGACAAGGACAAGGACAAAGACAACAACTGACGCGCCGAAGGGACGCCCCGGCCTCGTGGGCCGCGGCTTCGATGGCTCAACGAGGAGGCCGGACGATGAAGACGCATTCCATCTCGAAGCTCGGCATCGCGATCACACTGGTCGCGCTGCTCCACGCGCCCTCGCTCGCGAAGGACAGCGACGAGTGGAAGGAGAGCGGCACCCCGGACTTCGAGTGGTCAGGCGCTTTGAAGACCGGCCAGACCGTCGAAATCAAGGGCATCAACGGCTCGATCATCGCCGGCTCGACCTCGGGCAACCAGGTTGAGATCCGCGCCTGGAAGCACGCGCGCCACAGCGATCCCACGTCGGTCAAGATCGAGCTGATCCCGCACGCGGGCGGCCTCACGGTGTGCTCGGTCTATCCGACGCCGTTCGGCAGCGCGCCGAACCGCTGTGAGCCGGGCGAAGGCGGCCACATGAACACACGCAACAACGACGTCGAGGTTCGCTACGTGGTGCGGGTGCCGGCGACGGTGGGATTCGTCGCCCGCAACGTGAACGGAAGCGTGACCGCGATCGGACTCTCCGGGCCGACGGAAGCCAACACCGTCAACGGCTCGGTGACGGTGGCGACCGCGGGTCGCGCCGAGGCGGAAACGGTGAACGGCTCGATCCACGCCTCGCTCGGCGTCCACCGCTGGACCGATCCGATCGAGTTCAAGACCGTGAACGGCCGGATCGAGCTGTCGGTTCCGCCCGACCTCGATGCCGAAGTCGACGCTTCCACGGTGAACGGCGGCATCGAGAGCGATCTGCCGATGACGCTGACCGGCAAGATCGGCCGTACGCACCTCCACGGCACGATCAACAAGGGTGGCAGCCCGCTGCGCCTGGAGACGGTGAACGGCGGGATCCACATCACGTCGGGTACGTAGCGCGCTTCCGGCCTCCGCGTTATCCTCCCGGGCCATCGACCCGGAGGTAACGCATGGCCAGTAGCGAGCTCGACCGCTTCATCGACACGTGGAATCGTGAGGCGCGGCAGACGCTGAAGCTGCTGCGCGCGCTCCCCGAAGCCCAGTACGACTTCCGCCCCGATCCCGGCGCGCGCTCGATCGGCGAGCTGGCCTGGCATCTGGCCGAGGTCGACGGCTACATGAGCTTCGCCGTCGAGCGGGGCTCGTTCGCTCCCGGCGTCCGGGCGCCCGGGCTCGAGCGGCCGCGAACCATCGCCGAGATCATCACCGGCTACGAGCGCGTTCACGAGGAATCGGCGGCGCGCATCCGCAAGCTGAAGCTCGAGGACCTCGATCGTCCGATCACGTTCATCGACGGCCGCGAGATGCAAGTCCGATACATCCTCTGGGGCGCGATCCTCCACCATCTGATCCATCATCGCGGCCAGCTCACCGTGCTCTGCCGGCTGGCCGGCGGCGTCAGCCCCAGCATCGTCGGCCCGAATCGCGAAGACTGGGCCACGCTGCAGCAAGCCCGCTCCGGAGCCTGATCCGCCGCATGGAACTGATCGAGTCCCATCTCGATACCTCCAGCGACGAGTTCAAGGCCAACGCGGCGCATCACCAGGCGCTCGCCGCCGATCTCGAACGTCGCCTCGGCGCGGTGAAGCAGGGGGGCGGCGCGAAGCAGCTCGAGCGCCATCGCTCGCGCGGCAAGCTGTTCGTCCGCGACCGGATCGAGAAGCTGCTGGATCCCGGCACCGCGTTCTTCGAGCTGTCGCCGCTGGCGGCGAACGATCTCTACGACAACGAATCTCCGGCGGCCGGAATCGTGACCGGCATCGGCGTGGTGCGCGGGCGCCAGGTGATGGTGGTGGCGAACGACGCCACCGTGAAGGGTGGCACCTACGTGCCGATGACGGTGAAGAAGCACGTCCGCGCTCAGGAGATCGCGCTCGAGAACTCGCTGCCCTGCGTCTATCTGGTCGATTCCGGCGGCGCGTTCCTGCCGCTCCAGGCCGACGTGTTCCCCGACCGCGATCACTTCGGACGGATCTTCTACAACCAGGCGCGCATGTCGGCGCTCGGGATTCCGCAGATCGCGATCGTGATGGGCTCGTGCACGGCGGGCGGCGCCTACGTGCCCGCGATGAGCGACGAAGCCATCATCGTGAAGAACGAGGGCACGATCTTCCTCGGCGGCCCGCCGCTGGTGAAGGCCGCGACCGGCGAGGAAGTGACGGCCGAGGAGCTGGGCGGCGGCGACGTGCACACGCGCATCTCGGGCGTGGCGGATCATCTCGCCGATGACGACGCGCACGCGCTCGAGATCGCGCGCGACATCGTCAGCCACCTCGGGCTCGCCACCCGCGCGCCGCTCGCGCTCGAGACGCCGGAGCCGCCGCGCTACGATCCGTCCGAGATCTACGGCATCCTGCCGCGCGACCTCCGCACGCCCTACGACGTGCGCGAGATCCTGTGCCGGCTGGTCGACGGCTCGCGCTTCCACGAATTCAAGGCGCGCTACGGCACCACGCTCGTCACCGGCTTCGCGCACCTGCACGGCATGCCGGTGGCGATCCTCGCCAACAACGGGATCCTCTTCAGCGAGAGCGCGCTCAAGGCCACGCACTTCATCGAGCTGGCCTCGCAGCGCGGCGTGCCGCTGCTGTTTCTCCAGAACATCAGCGGCTTCATGGTCGGCAAGCAGTACGAGCACGGCGGCATCGCCAAGGACGGCGCGAAGATGGTGCACGCCGTCGCCAACGCGCCGGTGCCGAAGATCACGGTGGTGATCGGCGGCAGCTTCGGCGCCGGCAACTACGGCATGTGCGGGCGTGCCTATCAGCCGCGCTTCCTCTTGATGTGGCCGAACAGCCGCATCAGCGTGATGGGAGGGGAGCAGGCGGCCTCGGTGCTGGCGCAGGTCAAGCAGGCTCAGCTGGTGGCGTCGGGAAAGATGATGACCGAGCGCGAGATCGCGGAGTTCAAGCAGCCGATCCTGGATACGTACGATCGCGAGGGGAGCCCGTATTACTCGACGGCGCGGCTGTGGGACGACGGCGTGATCGATCCCAAAGAGACGCGCAACGTGCTCGCGCTGGCCTTCGCTGCCACGCTGAACGCGCCGATTCCCGAGCCGCGCTTCGGCGTGTTCCGGATGTGAGCGTCTCCGGCCGCAGGTCGCGTGCACTGCATTTGACTGCGAGGCACAACCCCCTTAGGCACAGCCCCCTGCTCGCGCCGGTGCTCGCCGTCCTGGCGCTGGCGGGCTGCCAGTCGCGGCCGGCGCAGCCGACGCTTCCGCCGCTCATGCGCGTCGAAGCGCGTGAGTACGGCTTCGTGATGCCGGAGTCGGTGACGGCCGGGCTCACGCGCATCCGCATCGTGAACCTCGGAACGATGTGGCACGAGTCGATGGCGATCCAGATGGTGGACAGCACCAGGCGCGCGGCCGACTACATCGCGGCCTTCCCGACGATCGACTTTCCGCCGTTCGGGCGCGACCTCGGTGGCCCCGGTCTCACCGTGCCGGGGGACTCCGGCGAAGTGTGGCTCGACCTCACACCCGGGCACCACATCCTGGCGTGCTTCTTCAACGATCATCTGGAGAAGCACGGCATGGCCGCGGACTTCGTGGTCACGCCGGCCACCGGCCCGCCGGTCGCGCGGCCGCGCGCCGACATCGAGATGCACTTTCGCGACAACACCTACGCACTCTCGCGCCCGTTCCGGCGTGGCCATCAGCTGGTCCATATCGTGAACGATGGCCCGCAGCCGCATGAAGGCGATCTGGTTCGACTCGAGCCCGGCAGGACATGGGGCGATTTTCGGAGATGGATGAAGGGGCACTACGTAGGGCCGTCTCCCGGACGCGCCGGCGGCGGGACCGGGGATCTTTATGCGGGACGCGAGATGTGGCTCGTGATGGATCTCGAGCCCGGCAATTACGTCATGTACTGCACCGTCCCGGATACCGTCCTGCACAAGGATCACTACGACCTCGGCATGACGCACGAATTTCGGATCGAGTGACGGTCCGGGGGCGTTCATGCGCGCCGGCGCGGATGGATGATTGGCCCCGGGGCCAACGCGAGTGACACCTTCGTTGACGACGTGTCACCGTTGATCACAAAGCAACTCTCCCCGGAGAGAGTTCATCGCCGAGTCTCATGACGCTCGTCACCCTCGCGCTCGTCCTCGCCTCGGCCGCGATCCACGCCTCGTGGAATCTGTGGGCCAAGCAGATCGGCCACGCCGCGAAGAGCACGACGCTGATGTGGACGCTGACCGCGATCTCCGCCACGCTCTACGCTCCGTTCGCCATCGTGATGATGATTCATGGCGGTTGGCATCCGACGCCGATGGTGCTCGGTGCCATCGCCGGCAGCGGCGTCATTCACATCGTCTACTTCCTGCTGCTGCTTGCGGGCTATCGCGCGGCTGATCTCTCGCTGGTCTATCCCGTGGCCCGCGGCATCGGGCCGCTGTTCTCGGCGATCGGCGCGATCGCGCTATTGGGCGAGGGCGCCACGGCCTTCTCGGTCGCCGGCGCGCTCCTGATCGCCGCCGGCGTGCTGATCCTGACCTGGCGATCGGATCTCGCTCATGACGTCCGGCTCACCGCGGGTCTGCGCTACGGAATCGCCACCGGTCTCGTGATCGCGACCTATACGCTGTGGGATGGAAGCGCGGTCAAGCACCTCGGCGTGGCGCCGCTGGTCTATTACTGGGGCGGCGAGCTGCTGCGCACGCTCCTGCTGGCGCCGGCGGCGCTCGGCGACCGCGCCGGCATCGCCACGCTGTGGCGTGAGCATCGCGCGCGCGTGATCGGGATCGCCGTGCTGAGCCCGCTGTCGTACATCCTGATCCTGATCGCGCTGCGCACCGGCGCGGTCAGTCACGTCGCGCCGGCGCGCGAGGTCAGCATCCTGATCGGCACGTTCTTCGGCGGGCACGTGCTGCGCGAGGCTCAGCGCCGGCGACGGATCGTCGCGGCGGCGGCATTCGCCCTCGGAGTCATCGCGCTGGCCCGGTAGCGTTGGCAGGGGAGCAGGACGGCCGGAGAGCACGCGGCAGGGGAGACTCTGGTCGACCCGCTCGCTGCACGCATCCTGCGTTCCGCTCGCTGCTCTCGACGCACCTCCGCCATCCATGGCTCCGGTACGTCTCGAGAGTCTCCCGACGTCTCCCCTGCCGCGTGCTCTCCGGCCGGACTGCTCTCCCGAATCCTGTCCGCTGGCGGGACGAGCGTTCCCATTTCCGAACACTCGAGCCTCTCCGCGCACGCCCATCGAACCAGGCTCAAACCAATGCCGGCCATCGACTTGAGCCCAATCCCAACGATGGAACGCTTCTTCCTCTGCAACCTGCCGCAACCCACTCGCGTGAAACGATGCACAGGAGAGCTTGCCCGTGGACGTTCCTCGTCAGAAACCCAAGCGCAGTCGAGTCCGGCTGATCGCCGGCGCGATCGCCGCGCTGGTCGTCTTCGGCGTGCTGCTGTCGCGTCTGCCCTCGGCGTCGCCTTCGACCGAGCGATCGACCCTGCTCATCGATCGCGTCGTGCGTGGCGACATGGTGCGCGAAGTGCGCGGCACCGGATCGCTGGTTCCCGAGGACCTGCGCGTCGTTTCGGCGATGACCGCGGGCCGCATCGATCGCGTCCGCGTCCGCCCCGGAACCCGCGTCGACTCGACCACGATCCTGATCGACATGAGTAATCCCGACGTTCAGCTCCAGTCGCTCGATGCCGAGCGCCAGGTCAAGCTCGCCGAGGCCGACCTCGCGTCGCTGCACGCGAATCTCGACGCCGAACGCCTGAGCGCCGTGACCACCGCGGCCGCCGCCCGCACCGAAGCCAACGAGGCCGAGCGCGCGATCAAGGTGGCGGAGACCCTTCAGGCCCAGGGCCTCGCCTCCGGCATGGAAGTCGATCGCGCGCGCGACCGCGAATCCGAGGCTAGGGAACGCCTCGCCAGCGAGCGCCAGAGACTCGCCGTCCTCACCGCCTCGCTCGATGCCCAGCTCTCGCTGCGCCGCGCCGAGGTCGATCGCCTGCGCGCGATCGCGCGCTTCCAGGGCGAGCGGGTGTCGTCGATGACGGTGCGCGCCGGGCAGGCCGGCGTGCTGCAGTCGCTCGCGCTCCAGCCCGGTCAGTGGGTGAACCCCGGTCAGGAGCTGGCGCGCGTCGCCGGTCAGGAGCGGCTGAAGGCGGTCGTCCGCATTCCCGAGCTCGACGCCCGCGACCTCACGCTCGGACTCCAGTGCGTGGTCGACACGCGCAACGGCAAAGTGCGCGGCCACGTGGCGCGCATCGATCCGGCATCGCTCAACGGTGAAGTGGGAGTCGACATCGCGATCGACGACACGCTGCCGCGCGGCGCCCGCCCCGATCTTTCGGTCGACGCGCTGATCACGATCGAGCGGCTGCACGACGTGCTGCACGTCGGCCGGCCCGCCGACGGCACCAGTGAAGGCGTGGCCACGCTGTTCGTGCTGGACGCGGACGGCAACTCGGCGACGAAGCGTGAAGTCCACCTCGGTCGTGGATCGGCCGACGCCGTCGAAGTCATCTCCGGCCTACGCGCCGGAGATCAGGTGATTCTTTCCGAAATGACCCGCTGGGATCAGACCCGGCACATCCGCCTTCGTTGAGAACGCTCCCCACACAGGAGACACCATGACCACGACGATCGATCCGGAATCCGCCACGATGTCGCGACGCTCGAAGGGCGAGCCCGAGTCTCCGCTGCTCCAGCTCGAGAACATCCACAAGGTCTTCACCACCGACGAAGTCGAGACCCATGCGCTGTCGGCGGTGTTCCTCGAGATCCGGAGCGGCGAGTTCGTGTCGATCTCCGGTCCTTCGGGCTGCGGCAAGTCGACGTTGCTGTCGATCATCGGTCTGCTCGACACGGCGACCGACGGCACCTACCGACTCGAGGGCAAGCCGATCCAGATGCTGTCGGCGGTCGAGCGTGCCCGCATCCGCAACCGGCAGATCGGATTCATCTTTCAGAGCTTCAATCTGCTGGGCGAGCTGACGGTGTTCGAGAACGTCGAGCTGCCGCTGACGTATCGCGGCATCTCCGCGGCGGAGCGGAAGAAGCGCGTCCAGGAGGCGCTCGAGCGCGTGAAGATGGTGCATCGCGCCAAGCACCTGCCGGCTCAGCTCTCGGGCGGCCAGCAGCAGCGTGTCGCGGTGGCGCGCGCGCTCGCCGGCGGTCCGGCCGTGCTGCTCGCCGACGAGCCCACCGGCAACCTCGACTCGACCAACGCCGAAGGCGTCATGGACCTGCTGCGCGATCTCCATCAGGGCGGCACCACGATCTGCATGGTGACCCACGACCCGAGGTTCTCGCGCTACGCCGATCGCACCATCCACCTCTTCGACGGGCGCGTCGTGGACGAGCAGCGCGGGCGCTGATCGCCTTCGCCACGGGGGAATGCCATGGACACCCTGATTCAGGACATTCGATTCGCGCTGCGCTCGCTCCGCCGCGCCAAGGGCTACACCACCGTGATGATCACGGTGATGGCGCTCGGCATCGGCGTCAACGTCACGGTGTTCGCTCTGGTGTACGGAATCCTGTTCCGCCCGTGGCCGCTTCCCCATCAGGAACGCATCGTCGTCGTCAACATGACCGAGCCCCGGCGCCACTTCAAGAACATGGGCTTCTCATGGCAGAACTATTTCGACCTGCGCGATCGCTCGAAGTCGTTCGAGCACCTCGGGCTCAACTGGGACAACACCGCGATGGTCACGCTCGGCCACGACCCGGAGCGGCTGTCGGCCGGCGTGCTCACCTCCGACGTGCTGCCGGCGCTCGGCGTGATGCCGGTGAAGGGGCGCAACTTCACCCGAGACGAGGAAATCTGGGGGCACAACTGGACCCAGATCATGATCAGTGACCGGATCTGGCGCGATCGCTTCCATTCCGATCCCAACATCCTCGGACAGACCATTCGCATGAATGGTCGCGTGCGCCAGGTGATCGCCATCCTGCCGCCGCGCTTTCGCTACCCGGAGACGGCGGACTTCTGGATCCCCGCCGGATTCAATGCCGCCGACGACAAGCGCACCGACACCGGACTCCAGGTGGTGGGCAGGCTCAAGCCCGGGGTCACGGTCGAGCAGGCTGATGCGGAAGTGAAGAACATCATGGGGCAGCTCCGCAGCGAGCATCCGGAGCTGAAGGAGTACAGCGCGCGCGTCACTCAGATCCAGAAGCACGAAGCCGACAACGATCGGCCGTTCGTGCTGTTCCTGCTCTTCGCCGTGATCTTCGTGCTGATGATCGCCTGCGCCAACGTCGCGAATCTCGGCCTGGTGCGGGCGGCGGGACGCCGGCGCGAGATCGGCCTCCGGCTCGCGCTCGGCGCCACCCGCGGCCGCATCGTGCGCCAGCTCCTCACCGAGAGCGTCATGATCTCGGCCGCCGGCGGCGCGCTCGGCATCCTGCTCGGCTACTGGGGCAACAAGCTCTGGCAGCTCGGCGTGCCGCTCGAGTTTCCGTTCACCTTCAACTTCGCGATCGATGCCCCGGTGCTTCTCTACACCGCCGCCATCACCGTCACCGCCGGAATCATCTTCGGGCTCGCGCCGGCGCTCCACGCGGCGGGCGAGAACTTCATCGAGGCGCTTCGCGAAGGCACCAGTCAGGCCGGCACGTCACGGGCCGGACGCCGGATGCGCAACGTCTTCGTCGTCGCCGAGGTTTCGCTGTCGCTGGTTCTGCTGGCGGGCGCGGGTCTGATGGTGCGCTCGCTCCAGCGCGTCACCGCCGACGGCGAGAGGCTGCGCCCTGACGGCGCGGTCACCGGGCAGCTGCTCCTGCCGATCGCGTCCTATCCGGACGAGAACGCGCTCCGCCGCTTCCTCCGCGAATTCGTGCGCCGGCTCGAGTCCGAGCCCGGCGTGCATCAGGTCGCGGGCGCCACGATGCTTCCCTACGCCCGCAACAGCAACGAGCTGGTGGTGATGACGCCGGAGACCGGCGAGCAGAAGAACGGCGTGGTCTCGCACGAGTCGGCCATTCTGCCGGGCACCATGAAGCTGCTGAACCTGAAGCTGCTCGAGGGCCGCGAATTCAGCCCGCAGGACGACGAGCATTCGCCGCGGGTCGCGATCCTCTCCACCTCTCTCGCGAAGAAGCTGTTTCCGGGGCGCGACGCGCTGGGGCAGAAGATCAAGTTCGTCGGCCAGGCGGACTCGGTCGGCTGGCGGACCGTGGTCGGCGTGAGCGAGGACGTGCTGATGAACGTGGAGGACTCCGAAGTCATCCCGTACATCGCCTGGGTCGACGAGTATCAGGAGACCAGTCAGTTCCTCCAGATCCTGGTACGGGCGGACGGTGACGGCTCGGGCGGAGCGGCCACGCTGCGCCGGGTGATGCGCAGCATGGACCCGAACCTGCCCATCATGCAGCTGCGCACGCTGCGCGAGGAGCTTCGCTTCGCGCTCTGGATCAAGCGCCTGCTGGCCTCGATCATCGGCGTGCTCGCGGTGCTGGCGTTCATCATCGCCGGAGTCGGGCTCTACGGCGTGGTCGCATACGGCGTGGCACAACGCACACGCGAGATCGGGATCCGCATGGCGCTCGGGGCCGACGCCCGCAACGTGGTGCGCATGGTGGTGACGCAGTCGGCGCAGCTGACCCTCGCCGGCCTCGTACTCGGGCTGCTCTCGGCGTTCGCGCTGACGCGATTCATGAGCGCGGTCATCATCGGCGTCAGTCCGACCGACCCGCCCACGTTCATGATCGTCTCCGCGCTGCTCGCGCTGTCCGGAATCGCCGCGGCCTGGGTGCCGGCGCTGCGCGCGGCGCGCGTGGATCCGATGGTCGCGCTGCGCTGCGACTGACGATCAACGGCGAGGTGCGTGTGATGCCGCGTGCTAGGCTCGAATCCATGGGCGAGCACGCGGCGCCGCGCATTCTCGTGGCCGACGACGATACCGACGTCCTCTCCGCGCTCAAGCTGCTGCTCCGGAACGAAGGCTGGGAGGTGGTGACGGCGACCAGCCCCTCCCTCACCCTGCGCGCGGTCGAATCGAGCGAGTTCGACGTCGCGCTGCTCGACCTCAATT
>DATJEP010000103.1:0-8508 GCA_035496475.1 Candidatus Udaeobacter sp.
ACGCTGTCCGACTTGTCGGCGAGCAGCGGGCTCCCGGCCGCGATCAGCGCGGCGAGCAGCGCGATGAGCCCGTCCCCCGAGACCGCAAGCGCGAGCGCGGCGATCACCAGCGGCAGGAGGATCCCTGCGACCAGCGACAGGGTCTGCCCGGCGCGGAAGGGATCGGCGCCGAGGCGCGATGCCGCGGCGATCAGCCACGAATAGCCCGGCTCCTTGAAGGTCTCGGGCATCGGGAGCCTGGCGGGATTCATCCACGCCGGCCATGCCGAAGGATTGGAGAACCCCTGGCCGCGCTCGAAGCAGCGCGCGACGTTGAGGAAGTGCGCCGCGTCGGGCGCGAGATTCTCGGGGCGAAAATGCGGCAGCTCGGCCAGCCGGGGAATCAGCGTGAGAGCGAGGATCAGCGCGATCGACGACGCGCGCCCGGCGGCCCGGCTCACGCCACGCGCGGCATCGGCCGCGAGCGGATGCGGCGAATCAGCGTGAAGTAACGCGAGATGGTGCGCATCATCTTCATCTTGCTCGCGCCCTCCTTGAGATCGTAGCGGAGCACCAGCGGCGATTCGGTGACCCGCGCGCCGCCGCGGCCGAGCTTCAGCAGCAGCTCGGCCATGCAGGTGAACCCGGCCTCTTCGATCAGCCGCTCGCCCCACGCCGCCTGCGCGCGCCGCAGCGTGGACACGCGATAGAGTCGGAAACCGCAGGTGTAGTCGCGCGCGCCGGTCACCGGCGTCGTCAGCGTGAGCAGAAAGCTCGCGCCGCGCGACAGGAACTGCCGCAGGCGCGTCAGGCCGACTTCCTGACCGCCCGGCGCGTAGCGCGACGCGATCACCACGTCGGCGCCGGTCTCGCGTATGCGCCGCACCATCTCGGGAATCAGCCCCGGATCATGGGTGTTGTCGGCGTCCATCGTGGCGATGAAATCCTCCTCGGCCGACCGCTGCAACCCGGCCTCGACCCCGGTGCGGAGGGCCGCCCCGAGCCCGCGATTCACGCCATGGGGAACCACTTCGAGCGCGAGCCGGCCCTCGAACGCTCGGGCCGCCGCGATGGTGCCGTCACCACTCCCGTCGTCGACCACCAGCACCGCCAGTCGATCGCCTTGCTTCCCAAGCGCGTCGCCGAGGGGGATGCACCGCTCGAGCAGAGGAGGGAGCGAGCGTTCTTCATTGTAGGCGGGAAGGGTCAGCCAGATCGTAGGCAAGCGCGATTCTCCGGCAACGACTTCGGGGGATCGGGACGCCGCCCGTTGCTCGCGACTCCCTGGCGGCACAAGGGCCGAAAATCATATCACACGCGGCGAGGGAATCCGGTGTAGTGCCGTGTCCGGACTTGCCTCCCGCCATCGACCGGGGCCTTTGAAACAGCCTTGATTCGCTGTCAGGCCTTTGCTAACGTAGTCCACGTTCGCAGTTCGAACAGGCTCCGACCTCGGGGAGGAATCGCCGCGAACCAATTGCTAACTGGGTTCGTCGTTCAAGAGCGAGCCAACACAACCGGGTCTGTGCGGTAGCCCGGCTGCCTGGCAAGAGTGCCAGGGCTGCATCCGAGGTTAGACATCTTGCTGTTTCCCCCGTCGCTCGTAGTCGACCAGTCCAGGACCCAGTCCGACCGGAAGAAGCGAGAGCTTTGAACCGAGGGGATTTGTCCATCCCCCCGGTTTTTTTGCGGGCGACACAACAACAAGAGCGGCATCATGGAGCCCGACATCCTCGCGACCCCCAGTGATCCCAGGACACGCGAAGCCGTGCCTCCGAGCGGCGCACTCGCGCGTGTTCAGACTCCGGTCGAAAGCCTCGCCGCCGACGGCGCGATTCTCGCGCCTGCCGCGGAGCCGGCCCCGCTGAACGGGCACGGCCCTTCGAACGGAACCACTCACATCCACGCGCTGAACGGTCACGCGCACACGAACGGCGTGACCAACGGCCATGGCCTGAACGGTCACGCGCATGCGAACGGCGTGAGCAATGGCCACGCGCGGAACGGCAGCGGCCTGAGCGGCCATGCGCACTTCCCGCTGCTCGAATCCGAACGCTGGGTCCCGGTCGCGGCCGGACGCGGCACGGTCGCGCTGCCGCCGAGTCTCGCGCACGCCGGAACGATCCGCGATCACGGTCTCTACCTGCGCGGCGGCAAGCGCGTGCTCGACATCATCGGTTCGTTCTGCGCGCTGGTGCTGAGCGCGCCGGTGCTGCTGCTCGCCGCGCTGGCGATCCGGCTCGAATCGGGCGGCCCGGTGTTCTACAAGTCGACCCGCATCGGTCGCGGCGGGCGGCCGTTCACGTTCTACAAGCTGCGCTCGATGGTGGACGGCGCCGACCGCCACCGCCATCACCTCACGCACCTCAACGAGGCCGACGGGCCGGTCTTCAAGATCTGCAATGATCCCCGCGTCACCCGCGTCGGCCGCTTCCTGCGCAGCAGCAGCATCGATGAGATTCCGCAGTTCTTCCACGTCCTGTCGGGCGACATGTCGCTGGTGGGCCCGAGACCTCCGCTTCCCGAGGAGGTCGCGCAATACGAGCCGTGGCAGATGCGGCGTCTCAACGTGCGGCCCGGGCTCACCTGCCTGTGGCAGGTGAACGGCCGCAGCCGGATCGGATTCCAGGAGTGGATGCGGCTCGATCTCGAGTACATTCGCCGCCAGTCGGCGATGCTCGATCTCAAGATCCTGCTGCGCACCATTCCCGCGGTGATTTCCCGAGAGGGCGCCTACTGACGGAAGCGAACACGAAGCCTTCGATCTCCAGGCCGTCTTCGCCCGCACCGCAGCACGCTCCGCCTTCGGCCCTCGTCTGGACGCTGGTCGCCGCCACCCTCTGCGGCGCGACTCTGCGCTGCTTCCGCCTCGGCGCGCAAAGCCTCTGGATCGACGAGGTCCTGACCTGGACCAGCGCGAACATCGGCGGCCACCTCACGCTGCGGGACGCGCTCGAGAACATCCACGGCCCGCTGTACGCCGCGGTCGTGCACGCGTTCGCCGCCTGGGCGGGAAGCTCGGAGTTCGCACTGCGCCTGCCGTCCGCGATCGCCGGCATCCTCACGATTCCGGCGATGGCGTGGCTGGCGGGCCGGTGGCTGGGACGTGAATCCGCGCCGTGGGCGGCGTGGGCGGCGGCGCTGTCGCCGTTTCTGATCTGGTATTCGCAGGAGGCTCGTTCCTACTCGATGATGATCCTGTTCGTGTGCCTGAGCGGCGCGCTGATGCTGGAGCTGGCGCGTCGCCACGATGCCGAGGGCGGCCACGGTCCGCGCGCCGCGATCGCGGCGGGCTATGGCGTGACCGGCATCGCCGGGCTCCTGACCAACCCCTCGTTCGCGTTCGTGCTGCCGCTGCATCTGCTGTGGTGGCTCGCGCCGCCGGATTCCACGCGGCGCCGCGCGCCGGACCCGCGGCCCGCGCGGGCCGCCTCCCGTGTCGCGCTCGCGGTGGGCGCCGCGGTGATTCTCGTTCTGGTCGCGATCCCGTGGGCGCCGCAGGCGATGCGGACCTGGGACTGGCAGAGGCTGCATCCCGGCCGCGCGACGCCGGCGGGCGAGACCTCGCTGCGCGGGCAGACCACGTTCCATGCCGCGGCCGTGCCGTTCGCGCTGCACGCGTTCGCGGTCGGCTACACGCTCGGCCCCTCACTGCGTGAGCTCCGGGCGCGACCGGACGCGGCGACGCTGATCCGGCACGCGCCCGAGATCGTGATCGTAGCGCTCGTCTTCGGCACCCTCGGCATTCTCGCGCTCCGGTCGCTGGCGCGGCGACAAGCGCTGAAGGACGCGGCGGCGTGGGGCGGTATCCCGCTGGTCGTGGTGGTGTGGTTCGCGCTCTCGAACTTCAAGGTGTTCCACCCGCGCTATCTCGCGGTCGCGAGCCCGCTCTTCCTGATCGCGATCGCGGCCGCGCTCGCCGACCTCGGAGCGCGGGCGCGCGTGGCGTTCGCGCTGGTCCTGCTCGGGCTCTGGGCGGTGTCACTCGAGCACCACTACTTCGTTCCCGCCTACGGCAAGGAAGACGCCCGGGACGCGGCCCATCTGGTCGCCTCGCGGGCCCGGGCCGAAGAGCGCGTGCTGGCCGTGAATGCGATCGACCCGATGGTCTACTACTATCATGGGGCGGCGCCGCTCGTTCCGTTCTGGCTCGGCTTCGCCGCCGACCCGGGGCGCCTCGTTTCCCGCTTCGATCAGGAGCTCGCCCGCTCGCGCGGCGCCTGGGTGGTGCTGATGCGGCCCGAGGATCTCGATCCCGCGGGTCGCTTCATCGGGATGATGCGGGCCCGGCATCCCGGCGTGGAGCATTTCGAGTTCGAAGGCGTTCGAGTCTGGCACGTCCCATCCGGCGAGCCGCCGCCGGCTTCCCAACGCTGAGGAGAAGGCATGCGCGTGGTGGTGGTGGGTCTCGGATACGTGGGATCGGTGTGCTCGGCCTGTCTGTCGAGTCGCGGGCACACGGTCGTCGGCGTCGACACCAGCACGTACAAGGTGGACCTGATCGAGCGCGGCGAGAGCCCGATCGTCGAGACCGGCCTCGCCGAGCTGATCCGTGAGGCGCGCGAGGCGAAGCGGCTCTGCGCGACCACGAAGATCGACGACGCCCTGAAGGGCGCCGAGGTCGTGCTGATCTGCGTCGGCACACCGAGCGCCGAGGACGGCAGCCTGAATCTCGAGCACGTGAAGCGCGCCTGCGCCGAGGTCGGCGCCGCGCTGCCGCGCTCGGGCGTGTTCACCACCGTCGTCATGCGCAGCACGATGCTGCCGGGCAGCGTCGAAGGCGAGCTCTCCCCGGTGCTCGAGCGCTCGTCCGGTCTCGTCGCCGGGCGTGACTTCGGCCTCGCCTACAATCCCGAGTTCCTGCGCGAGGGGACCGCGGTCGCCGACTTCTTCGGAGCCGAGCTGACCGTCATCGGCGCCGCCGACGAGAAGAGCGCCGCCGGCCTGCGCACGCTCTACCAGGGCCTCGGCGGCGCGCTCGAGGTGGTGCCGATCCGCGCCGCCGAGATGCTGAAATACGTCAACAACGCCTACCACGCGCTCAAGGTCTCGTTCGCAAACGAGGTCGGGCGCGTGTGCCAGAAGGAGGGCGTCGACAGCCACGAGGTGATGCGCCTCTTCTGCGTCGATCGCCGGCTCAACCTCGGACCGACCTACCTGAAGCCGGGCTTCGCATTCGGCGGTTCGTGTCTGCCCAAGGATCTGCGCGCGCTCGGCGCGCGCGCCCGCCACCACAGTCTCGATCTGCCGGTGGTCGGCTCGATCCTTCGCTCGAACGATCTTCACATCGAAGCCGCGATCCACATGATCGAGCGGCTGGGCCGGCGGCGGATCGGCGTTCTCGGGCTCTCGTTCAAGGAGGGAACCGACGATCTCCGCGAGAGCCCGATCCTGCGCGTGATCGGCACGCTGGTCGGCAAGGGCTACTCGGTGCTGCTGCACGATCCCAACATCGACATGGAGCGCGTGCTCGGCGCCAACCGCGCGTTCGTCGAGCACGAGGTGCCGTACCTGCCCGAGCGGCTGCGCGCCGATCTCGACGAGGTCGTGCGCGGCAGCGACATCGTCGTGGTCGCGAACGGAGCGCGCGAATACCGCGACGTGGGCGCGAAGCTCGAGGACGGCCAGTGTCTGGTCGATCTCGTGCACGCGGTCGACCCCGCGAGCGTCGCCCACGGGGAGTACCATGGCCTCGCCTGGTAGGGTTCTCCACCTCTCCGAGAACCTGCCGCTTCCCTTCGACCGCCGGGTGTGGATGGAGCTCAGCGCGCTGCGCGCCGGCGGCTACGAGGTCTCCGCGATCTGCCCGATGGGCGAGGGGTGGAGCCGCCGCCACGAAGTGATCGACGGCATCCACGTCTGGCGCTATCCGCCTCCGCCTCCGACCCACGGCACCCTGTCCTACGTGTGGGAGTTCCTCTACTGCTGGCTCCAGACCGCGTGGCTGTCTCTGGTGGTGCTGTTCCGCCGCGGGTTCGACGTGGTGCACGCCGCGAATCCGCCCGACACGTTCTGGGCGATCGCGCTTCCCTACAAGCTGTTCGGGAAGAAATACGTGTTCGACCACCACGACCTCTGTCCCGAGCTCTACGTGGCGCGATTCGGCGAGCGGCGCACCGGCAACCTGCTCCATCGGCTGCTCCGCGGACTCGAATGGGCGCAGTTCCGCGTCGCCGATCTCGTGATCTCGACCAATGAATCGTATCGAGGCGTGGCGATCGGGCGCGGCCATGTTCCCGAGGATCGCGTGGTCGTGGTGCGCAGCGGCCCCAGCCGGGAGCGGTTCGCGACCGTGCGACCGGTCGATGCCGCGCTCAGGCGCGGACGGCCGTTCCTCTGCGCCTATCTCGGCGTGATGGCGCCGCAGGATGGAGTCGATCATCTGCTGCGCGCCGCCGCCGAATTGATTCACCGCCGCGGACGCAGCGACGTGTCGTTCACGCTGGTCGGCTCGGGGGATTCCTTCGCCGATCTCAGACGTCTGGCGGTCACGCTCGAGCTCGAGCCGTTCGTCGAGTTCACCGGGCGGATTCCGGATGCCGACGTCGAGCGAGTCCTCGCCACCGCGGACGTCTGCGTGTGCCCGGATCCCTACAACGCGCTGAACGACGTCTCGACCATGAACAAGATCCTCGAATACATGGCATGCGGCCGGCCGATCGTCGCGTACGATCTGCGCGAGCATCGCGCCTCGGCGGCCGAGGGCGCGCTCTATGCCGTCCCGAACCGCGAGGATGATCTGGCGGCCAAGATCGAGGAGCTGCTGGATGATCCGAAGCGCCGCGAATGCATGGGTATCTACAATCGCCAGCGCTTCCTCGAGCGCATGGCGTGGGAGTACAGCGCGGGAGAGCTGATCCGCGCGTACCGGAAGTTATGCGAGCCGAAGCCGAGCGTGTGAGCGTGGTGCTGGCCGAGAGCGGGACGGCGGTCGGCGGCACCGAGCGCGTCGTCTGGGAGCTGGCGACGCGCCTGCCGGCGGCGCGCTACGACGTGCGGGTCTGGCTCTCGACCGCGCCGGCGATGGACGAGTTCGCCGCCGCGCTCGAGGAGCGCGGAATTCCGGTCGAGCGCATCGCCGAAGTCGACTCGCGCTGGGACTGGAAGGGCATGTGGAACACGTTCCGCCGCATGCGTCGCTCCTCACCGCAGCTCCTGCACCTCCACCACGTCTGGCCGGCCTCGGATCGCTACGTCGACTTCCTCGCCGGCGCGGCCGGGATCCCGCATCTCGTCGTCACCGAGCACATCGTCGGAACCTCGCATTCGGCGGCGCAACGCGCGCTCAAGCGCCGCGAGCTGTTGCGCGCCGACGCGGTGACGGCGGTGTGCGACGCGGTGGCCGACACGCTGGTGCGCGACTACGGGGTCGATCGCTCGCGCCTGCGCGTGGTGCGGAACGGCACCGATCCTCCCGACGAGGAGGAGGAATGGCCTGTGGTGCGCGAGATCCGCGCCCGCTACGCGGCGACGCGCGTGCGCCCGGTATGGGTGTGCGCGGCGCGGCTCGAGGAACAGAAGGGGCAGGACGTGCTGCTCGAGGCGGCGGCGGAGATCGTGCGCCGCGGGCTCGAGTTCACCCTGCTGTTCGCGGGCGTGGGGTCGCGGCGTGACGAGCTGGAGGCGCGTGCCGGCACGCTCGGCCTGGTTCGCCGCGTCGAGTTCCTCGGCCAGGTCGACGAGCTCGGCCCGCTGCTTCGCGCGGCCGACGCCGTGGTCCTGCCGTCGCGGTGGGAAGGGCTCCCGCTCACGCTGCTCGAAGCGATGGCGCGCGGCCGCCCGGTGATCGCGAGCGCGGTGGGCGGCGTGCCCGAAGTGGTCGAGGATCGCGCCAACGGCCTGCTGGTTCCGGCCGGCGACGCCGGCGCCCTCGCGGATGCGCTCGAGCGTGTGCATCGATTCCCCGATGCGGCCGCGGCGCTCGGCGAGGAGGCGGCGCGGCTGGTCGAGGAGTCCTACACCTGGGACCGCGTCACCGCGCAATTCGAAGCCGTGTACGACGACGTGCTCGGGCTCGCGAGCTTCAGCGCCGGCGCCCGTGCGGTCGTGCCCGCGCCACGCCGCAAGGGAGGCGAACCGTGAGAACGCTCGGCGTCGTCATCCCCTGCTACCGGCAGGAGCGATTCCTGCCGCGCACGGTCGCCGCGCTCGATCGGATTCCGGCGGGCTGGGCGGCGGACGGCGTGCTGGTGATGGCCGCGACCGGCGGCGGGCTGATCACGTCTCCCGCACCGCCCTTCGAGCCGGGACCCGAATCCGGCTGGCGAACCCTGCGACCGGCCGAATCGCGCGGCGGCGCGCCGCTGACTCCGGGCGCGGCGCGCATGCACGGCCTCGCGGCGTGCGGCGGCGACTGGGTCCTGTTCGTCGATGCCGACGTCGAGGTCGACGCCGCATGGCTCGCGCGCGCGCTCGAAACCATCGACGCCGCCGAGCGGGAGGGCGAGGCGTCGCGCCTCGCCGGGCTGTGGGGACGCATCGAGGAGTGGTTCATCGACGGAATCGACGAACGCCGCGGCAGCCCCGATC
>DATJEP010000104.1:0-9572 GCA_035496475.1 Candidatus Udaeobacter sp.
GGCGCCACGCGCCGCGGATCGCGCTACGCCGGACGCGCCGGTTTCTTCCCGAAATATCGCGTCGCACGCACGCGAGGGCCGTGGCGAGCACCCGTGACGACGTCGTGCGGCCGCGTCTCGGACCTGAGGCATGCGCCTTGCAGTGTGCACCGCGCGATCCCGATCGCCCGTCGATCGCGTCCCCTTCCGTCACGCCGGGATGAAAAAGCGCGGACCGGAGTAAGGGGGACAGCATGGGCACTCCTCGTCTCCGGTCCGCGCGCCTCTTCGATCCCAGGCTGTGGCAGATCGCGACGCTCTCCGCGCTCCTCGTCTACGGGCTGACGCGGCTCGACTTCGACGTCACGCCATGGCGCGCGTTGTGGATCGTTTCGGTCGCGCTGATCACGCAGGCGATGGCCGGACGCCTCGCGCGCGTGCCGAAGTTCGATCCCCTGAGCGCGCTGATCTCGGCGCTCTCGCTCTGCCTGCTCCTGCGCACGTCCGACGCGTGGGTGGCGGCGCTGGCCGCGGTGGTCGCGATCGGCAGCAAATTCCTGATCCGCGTCCGCGGCAAGCACGTCTTCAATCCCACCAACCTCGCGCTGATCACGACGCTCGCCGTGACCGGACGGGCCTGGGTCTCCCCCGGCCAGTGGGGCAACGTCGCGTTCTTCGCTTTCCTGATCGCGTGCGCCGGAGGTCTGGTCGTGAATCGGGCCGCCCGCAGCGACGTCACGTTCGCGTTCCTCGCCGCCTACTCGGCGCTGCTGTTCGGTCGCATGGCGTGGCTCGGCCAGCCGGCCGCGATTCCGCTCCATCAGATGGAGAGCGGCGCGCTGCTGCTGTTCGCGTTCTTCATGATCTCGGATCCCCGCACCACCCCCGATTCCCGCGCGGGACGCGTGCTGTTCGGCGTCCTGGTCGCGCTCGGCGCCGCGTTCGTGACGTTCCTCCTGTATCGCCCCAATGGACTGCTGTGGTCGCTCGTGGCCCTTTCGCCGCTGGTGCCGCTGATCGATCGCCTCTGGCCCGGACGCCGCTACACCTGGTCCGCGCGCACTCACGCGCCGGAGAACCCTGGAAAGGAGATCGATCATGAAGCGCCCGATTCCGCTGCTCGCGCTGCTGCTCGTCCTCGCGCCTTCGCCGGCGCATAGCTTCTGCGGCTTCTACGTGGCGGCGGGCGACGCGAAGCTCTACAACCATGCCTCGCAGGTGGTGCTGGCGCGCGACGGCGACCGCACCGTGATCACGATGGCGAGCGACTACAAGGGCGACGCCAAGGACTTCGCGCTGGTCGTCCCGGTGCCCACCGTGATCCAGAAGGATCAGGTCCACATCGGCGACATCACGCTGGTGCAGAGGATCGACGGATGGTCGGCGCCGCGGCTGGTCGAGTACAACGACCCGCCGCCATGCCAGGTGCCCAGCAGCGTCAACGAACTTCGCGTCCGTGCCGGTCGTGGCGGCGAAGTGAAGTTTCAGTTCGATGGCGTCGAGGTGGAGCGCCCCGCGGTTCGCATCGAAGCCCGGTTCACCGTCGGCGAGTACGACATCGTTGTGCTGTCGGCCGACCAGAGCCACGCGCTGCTGGCGTGGCTGCGTGACAACGGCTATCGCGTGCCGGGCTCGGCGGCGAAGGTGGTCGGCGCGTATCTCAAGCAGGGCATGAAGTTCTTCGTCGCCCGGGTCAATCTGAAGGAGCAGCAGAAGCTCGGCTTCGCCTCGCTGCGTCCGATCCAGATCGCCTACGAGTCGCCGAAGTTCATGCTGCCGATCCGCCTCGGCATGACCAACGGCGACGGCGCCCAGGACCTGCTGGTCTATACGCTGACCCGCACCGGGCGGGTCGAGTGCACGAACTTCCGCACCGTGAAGCTGCCGACCGACGTCGACGTGCCGGAATTCGCGAAGACCCGCTTCGCCGATTTCTACCGCGCGCTGTTCGATCAGCAGTCGCGCAAGGAAGGGATCGGCGTGGTGTTCACCGAATACGCCTGGGACATGGGCTGGTGCGATCCCTGCGCGTCACCGCCGCTTTCGCCCGACGAGCAGAGGAAGCTCGGCGCGTTCTGGCTCGACGCCTCGGGCATGAGCCCGGCGTCGACGTTCTGCACCCGGCTCCACGTACGCTACGACGCCGCGCATTTTCCCGAGGATCTGGTGTTCCAGCAGACGCCGGATCGCGTGAACTGGCAGGCGCGGTACGTGCTCCATCACCCGTGGCAGGGCAGCCTCGATTGCCCGGGCGGCGAGGCCTATCGCGCGCAGCTCCGCGAGCGGCGCCGGAACGAGGCCGAGAATCTCCAGCGTCTGACCGGCTGGAGCGCGGCCGACATCAAGCGGCAGATGGCGGTGTCGGACGACTGGTCGAAGCCGATCGAGAGCATGACGTGGTACCAGCGCCTGTGGCAGACCGTGGATCAGAGCGGAGCCTCGCGCTGAGCGGGCTCACGTCGCGCGCTCGAGGGTGAGCGCCGCGGCGCGGCGGAATTCAGTGCCCGCCGCCGGGCGCGGCCCGGGCGAGCTCCGATGCGGCGCGGCCGAGCGCGGCCCCGATCGGCGCAACGCCGCTCGCATACGCGGCGCGATCGCGGTCGAGCACCGCCTGCCCGAGGCGCGGCAACGGCACCGGCGCATAGCCGGTGTTGAGGCCGGGCGCGTAGATCTCGTTCCGGAACCAGGCCCGCCCCGGCAGCCCCTCGCCGAGCAGCTGTCGCTCGGTGAGGAGCAGCGTGGCGTTCACCTGCGCCACGCGGGCGGGACTCAGCGTGCCGGAGGCGAGCCCGCGCGCGGTCTCGTCCTCGATCGAGCGGGCAACGTCCCGCAGCCGCATGGCGGCCGCGCGCGCCGGCGCGAGATCGGCGCGCAGCTTCGAGCTGTCGGCGGAGCCGGCGTTCTGGTCGTCGGCGCGCTCGTCGACGCCCTCGAGCTCATCGAGCGCGAACCGCGCGGTGGCGCTGAACTCGAGCGGCAGGACTTCGGCTTCCGCGAGCCGGAGCGCCACGCGCGACCACAGGCTGGTCATGGTCGACTCGTAGACGTAGCCGGGATCGATCACGCGGTCCATGTATTCGAAGTCGTCGTACATCGAGTGATACGTGCCCTGCAGTCCCTCGAAGCGAAGGTCGGCGCTCGGAATGCCGAGATGATCCTCGAAGGCCGTGTAGTCGGAGCCGCTGCCGAGCGAGGGCATGGTCCAGGTGTAGGGGCGTTCAGGCTCGCCGCGCCAGTGGCGCTCGCGATTGCGCCTCGCCCACTCGGCCTTGGCGTCGGCGAAGAGTCGCGTGCGGGTGACCTCGAGAACGCTGCCGGCGCGTGACGGATCCTGGGTGTCGGACATCGCGCCGCTGATGACGTCTTCGAGCGCCTGCGCGCCGTTGGCGCGGAAATCCTTCCCCGCCACCGCGACGTCGACGTTGAGGTAGGCCACCGCCTTCGCGCCGAGGTCCGCGGCATGCTCCTCGGCGAATTCGGTCGAGCCGAGCAGGCCGTATTCCTCGCCGTCCCACGAGCACAGCATCAGCGTGCGCCGCGGATGCCATCCGGATCTCGCCAGCGCGCCGATGCCGCGCGCCATCTCGAGCAGGCACAGCGTCCCGCTGTTGGGATCGACCGCGCCGTAGGTCCAGGCGTCGCGGTGATTCCCGCACACCACCCACTGGTCCGGAGTTTCGCGGCCGCGCAGGGTCGCGACCACGTTCCAGATCGGACGCACGGCGTAGTTCTGGACCACCTTCATATGGAGGCGCGCGGGGCCGGGACCGACGTGATAGGTCAGGGGCAGCGCGCCCTGCCACGCCGCCGGGCTCTGCGGACCCTCGAGCGCGGAGAGGATCTTCCGTGCCTCGCGATACGAGAGCGGCAGCGACGGAATGCGCGGGATCCCCTTCGCTTCGGCCGGCTTCAGGCGGCGCCCGCCCTCGCGCGATGGCCATCCCGGCGTGGTCGGATCGCCCGGTCCCTCGGAGAGGAACTGAACGCTGCCGCGCTGGATCGCGTCGTCGGGTCGTCCGGCGCCGCGCGGATAGGGATCGGCCCGGGCGTAGCCGTCGTCGGCGGGATCGCTGTAGATGATGACGCCCGCCGCGCCGGCGCGCTCGGCGTTCCGCACCTTGAGGCCCCGGAAGATCTTTCCGTAGCGGACGAGCAGGATCTTGCCGCGCGGATCGACGCCGATCTCGGCGAGCTTCTTCAGGTCATCGACGTCGCCGTAGTTCGCGTAGACCACCTGCGCCGTCGCCTCGCCGGAGGCGCCGTAGCCGTGGAACGCGTCGAACGCGCCGTGATCGAACGCGTCCTTGTCCCACAACGCGCCCCCTTCGCGCAGGGCCAGCGCGGAGCGGGCCGAATCCGGCTCGGTCATCTCGAGCTTCACCTCGGCCGGGTAGTTGAGGTAGACGGGAACGGTCTCGAGGTGCGCGTCCCAGCCGTAGCTCTTCAGCCGCTGCAGCACGTACTCGGCGGTGGCGCGATCGGCCGGCGTGCCGGCGACGTGCGGCTCCTCGGTCAGCACGCGCAGATGGCGGCGCAGCGTGTCGGGTCGGATCATGCACTCGAGGTCGCTCTCTCGCGCGCGCTCGGCCTCGGAGTCGGCGGGGCGGAATCCGGTGATCGGCGCGCGCTCCGGCGCCGAGGCCGGCGCTCCCGCCACGAGCAGGATCGCGCCGACCGCGAGCGCGGCGGCGAGAGATCGCGCCGCGGCGGGAACGCGACGACGACGGCCGCGTTCCGGCGCCCGGAGCGCGCCCGTCACGACGAGACGTCCGCCGGACGCAGCTCCAGCCACTGCACGCGATCGCGATAGAGCTCGGGATCGAGCGCCGCCAGCGCTTCGTAGCGCTGGCGATGGCAGGTGACGATCAGGATCTGGTGCCGCCTCGAGAAGTGCTCGATCAGGAGCTTCATGCCGGCGCGAGCGCGCTCGTCGTCGCTGGTCGAGAACGCATCGTCGATGAGGAACGGCAGCGGCAGTGGTCCCCGCGAGAGGTACTCGGCGATGGCGAGGCGCACGGCGAAATGGAGCTGATCCCGCGCACCGGCCGAGAGCTGCGTCACCGCCTTGCCGCGCGCCACGGGCTGGCCGTTCCAGAAGCGCACGCTGAAATCGAGGTCCTCGCCGAAGCGGAGCTCGACGACCCGCGTCCCCATCACCTTCAGGAGCTCGGCGACGCGGTGGTTCAGGTGCTCGGCCCAGCGCCGATGCGTATCGAGCGCGACGTGCTGGATCGTGTCGCGCGCGAGCTCGGCCGCCTCCTTGAAGCGGCGGGCGTGCGCGAGCGCGCGCTCGAGCCGCTCCGCGGTGGAGGTCTTTTCGGGGTGCTGGGCGTGATAGCGGCGGGTGATCTCATCGATCTCGGCCTTGAGCTCGATGCGGCGCTTCTCGGTGCGCTCGCGCGACGCCTCGAGCCGCTCGCGCTCGCGTTCGATCTCGATCGGGGATCGCGCCGCGCTCTCCTCGACCGGGCTCGCCCCTGCGCTCTTCTGCGATTCGATCAGCGCGAGCTGCGAGCGCAGATCCTCGATCTCGGAGGCGGGACGGAGCTGCTTCTCGGCGGTGGGAATCAGCTGCTCGTGAATGAGGGCGAGCCGGCCGCGGTCGCGCGCTCGCGCCGCGAGCTCGGCAAAATGATCGGACCACGGGCGGGAGGGATCGTAGGTGAGGCCGGCGCTCCGCAGCATCGACACCGCGCGTTCGCGGAGCCCGTGAGCCAGCGCCTCGGCCACGCGCTTTTCCTCGTCGATCCAGGACCAGCTCTTCTCGAGCTCGGCGAGGCGCTGGCGGATGGCGTGCGCGCGCCGGATGCCGGAGGCCGCGACTTCGAGGTGCGCGGGATCCGGCTGTCCCCCTCCGGCACGATCGAGCAGCGACCGGACCTCCTCGAGCACCTTCTTGCGCTGCTCGCCGAGCGAATCCATGCGGTCGGCCGGACGCAGCATCGAACCGAATTCCTCGGCCAGCCGCGCGTACTCCGACCATTCACGCATGAGCTCGACCGGATCGCGGTAGCCGAAGCGCTTCGACATCTCGGTCAGCGCCACTTCCGATTCGGCGCGCTGGCTGCGCAGCTGATTCAGCCGCCGCTGCGCATCGCTCAGGCGGCGCAGCGCGTCCTCGCGCTCGAGCCCGCGCGCCCGCGCCGCCCCGGCCAGCATCCACGCTCCGGCGGCGAGCCCGGCGGCGCCGAGGCCGAGCACGATGCCGCCAAGCGAAGGCGGGCCGTGGAGCCCGAGCACCACGCCGCCGGTGGCGGCGGCGCCCACGCCGATCGCGACCATGATCCAGCCCGGCATGCGCTGGGCGTTCCGCTGCCCGTCGATCGCGCGCAGGGTCTCGGTGCTCTCGGTGCGCGCCTGCTCGAGTCCGGCGACCTCGGTCTGATAGGCGAGGGCGAGGCTCGACTGATTGCGCAGCAGGCTCTGCTGATCTTCGGGCAGCGCGCCGAAGCGCGAGGTCAGGAACTGGATGCGTTCCGGCTCGTGTCCCTTTCCGGCCAGCGTGTCGCGGAACGAAAACGCCTCGCTCTTCAGGCGCTGCCCTTCCGCCGCGATGCGGCGGATGTCGGCCGCCAGCGCCACCAGGCGATCGGCGTCGGCCATCGACGAGCTCGCGTACGCGGCCAGCGCCTGGCTCTCGCCTTCGAGGCCGCCGCGCTCGCGCTGCAGCTCCTCGCGCCGCCGCGCCTCGAGCGTCTCGAGGTTGCGCTGGGCCTCTTCGTGACGGGCCACCGTCTCGCGCAGCTCGGCTTCGGCGTTCGCCGGCACGTGCGACGCCGACTCCAGCGCGCGCGCCTCGTCCCTGAGCTTCGCCAGCGCGGAGCGTTGCTCGGCATCGAGGTCGAGCTGGCGCCGGACGTCGGCCGCCAGCGATCCCTTCCGCTCGGCGTCGAGGCGGGCCAGCCCCTCGCGCACCGTGCGCTCCTCCTCGGCCAGCGTGGCGAGGCGCTCCATCGGCTCGGCGATCTTCAACCGGTCGTGATCGAGGGACGCGATCTCGCTGCGGACGAGCCCGACCTTGGCTTCGAGCGCCTTGATCGCGTGATCGACCGACGTCGTGGTGTCGAGCTCGGCGCAGGTGTACTTGCGCAGCGCCTGATCCAGCACCTGGATCGCTTCGGTGGCGTTGGTGTCCCCGACGTGCGTGTCGGCCGCGTTCTCGAGCCGGCCGTGGAGCGTCGAGGCGCGCCGCGCTCTCTCGTCGCCGGGCACCACCTGATCGAGCTCGCCCTGGCGCACCAGCGCGCACTTCTCGAACTCGGCGGCATCGAGCCCGAGCAGCTCGTCGCCGACGCGATACTCGTCCTTGCCCTGGCGGAAGCGGTCGGTGACCTCCTGGCCGCGGGAATTCATCACCCGCGTCGAGCCGGCGTCGAAGTCGCGCAGGATGGTGTAGCGCTCGTCGCCGGTGTCGACCTCGAGCTCGATCCGGTACGGGCCGCCGTGCCACGGGCGCCAACGCTCGAGCGGGCTCATCATGCGATGGGTTCGCTTGTCGCCGTCGAGCCCGTAGAGTCCGGCGGCGATCGCCGCCAGCAGGCTCGATTTTCCGCGCTCGTTGTCGTCGACCAGCACGGTGACGCGATCGCGGTGGAATTCCCAGCTCCCCTTCAGCGGCCCGAAGCTCTCGGCGCGGAGTCTCAGGATTCTCACGCGCCGGCCCCCGCCGTCCCTCGATCGAGCATCGGCCGAGCGCGGCGCCCGGTCATTCGCCCATCTCCTCGTACGAGGGAACCACCTGCCGCAGGCGGAACGCGTCGAGACCGTAGTAGATCGCGCTCTCGAGCAGCGCGCGGCGCGCCGGCTCCTTCTCCTCGACCAGCTTTTCGAGCAGCGCGCAGGCGAAGCGTTCCTCGGTGGTGCGCGGCCCGCGCATCATGTAGGCCTCGAGATCGTAATCGGGGCGGACCCCGCGCAAATCGACGCGCAGGAAGAACAGACGCGATCTCAGCTCGGACGAAGGGCCGGAATAGCGCACGCCGTTCACCAGCCGGCCCTTGAGGCGCACCGTGGCGAGGTCGGTCTCGCCGACGCTGGCCTGATCACAGGCCTTCTGCACGCGGCGGTCGATCTCCTCCGCGCTCGAGGCGCCCGAGACGTCGGCGGTGAGCTCATGGGTCTTGCGCCGGTCGAGCTCGACGAACTCGATTTCGACGAACGGCTGGCGGAAGCCGTATTCGACTCGGATCTCGAGCGCGCCGTGGACTCCGGTCTCGGTCGAGTCGATCGCGATCGCGGAGCCGGAGTACGCCAGCCTGACCCCTCCGCTCTTCTCGCCGTTCGACGCCAGGCGCGATCCGACGTGGTAGTGCCCGACCGCGAGGTAGGCGAACGGCGACCGCTGCGCTTCGTCGTCGGAGAATGGAGCGGTGACCTTCTGCCACGGAGGACACTGGCCCTCGCGCGATCCATGGAAGACCGCGAGATCGACGCCCGAGGCGTTGGCGGAGACCACGCGGCGCAGGGCGGCCTCGGAAAGCGGCCGCTCACTCGACAGTCCGTTGGCGGCGAAGCACCGGCCCCACACCCGGACTTCGGGAATCGCATCCAGCGCCTTCACGCTCCATTCCGGAGTCGAGAAGACGTGCACGTGGTCCGGCCAGGCCGCGCCGCGCGCGCGCAGCAGGCGTTCGTTCCAGTAGGGGCTCGTGGCCGAGCAGGGATCGTGGTTGCCGGGCGCGATGAAGACGGGCGGACAGCCCGTCACGCGGAAGGCGTGCAGCGCAAACGCCAGCATCTCGGCGTCGGCACCCTCCTGATCGAACAGATCACCCGGGATCAGGATGCCGTGAACGCCGCGTTCGATCGACTCCTTCACCACGCGCTCGAGAGCGCGGCGCTGATCCGACCGGCGGTCGGAGCGGCGTTCGGTGGGCAGCCAGCCAAACGGGCGGCCGAGATGAAGATCCGAGACCTGGAGAAACCGGACGACAGCCATGTCGGGGTCGATTGCTCCGCACGAACGCCACGCTCCGGCCGCGCGCCGGTCGGATGCGAGGGCGGGACCGCGCCAACATAACCGATCGGGTCGCGGCCGACCAAGCCTCGAGACGCGTTTCGAGCCGGAGTTGGGCCGTCGGGAGCGACCACACGTTTCGCCGGAAGGATGAATCACGTGGCGCGCGCCGCGCCGCGCGCGCTACCATCCCGCGCCATGTTCGACAGCGCGAAGCGCGCGGCGCCCGCGCTGCAGATCCAGGGCGCGCGGACCCGTCGCGCGGCCGGAGTTCGCCCCGCCGGCGCCCGGTCGATGCCGATGGCGTTCTTTCTCGCGGTGCTGGCCGCGCTCCTCGTCATCGCGGTGATCTCGATCTTCCTTCCCGGCACGCCGGTCGAGGGCGTGCCCCGCGATCCATCCGCGCGGGCCGCCCGCGACCTCCTCGCCGGCCGCGTCGCGCCGTTCACCGACGGACTCCGCTTCCGCTCGGCGTTCTTCGGCACGCCCGATCCGGCCCTCCACGCGCCACGCGCCGATCCCGCGCTGCTGCTCGCGGCGCAGACGCTGCTCGAGCGAGCCCACGCCGCGCACCCGCTCGAGCCGCGGGTGGTGGCCGCGCTCGGCCATCTCGAGCTCGCGCGCCGCCGATTCGAGA
>DATJEP010000105.1:0-24863 GCA_035496475.1 Candidatus Udaeobacter sp.
TTCCTTCAGCGCGTATCCGGCGTGATCCGAGCCGAGGGCGACTCGCACGCCCGCTTCAGCGCGTCGCGGCGGCCGGCGTGGCGGCCCGCTGCGGCACCGGGTGCAGCCAGCGGTGCCGATCGGCCTGCTCGCCGCGCACGATCCCGAAGAACGCGTCCTGAACCGCGCGCGTCACCGGCCCGCGCTCGCCACGGCCGACGGTGATGCGATCGACCGAGGTGATCGGCGTCACCTCGACCGCAGTTCCGCTGAAGAACAGCTCATCCGCGAGGTAGAGCATCTCGCGCGGAATGATGGCTTCACGGACGCGGTATCCGAGCTCGCTCGCCAGCGTGAACACCGCGTCACGCGTGATGCCGAGCAGGATGCTGCTGTGCGCCGGCGGGGTCAGCACCTCGCCCTTGTAGACCAGGAAGAGGTTCTCGCCGCTCCCCTCGCTGACGTATCCGTTGACGTCGAGCGCGATCGCCTCGGCGTATCCATCGGCGTTGGCCTCGAGGCGGAGGAGCTGCGAGTTCAGGTAATTGCCGCCCGCCTTCGACAGTGCCGGCAGCGTGTTCGGCGCCATGCGCGCCCAGGTTCCGACCTTGACGGCGACGCCGCGTGTCAGCGAATCGGCGCCGAGGTACTTGCCCCACGGATACGCCGCGATCGCAACCTCGATCGGTGTACCGGTCGGATCGACCCCGACGTGGTCGTAGCCGCGATAGACCAGCGGCCGGATGTAGCACTCGTCGAGGCCGTTCAGCGACACCGTCTCGACGCACGCGTGAATCAGCTGCTCGCGCGTGAACGGGATCTCCATGCGGTAGATCTTGGCCGAGCCGAACAGCCGGTCGATGTGCTCCTCGAGCCGGAAGATCGCCGGACCACTGCGCGTCTTGTAGCAGCGGATGCCTTCGAAGACGCTCGAGCCGTAATGGAGGACGTGCGCCAGCACGTGGATCTTCGCGTCGTCCCACGCGACCCACTGTCCGTTCATCCAGATCTTGCTGCTCTTGACCATCGCCATGACGGACCTCGCCTCTTCGATCGCCGCGGCGCTCACGCCGAACGTGCGCGCAACGCCTCACGAACCTGTGGAACGACTCGCTCGACATGACGCCGGATGCGGCGCCAGCACTCTTCGTAGGCTTCCGGTGACGCTCCGAATGGATCCGAGACCGGAAGCGCGGCTTCCCCGGGCTCGGGCCACTCGCTCAGCACGTGGGTCTTGCGCGGGTCCGCACCCATGCCGAGCACGGTGCGCAGGTGGTCGCGCTCCATCACCAGCACCAGGTCGGCCTCGGCGAGCAGCGCGCCGGTGACGCGCCGCGACCGATGCGCCCTGAGATCGATGCCCTCGGTGCGGCACAGATCGATCGACGGCGAGGTGGCCGGCTGGCCCTCCCGCGCCGCCGTGCCGGCCGACTGCACCTCGACGCGATCCCGCTCCGACTCCAGCGCCTGTTCGAGCGCGCCGGCCGCCATCGGGCTGCGGCAGGTATTCCCGGTGCACACGAACAGCACGCGATAGATCGACTCGCGGGAGGCCATCACATCAAGGATACGGAGGCGTTCGGAGCGAGTCAACCGGCGTCGCCGGCGCGCGCGTCGATGAAATCACCGAGCTCGGCGGAGACGTCGAGGGCGCCGGCGCGCAGCAGCCGCGGGCGGGTGCCGCTGACGTCGACCAGCGTCGAGGCCACGCCGCCCTGACGCGGACCGCCGTCGAGCACGAGGTCGAGCTGATTGCCGAACACGCGCAGCACTTCCTCGGCGGATTGCGCCGGCGGCTGGCCGGACAGGTTCGCGCTGCTCGAAACCACCGGGCCTCCGATGCGCTCGAGCAGCCGCTGGCACAGTGTGTCCTTCGGACAGCGCAGCGCGACGGTGCCGCCGGCGCCGCGTACGCGCGGCGGCACGATCGGCGCGGCGCGGAAGATCAGCGACAGCGGTCCCGGCCAGTAGCGATCGATCAGCCGCGCGGCGGTTTCCGAGATCTCGGCCGCGAGTCCATACGCCTGGCGCGGCTCGGGAATCAGCGAGATCACCGCCAGCGAGGGATCGCGTCGCTTGAGCCGCGCCACCATCTCGACCGCCGAGACGTCGAACAGCGAGCAGCCGAGTCCGTAGAGCGTGTCGGTCGGAAACGCGATCACGCCGCCGCGCAGCACCGCCTCCGCCGCGGCGCGCAGCGCGCGGTCGTCGGGTTCGGCGGGATCGATACGGATCAGCTCCACTCAGCGCTCCTTCGTTCGCGCCCGGCGTCCGGTCGCCGCCGCGGCGTTGCGGGCGGCCACCGTCTCCAGCCGGCGGAACAGCACGGCATCGGACAGGGCGAGGATCCGCAGCGCGAGGAACGCGGCGTTGCGCGCGCCCCACGCTCCGACCCCCAGCGTTCCGACCGGAACGCCGGGTGGCATCTGCACCGTGGCAAGCAGCGCGTCGAAGCCGCCGAGCGGCGAGCTCGCCAGCGGAACGCCGAGCACCGGCAGGCGGCTGTTCGCGGCCATCGCCCCGGCCAGGTGCGCCGCGCCTCCGGCTCCGGCGATGATCACCTCGATGCCGCGCGCCTTCGCGGTGCGCGCCCAGCGTGCCGCGGCCTCTGGAGTCCGGTGCGCCGAGCGCACCGCGACCTCGCCCGGAACGCCGTATTCCTCGAGCACGTGCAGGGCCTCTTCCATCACCGCGCGGTCCGACTCGCTCCCCATCACGATGCCGACTCGCGCGCGCCCTCGCTTCGCCATGATCAGGCGCACCCCGCCGCGGATCGCGGCGCGCCGATGCCGGGTTCGATTCCGGTGGCCCCGGCAATGTCGTGCCGGCAGCGCCAGCCCGATCCCGACAGTCCGGTGATCGCGCGATAGGCGCGCTCGCGCGCGCGCTCCCGGTCCTCGGCCCGCGCCACGACATAGGCGGCGCGACCGCCGGCGACCGTCCACGCGCCCTCACGCCACGCCGTCGCCGCATGGATCACGTGCACGCCCTCCGCCGCCAGCCGGTCGAGTCCCTCGATCCTTCCTCCTCCGCGCACCGCGTCGGGATAGCCTTCGTCCACCAAGGCGACCGCCACGGCCGCGCCGCTCTCCTTCGTGATCGCGTGACGGTCGATCGAGCCGCGCGCCGCGCTCGAGAGGAGATCGATCAGCGATCCCCCGAGGAGCGGGAGCACCACCTGGGTCTCGGGGTCGCCGAAGCGCGCGTTGAATTCCAGCACCCGCGGGCCCGCCGCGGTCAGCATGAGGCCGACGTAGAGGAGCCCACGGAACGGCGCGCCGCGGCCGCGCATCGCCGACAGAACCGGAGCGACGATGCGCTCGTCGATCTCGCGCGCCAGCGACGGATCCAGCTCCACCGGCGCGAACGCGCCCATGCCGCCGGTGTTGCTGCCGCGGTCCTGATCCCCGGCGCGCTTGTAATCGCGCGCCGCGGGGAGCGCGACGTGATCCACCCCGTCCGTCACCACCATCCACGACACTTCGTCGCCGCGGAGGAACTCTTCGATCACCACCGTCTCGCCGCCCGCGCCGAAGCGATGCTCCTCGAAGCAGGCCCTGAGGAATCGCTCCGCCGCGGCGCGGTCGGAGGTCACGCACACGCCCTTGCCCGAGGCCAGGCCGTCCGCCTTCAGAACCCAGGGCGGATCGAAGCGGCGGAGCGCGTCGAGCGCGTCCACCGGCCGCTCGAGTCGCTCGGCCCGCGCGGAGGGAACCCGGGCTTCGGCCAGGATCTCCTTGGCGAACCACTTGCTCGACTCCAGCCGCGCGGCGGCGCGCGAGGCGCCGAACACGGAGATTCCCGCCGCCGAGAGATCATCGGCGACGCCGCGGGCGAGCGGCGCCTCCGGGCCGATCACCACCAGCGTCACCTTCTCGCGCCGCGCCGCCTCGATCAGCGCGCGGCCGTCGCTCTCGCCGAGGTCGAGCCGCCGGAACTCGCGTCCCGCTCCCTCGTTTCCCGGGGCGAGCAGCACGTTGGGCGCGCCGGCGTCGAGCGCGAGACGCGCGGCCAGGGCGTGCTCACGTCCGCCGGATCCCACGACGAGCACGCGCGCGGAGGTCATTCTCGGACTTTATCAGCGATCTTCGAAGGGTCAAGGCCGGGAGCGCGCGTGATCCGCCGGTCCGCGCGCGATCGGGAGCGGTCGCACGCGCGGCTCAGGTCTTCGCGGCGAGCTCCTGCTTCAGAAGCTCCTGAACGGTCTGCGGCACCGCCTGCCCGCCGCTCTTCTTCATCACCTGTCCGACCAGGAAGCCGAGCGTCGCGGTCTTGCCCGCCTGATACTGGGCCACCGGACCGGGATGCTCCTCGAGCACCGCGCGCACCAGCGGCAGGAGATCCTCGCTCGACGACTGAACGCGGGCACCGTGTCGCTCGAGCAGCTCGTGCACGTCTCCGGGCTCGTCGATCATCCACGCGAACACCTGCTTCGCAAGCGGTCCCGGCAGCTCGCGCGCGTGCACGCGGCCGAGGAACGAGCGCATTCGCGACGGCGGCACCTGCCGCTCCCACGCGCCGACGTCCCACCCGCGTTCCCGCATCACGCGCAGCACTTCGGTCATGATCCAGTTGCTGGCGAGCTTCGCGTCGGCGCCGCGCGCCGCCGTCTCGAAGTAGTCGGCGAGCTCGCGCTGCTCGGTCAGAACTCCGGCGTCGTACGCCGGCAATCCATAGTCTTCGCGCAGGCGCGTGGCGCGGCGCCACGGCAGCTCCGGCAGCTCCGACCGCGCCCGGTCGACCCATGCCGCCTCCACCCGCAGTACCGGCAGGTCGGGCTCGGGGAAATAGCGATAGTCGTGGGCGTGCTCCTTCGTGCGCATCACCGCGACGCGATCCTGTTCGGCGTCGTAGAGCAGCGTGGCCTGCGTGATCGTCCGTCCCGCCTCGAGCTCGGCGGTCTGGCGCGCGATCTCGACGACCAGTCCCCGTTCCACGCTCTTGATCGAGTTCAGATTCTTGATCTCGGTCTTGACGCCGAGCGCGGTCTGACCCGCCGGACGCAGCGATACGTTGGCGTCGCAGCGGAGCTGACCCTTCTCCATGTCGCCGCCCGAGATGCCGAGCCAGCGCACCAGACGCCTGAGCGCGGTCAGGAACGCGGCGCATTCGGCCGGATCGTGAAAGGCGGGCTCGGTGACGAGCTCGAGCAGGGGGACTCCCGCGCGATTGAAGTCGACCCGCGACACGCGCCGGTCGCCATGGCGCTCGGGATGGAACGACTTGCCGGTGTCCTCTTCGGCGTGGATGCGGATCAGCGGGATCTCGCGGTCGCTGGGCGGCCCCGGGATCGGCAGAGCGCCGCCTTCGCAAAGCGGACGGTCGTACTGCGTGATCTGATAGTTCTTGGGCATGTCGGGGTAGAAATAGTTCTTGCGGGCGAACACGCTCTCGCCCTGGATCGCGCAGCCGAGCGCGGCGCCGAGCCGCAGCGCCGAGTCGATCGCGGCGCGATTGACCCGCGGCAGCGCACCCGGCAGTCCGAGGCAGACCGGGCACACGTTCGAGTTCGCCGCCGCGCCGAATTCCGCCGGGCACTCGCAGAACATCTTCGAGCGCGTGGTCAGCTGAATGTGGCACTCGAGGCCGATCACCGCCTGGTAGGCCATGCGAACTCCTGGTCGTGATCGCGAGCGAGACGCGACACCTCACCCTTCACTTCGATCGCGCGCCCGGCGCGCAGCAGCGTGGCCTCGCCGTCCTCCGGTCCCAGCAGCTGGACGCCGCGCGGCAGTCCGGATGCGCCGGGGCCGGCGGGAACGGTGAGCCCGGGGATGCCGGCGAGATTCGCGCCGATGGTGAAGATGTCGCTGAGATACATCGCCAGCGGATCCTCGGTCTTCTCGCCGAGACGGAACGGAAGCGTCGGCGTGGCCGGCATGAGAATGAAATCGCAGCGCTCGAACGCGCGCTCGTACTCGCGGCGGATGCGCGTGCGCGCGCGCTGCGCGGTCAGGTAGTAGGCATCGTAGTAGCCGGCGGAGAGCGCGTAGGTGCCGAGGAGGATGCGGCGCTGCACCTCGGGACCGAAGCCCTCGCTGCGCGTGCGGGTGTAGAGCGAGCGCACGTCGGGCGCGTCGGCGTGCCGGAAGCCGTAACGGACGCCGTCGAACCGCGCCAGATTCGAGCTCGCCTCGGCGGTGGCGACGAGGTAGTAGGTGGCGACGGCGTACTCGCCGGGCATGAAGTCGAACGCGACGCGGCGCGCGCCGGCCCGCTCGAGCGAGGCGGCGGATTCCTCGAGACCGCTCACGATCTCCGCGTCCACTCCCTCCTTCCAGAGATTCGCCGGCCATCCGAACGTGAGACCGGCGACACCGCGATCCCATCCCGAGACGTCGGGGGGCAGCGACGTGCGTGCGGTGGCGTCGAAGGGATCGCCGCCGGCCAGGACTTCGTAGGTCAGCGCGACGTCTCCGGCGTGGCGCGCGAAGATTCCCACCTGATCGAGCGAGGATCCGAACGCGACGAGGCCGTAGCGCGACAGGCGTCCGTAGGTCGGCTTGAGTCCGAACACGCCGCAGAACGCGGCGGGCTGCCGCACCGATCCTCCGGTGTCGGAGCCGAGCCCGACCGGGCAGAGGCCGTAGGCCACCGCGGCCGCCGGTCCGCCGCTCGATCCGCCCGGCACTCGCGAAAGGTCGAAGGGATTGCGGGTCGGACCGTAGCAGCTGTACTCGGTGGACGAGCCCATCGCGAACTCGTCCATGTTTCCCTTGCCGACGATCACCGCGCCCGCGGCGCGCAGCCGGCTGATCACCGTGGCGTCGTACGGCGACCGGTAGCCGGCGAGAATCCGGGAGCCACACGTGGTCGGATAGTCGACGGTACAGAGGTTGTCCTTCACCAGCACCGGAACGCCGGCGAGCGCGCCGAGCCTCGAGACGCGGACCCCCGATTCCCGCGCCGCGGCGTCTTCATGGGCCACGGCGTGGACGTCCGCTTCCCAGAGGCGGGCCGGCTCCTTCCACCCGGCTTCGACGGCGTCGGCGGCGCTCACCGTTCCCTGCCGCACGCGCTCGGCGAGGCGCGCGGCGGGCAGGCGCCAGAGATCGTTCGCGCTCACGGGCTCAGATCCTCGACGATCGGCGGCACCAGGAAGAATCCGTCCTCGTGCTCGGGCGCGGCGGCGGTCGCCGTCTCGGGATCGAGCCTGCGGCCGTTGGGGACGTCGTCGCGCAGCGCGCCTTCCGGACTCGCGAACACGCTGGGATCGAGTCCGTCGAGGTCGAGCCGCCGCAGCGACTCGGCGAATTCCAGCACTTCCGAGAGCTGCCGGCTCATCTCGTCTTCGCGCTCGGGCGGCAGATCGAGCCGGGCCAGCTCGGCGATCCGGGCCAGCTCCTCGCGGCTAATCGACATCGAAGCCGGCCTCGAGGAACCGCCCCAGCACTTTCTTGATCTGGGTGCCGAAGCGCACGGTGTACTTGAGGTCGCGCCCCTCGCCTTCGGCGTCGAGCACCACGCCGCGCCCGAAGGTCTCGTGCGTGACCTCGCGTCCGACCGCGCGCGCGTGCGCCGGCCTCCGCGCCGAGGACGCCGGAACCGCCGCGAACGCGCTTCGCTGCCATCGTCCCTCGTGATCCCCGCGGTCCTGCCACCCGCGGCCACTCGATCGCGCCGGCTTCGGCTCCTCGCGCTCGAGGGTCTCGATCGGGATCTCGCCGACGAAGCGCGACACCGCGCCGCCGCGGCTGCCATCGAACCGGCGGCGATAGGCCGCGGCGGTCAGCAGGACTTCGTCGCGCGCGCGGGTGAGCGCGACGTAGAACAGCCGGCGTTCCTCCTCGAGCTCGCCCGCATCCTCGAGCGACGATCCGTGCGGGAACAGCCCCTCTTCGAGGCCGGCGATCACCACGCAGCCGAATTCGAGGCCCTTGGCGTTGTGCGCGGTGAGAAGCAGCAGCCGGTCGGCGCCCTCGGGCAGCCGGTCCTGATCGGTGAGCAGCGCGCTCTCGGCCAGGAAGCCGGACAATCCCTCCTCCGATCGCGCCGAGTACTGGGATGCCGCGGCGACCAGCTCCTCGACGTTGGCGCGCCGGTCCTCGGCCCGCTCGTCCCGCTCGTCGTCCAGGTGCTCGAGATAGCGCGTGCGCTCGAGCAGATGGAGCAGGGTCCGGTCCGCCGGCTCGGCACCGCGCGCGGACAGCTCGGCGAGGATCGAGAGGAAATCCGCCGCGCCGCTCATCGCCGCGCGCGTCAGCGAGCGGGTCGCGATCAGGGAGCGCAGCGCCTCGAGCGGAGCGATTCCGGTGGCGACGCGCTCCTCGATGCGCTCGCGCACTCCGGCGCCGAGACCGCGGCGCGGCGTGTTCCACACCCGCCAGAACGACACCACGTCGGTCGGATTCACGGCCAGTCGCAGATAGGCGAGCACGTCCTTCACTTCGCGGCGTTGATAGAACGAGACTCCGCCGACGATGTCGTACGCGATCCCCTTCTGACGCATCTCGATCTCGATCGCCCGCGACTGCGCGTTGGTGCGGTAGAGCACCGCGCAATCCGAAAGCCGTCCGCCCCGCCGCGTCCAGCTCTCGACGTGGGCCCGTACGTGGCGGGCCTCCTCGAGCTCGTCCTCGGCCAGCAGGAACTTGAGCGGGGCGCCCTCGTCGCGCTCGCACCACAGCGTCTTGCCCTTGCGCGCTTCGTTGTTCGAGATCACCGCGTTCGCGGCCCGCAGGATCCGCGCGGTGGAGCGGTAGTTCTGTTCCAGCCGGATCACCTGCGCCCCCGGGAACGCGCGCTCGAAATCGAGCACGTTGCCGAGGTCGGCGCCGCGCCACCCGTAGATCGACTGATCGTCGTCGCCCACCACGAAGAGGTTGAGGTGCACGCGGGACAGCGCCTGGACGAACCGGAATTGCGCGTGGTTCGTATCCTGGTACTCGTCGACCAGCACGTGCTCGAAGCGGCGGCCGTAGCGCTCGGCCACTTCGGGGCGTTGATCGAACAGCCGCACGGGCTCGGCGATCAGGTCGTCGAAGTCGTAGGCCCCGCTCTCCCTCAGCCGGGCCTGATAGCGCGCGTAGCACTCCGCGATCTGCTTCTCGTACGGGCTCACCGCCAGCCGGGCCGCCTCTTCCGGCGCGACCAGCGCGTTCTTGCAGTCGGAGATGCGCGCGATCAGCGCGCCGATCCGGAACTGGCTCTCCGGCAGCTCGAGCTTGCGAACCACGTCGCGCATCACGGCTTCCTGGTCCTCGCGGTCATAGATCACGAAGTCCCGCGGCCGGTCGAGCAGCGCGGCTTCGCGGCGGAGGATCCGCACCGCGGTCGAGTGGAACGTCCCGACCCACAGACGCTGCGCCGCCTCGCCCACCTGCTGGACCAGCCGCTCGCGCATCTCACGCGCGGCGCGATTCGTGAACGTGAACGCCAGCACGGCATCCGGCCGGCTGCCGGATTCGAGCAGGCGGGCGATGCGGGCGATGAGCACGCGCGTCTTGCCGCTGCCGGCTCCCGCCACGACCAGGAGCGGCCCGCCGGAATGCTCGACGGCCGATCGCTGCGCGTCGTTCAGGGTGAGCGTGGACGTCAGATCCGCCTCGAGTTCGTGACGCATCGGGGAAGTTCGCGCCCGCCGCGCACCCAGCGCGGCGCGCGCGTGCGGCGCGAGGTCAGAACCTAGCGGAAAGCCGCGCGAGCGTCCACGCCGCGCCGGCTCGTCCGGCGCGGCGGGACCTCTCGCGGATCAGAACTCGGGGCCGATGCTGAAGTGCCAGCGCGGGCGGCTCACGAAATCGAAGTTCGTGTGCCACGCCATGTCGAGCTTGAGGATGAAGAACAGCGCCGACGAGCGGATGCCGACGCCGAAGCCGCACAGCGGAGAATCGAGCACGCGCCGTCCGCCTTCCGAATGCCAGAAGCGCAGCGGGTCGCCTTCGTTCCACACGCCGCCGACGTCGCCGAACACCGCGCCGCGCAGATTGAAGACGCCGATCGGCACCGGCCCGACCAGCCCCAGCTGCTGGATGAACGGGAAGCGCACCTCGGCCGTGGTGGTCACGAAGCGCGTCCCCAGCACGTCGAAGTCGGGATAACCGCGCAGCGTCGAGTAGCCGCCGATCCGGAACGTCTGAGGATTGCGGCCGTCGCTGCGGCCGCCCAGCGCCCGCCAGGCGAACGTGTAGCCGTGGGTCAGATCCCAGTAACGGCGCACGTCGCCGGTCAGCGTCTGATATTCGAGCGAGCGCGGGAATACCGGCAGCGCCGAGCTGAACGACACCAGATAGCGCCCGCCGTTCACCGGACCGTAGTAGCCGAACAGCGTGTTGTCGCCGACCAGCGAGACGGTCGGCGCGGTGATCGATCGGAACTCGCGCTCGCCGAGCGTCAGGTTGCCGAACACGTCCTCGTCGAAGAACTGGCGGTCGACGAAGGTCTGGGTGAAGTTGAGCTCGCCGCGCCGGAACCGGTCGAATGGATACGAGAGCCCGACCAGCGCGCCGAAGTTGCGGTCCGAGAACAGCCGGGCTCCGCCCAGCGCCTCGCCGAAGGTGGTGACGCGTGACGAGAAGTAATTCTTGAAGTGGAACGCTCCGACCTCGTAGTCGAGCCGGTTCGGCAGGAAGCTGTAGATGGCGAGGATGTTGGTCTCCGACAGCGACGAGCTGGCGAGATCGGCGGCCATGAACAGATTGCGGTCGCCGAGCAGATCGCTGAACTGCACCTGTGTGCTGCCGACGAACCCGAAGCCGGTCGCGGCGTAGAATCCGCCCCCAAAGTAGTCGGCCTGCATGCGCACGTGATAGGCGGTCGGCTTCTGCGACAGCAGCGAATCGGAGAGCGCGAACGGCCCGCCGCGGTCGACCAGCGGCGTGAAGCGCAGGGCATGCGGCAGGGTGTCGCGGCGCGCCTGCGCGGCCGCCGGCATCGAGAACGTGGTGTGCTCGCCCTCCCACGCCGGCGGCTCGTAGGTCGGCTCGACCGGGCGCGCCACGACACGCAGCGAATCCTCGGAGCGGGCGCTGGCGACCTGATCGAGCGCATGAACGCTGGTGTCGCGCGGCGCGGCCAGCGTGTCGCTCCACACCACCTCCAGGGCGCCGCGGTTCGGCGGGGCGAGCAGCGTGTCGGTCGGCGCCCGCAGCGCCTGGCCCGTGGTCAGCACCGCCCCCGGCTTCTCGCGCTGCAGACGGGCGAGCACCGGCTCGACCGACAGCGGCTCGCTCACCGCGAACACGTCGAAGCCGCCGTGATTGAACGCCGAGTAGACCAGCCGGTCGTTCTGTCGCGACCAGGACAGGCTCAGGATCCCGCCGATCACGTCGGTGAGCTGGGTGACGCTCGAGTCCTGCGTGTCGTAGAGGAAGATGTTCGGTGTGCCATTGCGATCGGAGATGAATGCCAGGCGCCGCCCATCGGGAGACCAGGCCGGCGAGTGGTCGTCGCCGAAGGTGTCGAGCTCGGGCGTGATCGCGCGCGTGGCGAGGTCGAGGTCGTAGAGCGCGTACGCGCCGAAGCCGCGCTCGAGCCGTCGCGGGTGCAATACCACCGGAGCGAGCCGGTCGGACGAGAACGTCACCCGCCGGCCGTCCGGAGTCCAGGCCGGCTCCTTCTCGTCCCAGGTGTCGTCGGTCAGACGCGTCACCGCGCCGTCCCGCGCGTTGATGAGGTAGAGATCGGAGCGGCCGTTCTTGACTCCGACCACGACGATTGAATCCGCGACCGGCGACCACGCCGGGTACTCGGCCGAGTCGCAGTCCAGCTCGAAGCGACGCTTCACGTCTCCCGACTCCGAGTCGACGAGATAGAGCACGTCGCGCCCCGCGCTCTCGGCGATCAGCGCGATCCGGCGGCCATCGGGCGACCAGGTCAGCGAGCTCCGGAACGACGGCAGGCCTTCGAAGTTGCGGGTGCGCTCACCACGGATGATGCGACGCAGCACGCGGCCGTCGAACGCCGACATGAGGTAAACGTCGGTGTACTGATGGCGGTCGGAGAAGTAGACGACGCGGTCGCCCTGGGGCGAGACCGCGGGCGCGGTGTTGAGATTGCTCTCGTCCTTCCGATGGTCGGTGAGCCGGCGGCCGTAGTGATCGGGATCCTCCTTGGTCGCCACCGTGGGCCAGTAGCGCTTCTTCAGCCACTGCCGCCACTGTTCGTCGAACTTCCTCACCGAGGTTCCGGTGCTGCGCTGAAACGCGGCCTCGAAATTGTGCATCTGGCGGGAGCGCTCGAGGATGTCGCGCAGGCGCTCCTCGCCGAATCGGTTGACGAGGTACCCGATCGCCGATTGGCCCTGCTTGTAGACGATGTAGCCGCCCGAGTACTCGAGCGGCGGCAGGTAGCCCTCGATCTGCCCGTCGCGGAGGAACATCTGCTCGTTCGACTCCTCGCCAAGCGACATGTACTCGGCCATCCCCTCGGCGAACCACAGCGGCATCTGATAGAAGCCCTGGCGCGCGATCAGAGAGGCGGCGGATCCGCCGTAGAGCATGTCGAACATCACCGCGTGGGTGAGCTCGTGCACGACGACGTGGCGCAGGTCCTCGTACGAGCCGGTGAACGGCAGCACGACGCGGTCGTGCAGCACCTCGGTGAAGCCGCCGGTGCCGGCGTCGATCAGCTCGGGCGTGACGTTGGTCTGGGCGAAATCGTTGTGCGACCCGTAGAGGATGATGGGGACGCGATGCTCGAGCGTATGGCCCATGCGGCGCGAGAGCATCTCGTGCGCCTTCTCGGCCAGGTCGAGCACGCGCAGCGACAGGCTGTCCTCGCCCGGATAGAAGTACACGTCGAAGTGATCCGACGAGACCGAGCTCCACGCGTAGTGGCGATACTGAACCTTGTTCTGCCCGAAATACTGCGCCGCGGCGGGGTGAACGGAGACCGCGAGCGTGAAGGCGAGGACGAGCGCGGCGCACCGCGACCACCTCTCGATCCGCATTCCTGCTCCTCTCCGGTCCTGGTGTCTTCAGGGGTGGCGGTGCGGCGACCGCATCAACAGTCTACACCGGTTTCGCGTTCCGGGTCCCGTTCCCGCGTCATCGGCCGCGGCCGGTCGCGGCTTCGGACTCCGCCGGTGTGGAATCGGCAACCGGATCAGTATTCCCAACGCGCCTTCAGATTGACGTTGTAGTCCGGCGTGTTGGTCGGCGTCACCGAAGTCGCCCCCGCGCGCCGCTGGGACAGGTCGGTGGTGAGATAGATGAATCGGCTGAGGCGGTACTCGGCCTGAACCTGCCGCTCGAACAGGTTCGTCGTGGCCGGAGTCAGAGGCTCGGCGGAATACTGTCCGAATCCCGGCAGGCGCTGGCTGTACCGGAGGCTCAGGCGATTCGAGATCTGGCTGCCCGCGCTCACGATCACCTCGCCGCTGCCGCCGAACAGCCCGCCGCGGTCGCGCTCCAGCGACCAGTCGTTGACGTAGCCGCCGAATGCCCGTGACAGGTCGGACGAGAGCGAGCGGTTGATGGCCTGCGTGACGTAGCTGTCGAGCGGATTCCCGACCGCGGTGCTGAGCCGGGTGCCGAAGCCGGGCGCCGTGATCTCGCGCAGGATCTGGGACTGGTCCCAGGCCAGCTCCCCGCGGGGATCGGTGTCGGTGAATTCGATGATCGGGCGGTTCGCCCGGCCGTGGATGTGCACGGTGATCTCGTGAGGCTGCGGCTTCTCGCTCTGCCGGTCGTCCGGGAACGTCGGCGTCACGCGGGTGGTCGCGGTCACGTCGATCTGCGGGTTCGCGCCCTCGACGTTGTCGAACGTGAGGTCGGCGTTCTGCACCGCGTACTTGTTGCTGAGGTACCAGTAGTTGCCGCGCAGCGAGTGCATCTCGCCGTAGATCAGCAGCGAATCCCGGGTCTGCTCGAGGTTGAGATCGGCATTGAACTCGATGTCGCCCTCGGGCGGACGCCAGTCCAGATGATTCGTGGCCTCGACGCGGATGCGATAGGTCCAGAACAGCGGCTGCGTGGCGGCCGCGATCTGCTGGGTCTCGGTCTGGTTCGAGAAGTCGAACAGGATCGCCGCGTTCTCGACCGCCGCCGATCCCGTCACCATCGGCAGCGTCACGCCGTGCAGCCGGATCCCGTTGGTGACCACGAAGTCTCCGTTGAAGAGCGCGGCGTAGAGGCCGGCCTCGCTGGCGGTGAATTCCCGCAGCTTGAGGTCGAACAGGTAGTCCTTGAGACGGAGGCCGTCGAGATCGATCCGTCCCGACGCCCGCACGCGGCCCCGCTGACCCTCCCTCGCGATCATCGAGTCGAGCACGATGCGCGACGGCTCGATGCGGAAGTCCGCGCGCACGCCTTCCAGCAGCTCTTCACGCGCGGCCAGGCGCACGGTGGCGTCGTGGACGCGCGCCGAGCCTTCGAGCTTCGGCTGGCGCGGCGTGCCGCCGATCGTGCCGTGGAGGTCGAAGCGCCCGGCGGCGTAGCCGATCTGCGGAACGAAGGGCCCGATCACCGCGAGGTCGCCGTTCATCGCTTCGATCGACCAGCTCATCGGCTGGTCGAGGACCTGGGGGCGCCGGGTCAGGGAGAGCGCGAGCGGCATGTAGCCCTTGACGTGCGACTCGATGCCCGCGCGCGTGACGCGGAGATCCGGCACCTCGAGCCGCTGGTTCGCGAACGTGGCGCGCAGCGCGATCTCATCGGCGCGATATTCCTTCCAGCCGCCCGGCTTCAGCGTGGCGTTGAGATCGAACGACGGTTGCGCCGGCGAGCCGCGGAAGTCGACGTGGCCCCCGAGCACTCCGCTCGCCCCCTCGGCGGCGGGCGCGAGGGCGCCGACGCGATCGATCGGAACCTCGTGCGCGTCGGCGACGCCCTGCCAGGAGCGCGCGGTTCCGATCCAGCGGACGATGTGATCCGCGAGCAGCGTGTCGGGCCAGGCCCTGGTCATTCCTTCGGCCCGGCCCTTGAGCGAGAGCTTCCCGCCCTTCAGGGTGTACTCGAAGTCCGTCACTTCGAGCCGCGCGGGAGCGCCGGACAACGCGAGGGCGAGGCTGTCCGCCGCGTGACCGTGGGTTCCGGGGGCGCTTGCCGAGGCGCGCAGCGACCAGCGCGGATCATCCGATACACCTTGGACTTCGAGGTCGGCGTTCACCTTTCCTCTCAGCTCCCATTCCCGCGGCAGCCCGATCCTGCCGAGGTCGAGCGCGCGCGCGGTGCCATGCCAGTCGTAACGGCCGCCCGGCCCGGACCACTGGCCGCGGATCGCGATCCGGGCATCGCCGTCATGCGCCCCGAAGCGATCGAACGACGTGGCCTTCGAATCGCCGTGCATCTCGACCGGTGCCTCGGCGCTCCAGTCGAACTGATTGCTGGTGGCGCGAAGCGCGCTGAGCGCCGCGTTCCATCCCTGCGATCCAAACGTGATGAGGCCGGCGGTCGTGACCACCGTGTCGCCGCCCGCCGCGCGCACCGAATCCAGCGCCACGCGACCGTCGCCGACATGGATGCCGGCGCGCGCGCTGTCGAAATGCACGCCGAGGTACATCGCGTTCAAGAGCCGCACACGCGTCTCGAGATCGGGAGTCGGCAGCAGACGCCCCTGGACGTCGGGGAGATGCCAACCGTCGGCATGAATGCCGAGCCAGTCGGTCTCGGTTCCGGCCAGATCCCCGGTCACGAACAGTCCGGCCGCGCGATTCGCGACGGTTCCCTGTCCGGTCATCAGCGTGCCGCGAAGCCCGCTCTTCCGTCCGTCCTCCCATTCGTCGAGCGGGAAGCGCGCGAGCTCGTAGGTGCCGTTCCATCCCTCACGGTCGCTCCGGGCGATCAGCACCATGCGTCCGCCGCGGCGGAGCATGCGGACGGTGAAGCTGTCGGGCGCGGCCGGCGGGAACTCGATTCCGACCCACGCGCTGTCGGCGCGCCAGCTCGCCAGCATCGAGCTTCCGAGCTTCGCTTCGAGCCGCGCGCTCGGCGTCCGGGTGCGCGTATCGACCGCGTAGCGGAACGCGCCGTTCAGGTCCCCGGCCGGCCAGCCGGTGATGTGGATCGCCCTCCAGCGCTCCGGATCGCCATGATCGACGTCGGCCGCGATCTGCCACCCGCGATGCGACCAGTCGACTCGTCCACGCAGATTTCCGGCCGGCGAATCGAAGGTGAGCGGGCTGATGGCGAGCTCGCCGCGCGCGTACTCGAAGTTGCCCCGGCCCTGCCCCTTCAGGCTGTCCCAGTCGATCGCGGTGCGGAAGAGACCCGCCCAGGTCCGGTCGCCGGCGACGTCGAGGTCGCCGCTCGCCTCACCCGGCACGTCGAAGGTCTTATTGTCGAAGACGCGCGCGAGGAGCGGCCAGCGCACGCGGCCGATGTGCGCGCGAACGTGGCGCGGGCCGCCCGCGCGTGCCCAGGTCATGCTGCCCGAGAGCATCAGCTCGGGGGAGTTGAGATCGCTGATCTGGATGCGCACGCTGTCGCTCAGCTCGGCGTGTCCCCTCAGTCCGTCGAGCCGGGTCGCGTAGGGACCCTGCTTCCAGTCGAGCAGGGCGACGTCGATCCTGGGCGGCGCGGTCAGCGCCACGGCGTCGAGATTCGCCTGGTGAACGCTCATCACGGGCTCCGGCATCACCACCTCGGCGTCGTGCAGGACGAGGTGGATGCGGACCGCCTGAGCGCGGGCGCTGGCGTTCGACTTCCCCTCCCAGCGCGGCAGTCGGAGGTGGCCGTCCTTGTCGCGCGACAGATGAACGACGGGATGGTCGAACTCGACTTCGATCGATCGCTGCTTGCCCGCCATCAGGCCCCACAGCGAATAACCGATCCGCATGCTGCCCGCCTCGAGCAGCGGCGGCAGATTGCCGTCGCGGAAGCGCACGCTCGGCGAGATCACCCGGAAGCCCGAGGTGGGGTTTCCGCGAATGTCGCGGATCACCAGCGCGACGTCTGAGTGCTGCGCCAGAGCCTGATTCAGCACCAGCGAGACTTCCTTCGCCACCAGCTCGGTGCGATGCGCGAGGTAGAGCGCGACCGAGACCACGGCGAGAATGATGAGCCCGGCGATCGAGATCAGGGTCAGGCGGACCAGCTTGCCGATCGTCCATCGCACCGGCTCCGGGACGTGCTCGACCACCTCGGCGATCTCGTGCGCGATCTCCTCGCCGACGTGGGCGATGTCCTCGCCGAGATCGTGATGCGGGCGGGGCTGCTCTTCCTCTTCCGGAGGCTTCGAATCGCTCATGGCTCAGAACGAGGGTCCGATGGCGAACTGCAGCTTGCCGAGGAATCGTTTTCCATCCGAGCCGATTCTCCGCTGGCTCCAGGTGATGTCGAGCCGGAGCGGCCCGAATGGAAGATTCAGGCGTGGACCCAATCCATAGACGTATCGCATTTCGCCCGGTTTCACGGGCGTCCCCCCGATCCGCGGCCTCAGATCGCTCAGATGTATATCCCCGGCGGTGGGCCAGACATTCCCACCATCGATGTAAAATTCCACCCCGAAGGGGCCGACGACCGGGACGCGAAGCTCGGCGTTGACCTGGACCATGGCCAGGCCGCCCTCGGGCGCAAGGCTGTTTTCGGCGAAGCCACGGACCGAGTTGACGCCGCCGATGCGGAATCGATTGGCGATCGGGACACGGGCGACCTCCGCCGAAACCAGTGTATCCGCGGGGCTGAACTCGACCGCCTTGCCGAACGGGCGGGCAAGGCCGGCCCGAACCTGAAGCGCCAGCACCCGGAGCTGCGGCAGCGGTGTGTACCACGCGCTCGCGATCTGACCCTTGGAATAGCTGCTCGATCCCTTCAGCGGACCGCCCGCGATCTCGCCGCTCACGCTCTGCGCCGAGCCCCGTGTCGGCGTCAGGGGATCGTCACGAGCGTCGCGGTCGAGCGCGAGATTCACGAGGTGGGTGTTGTAGCGCGACGGGAACGTCGCGAGGATCGACTGCTGGACCGAGTCGCTGAGCGCCTTGAGGAAGCCGACGCTCTGCTCGACGTAGATGTTGTCCTGGGTCGCGGTCAGCTTGAGGATACGCGAGAATTCGCGCTGCACCTGGAAGCGGACGCCCGGCGCGCGCTGGTGGATGACCAGCGAGTCGAAGCCGGTGACCCGGTCGTCGCTCTGCTGGTAGTAGGCGGTCGCCTGCCCCGAGGCGCGCACGCCGAGGAGCAGCGGCGTCTGCAGGCTGGCCTCGGTTCTCCACAGCAGGAACTTCGCGTCCTTGTCCAGCGACAGCCGGCTGCCGAGGATGCCCGCGATGCCGCGGCCGCCGAGATTGCGGTGCCCCCACGAGCCGTTCAGGCTGAAGCGTTCGCTGGTTCCGCTGCCGATGCCGGCGTCGATCCAGCGTCGCTTCCGCTCCTCCAGCCTCATGCTGATCTCGATCAGCGAGTTGGTGGAATCCGGGAGCGGTGTGACCTGGATCGAGCGGAAGAGATCGGTGGCGTAGAGATGTTCGACCGATCGCTGAATGCGCGAGGTGCGGTAGATCTCGCCGGTGTGGACGTCGAGCATCCGCTCGATCAGTGAGCGCTGAACTCCGAGTGGCCCGGGCGAGGAATAGTAGACCTGGCCGAAGTGATAGAGCGGCCCTTCACTGATGGTGTAGCGCACCGTGATCTCGTTCTCGCGGCGCGAAGTGTCGGCCACGACGCGCGGCCGGTAGCCGCGGTCCTGGTAGACCTCGGCGATACGCAGGGTGTCGACCACCAGCGCGGAGGGATTGAAGGGCCGGCCCTGCCGCGTGTAGATCTTCTGCCGGAGCGGCGTCTCCGGCATCGCGTGCACGCCGGTGAACTCCACCGCGCGAACATGGGATTGCGCGCCTTCGCGAATCACGAATGTCAGCTCGGCCTGGGTCCCTCCTGCCCGCGTGCGGATCCGCGCGGTGGCATCGGCGTCGAGGTAGCCGTGCTGACGATAGACGTTGATGATCGCGACGGTGTCGGCGCGGACGAAGTCGAGCCTCAGCACCGGGCGGTCGCGCCACGGAAGGACCGATGGCGTCTGCGTCTTCATCACCGAGCGCAGCTCTTTCGCCGGAACGTGACGGCGACCTTCGAAGCGGATGCGCTCGATCTGCTGGAGCTCGCTCGGCAATCCCTGCTGAGCCCGCGACGGCTGTGGAAGTGCGATCAGCGCCAGCGCGAGCCCGCCGAGGGCAACGACTCGGACGCGATCACCGCGCGGTCGGCGCAACCACCTTCTCCCGGGGAGCGGGTCTGGGCGCTCGCTCGAGCGCACGCTGACGTTGAATCACGCGCCAGGGATCGTTGACGACGACGATCAGGATGAACAGCGTCCCGAGCACGATCAGGCCGATCCGTTGGAAGTTGAGATAGGTGCGCACCGAGATTCCCTGCCGCCGCAGCGCCTGGAGCAGCGCGAGCAGGATGTGCCCGCCGTCGAGCACGGGCAGCGGAAGCAGATTGAACGCCATGATCGCGATATTGATCATGGCGAGCAGCTGCAGATACGAATCGAGGCCGCGCCGCGCCGCCTCGTTCGCCGCCTGAGCGATGAACAGAGGCCCGCCGAGATACTCGCGGTAGTAGAGCGGGCGCGAGACGGTGAGCCACATGCCGCGATAGACGTTCGCGACCAGCGCCAGCGTGGCGTGGAAGCCGAGGTCGATCGATTCCAGCAGCGAATGCCGCTCGACGTAGAAGCCGTGGAACGGGGGCTCGATGCCGATCTGGCCCGGGCCGCCGCTCCTTCCGGTCGAGTTCATGGGCGTGAGCGTGACGTCGAAGCTGTCCCCTCCCCGGCTGAGCCTCAGGTGGACCGGACGGTCCGCGCGGGCGCCGATGTGGGCGCGCAGATCGCTCCAGGTCGCGATCGAGTCGCCGTCGACCAGGACGATCCGATCTCCGTCCTTGAGCCCGGCCTTGTAAGCCGGCATGCCGGTGATTACCGAGCCGACCAGCGGCGGATCAGCGGGACGCTGCAGGCTCGAGAACAGGGGCTCGCGCTGGTCCGCGCTCAGCGGGACGCTGAATACGCGATCGGCGCGCCGGACCTTGAGCTCGACCGGGCGCGTGTGATCGACGCGTGAATTCAGAACGAAGATCTCCACCCAGCTCCGGACCCGGGTGCCGTTCAGGCCGATGACGTGGTCGCCTTCACGGAGGCCGCGGGCATGGGCGACGCTGGTGTCGGGCACGGCGCCGAGCACGTTCGGCGCGTCGGGATACGACACCCCGATCATCCCCACCACCACCATGATCACGAACGCGGTGACGAGGTTCGCGAGCGGGCCCGACACCGCGATCAGCATTCGTCCCGGCCAGGGATGCGACAGGAATTGATCCGGCCCCTCGGGCATCGAGCCGTCCTCGCCCGGCGAATCGCCCGCCATCTGGACGTAACCGCCGAGCGGCACCCATGAGATCTGGTATTCGGTCTCGCCGCGCTTGAAGCCGATCATCTTCGGGCCGAAGCCGAGCGAGAAGCGCAGAACGCGCACACCCCGGGCCTTGGCGGCAAGGAAATGGCCGAGCTCGTGAACGAAGATCACGAGCCCGAGCAACGGGATGCCGGCTCCGAGCCAGCCCAGGACGTCGCTCATGCGTTGCGGCTCCTCAGGGTTGAACGGACGTTTGTGTGAACCTAATCGCCCCGCACGGGAGCGTCAACCGCGAGAGCGAGGGTGGCACGCGTCGCCGAGACGGTCTCCGAGGGCCGGGCCGCGACGGCGGCCCCGGAGATCACCGCGTCCGCGTCTCGCGATCCAATGATCGCGCCGGCGAGGCCGAGCGCGAGGAAGGTGTGGTAGACGACTTCGGCGTCGCCGAACGTGTAGTCGAACATGCCGCTCACGAGCAGCGCGGTGAAGATGCCGATTCCGGCCGCCGCGAGTCCGCGATCGCCGCCCCGTGCGACGGCCATCGCGCGGCCGAGGTCGCACGCGCCCGCGACCAGCCAGAACAGGAACGCGGCGAGACCGAGCGCGCCGGTCATCACCGCGATCTGGATGAAGTTGTTGTGGAAATGCCCGCTCTCGAACGTCCAGTCGGGGTAGCGGTAGCGGCGGTAGAGGCTGAGCAGATCCTGGCAGCCGACCCCGATCAGCGGATGATCCCGAACGATGTCGCGGGCCGATCGCCACATCGACAACCGGCCGCGGTTCCCCGGCTCGTTGGGATCGATGATGCTGTAAAAGCGCGCGGCCAGATGGGCCGGAGCGAAGCGGATGCCGGCGGCCACCGTCACCAGCGGCGCCCACCACCAGCGCGGCGCGAGCGCGATCAGGATCGCGATCGCGCCGGCCGCGGTACCGAGCCAGTGGCTCCGCGTCTGGGTCAGCGCCAGCGCGAGCGCGAGCGGAATCGCGACCGTCACCCGCAGCCAGCGGCGGCTCGAGCCGCCGAGCGCGGTGGCCATCGCCCACAGGAACGCCGCCGACAACACGCCGCCCGACGTCATCTGGTTCGACAGCACCGACTGCAGGCGGTAGTTGGGTTGCGAGGGAACGCGAACCATATAGATGAGGAACCCGATCAGCGCCGTGAGCGCCGCGCCGGTGAGAACGTGCGGCACGATCCGCGACCGCACGCGCGGATCGCGCGCCGCCACCGCGGCGAGCGGGATCAATCCCAGTGCATAGAGCTTGCGGGCGTGAAAGAACGAGTCGGCGGGGTTCGAGCTGAATGCCGAGCTCAGCAGCCAGCAGGCGGCGAGCGCGAGGCTGGCGGGCCAGAGCCAGGTCGACGGCGCCCGCAGCCGCCCGGCGCGCGCGAGGCTCACGAGCAGCGCGCCGATTCCCGCGATCAGCGCGGCCTCGGTCATCGCGATGCTGAACGGAAGCACGAACGCGAGGATCAGGAGCGCGGATTGCGCGACGCGCAGCGCGCCGCCTCCGGGGCCCGGCTCCCCGGGCACCCATTCAGTCCAGCGCATGGTCCCTCCCGTGCTCGCGCAGCACGGCGCGATAGACCTCGAGCGTTCCTTCCACCATGTGATCGGCGCTGAACCGCGGCGCGGTCACCAGCCCGGCCGCCGCCCACGAGGCGCGTCGGGCAGGATCGGCCAGAGCCTCGAGGATCGCGGCCGCGAGCGCCTCGGGATCTCGCGGCGGGACCAGCCGGCCGTTCACGCCGTCTTCGATCACGTCGGGAATCCCGCCGGTGCGGGATGCCACCACCGGGACGCCGAGACGCTGCGCGTCGATCAGCGACGTGCACAGCCCTTCGAGATACGAGGCCAGCGCGAACACGGTGAACTGCGGAACGAGCGCGAGCGCGTCCTCGCGAAAGCCGAGCAGGTGCACGTGGCGCTCGAGCCCGAGCTCCGCGCGCTGTCGCTCGAGCGCGGCGCGACATTCCCCCTCGCCGAGCCAGACGAAGCGGGTCTCGGGACGGGCGCGGATGACGAGGGCCGCCGCGCGCATCAGGTCGGCGTGGTTCTTGTGCGGCGCCAGTGCGGCGACGGTTCCGACCACCGGATCGGACGGGGCCGCGCCGATCGCCTGGCGCAGGTCGAACGTCGAGGCCGGCGGGGCATGGAACGCGACGCCGCTCGGAACCCGCGCGAGTCGCGACTCGGGAATCCGCGCCTTCCGCAGCACCTCCTCGACGCCGCGGCTGATGCAGAGATAGCGGTCGACGGGCAGCCGGTACTTGAGCCGGCTCAGCGGATTCTTCGCCACCTCGAAGTCGACGCGACGCGACACCACGACGGCCGGCACGCGCGCGAGCCGGGCGGCGGGGACGCCGGCGGCGTGGGCATGCGCGCTGTGCGCGTGCGCGACGTCGACTCCTGCGAGCGCCCGCGATCCGGTCAGCACCGCGACGGGATCGAGCTCCGCGCGCACGCGCCAGACGCGACAGTCGATCCCGAGCGAGCGCGCGCGATCGAGCAGCGGGCCGGGCGGAGCGAGCAGCAGATTCTCGATCCCGCGACGGCGCAAGCCCTCGATCAGGAGCAGCACCTGCGCCTGGCCGCCGCGCCAGGTGCGGCCGGTGTCGAGGTGAGCGACCTTCACGCGCGGGCCTTCACGCATTCCTCGAGCACACTCGACAGGGACGCGCCGACGCGATCCGGCGTCGCGACCTCGAGCGCGCGGGCGCGCCCGGCGGCTCCGACGCACGCACGCAGCGCCGGATCCGCGATCACGCGCTCGAGCGCGGCGGCCAGCGCCTCGGCGTCGCCGCGCGGCACCGCGATCAGGTGCTCGCCCGGGGTGAAGACTTCGCGCAGGCCGGCGCCATCCCCGGTGACCACGATCCGCCCGGAAGCCAGGCCCTGATAGACCTTGTGCGGAATCACGCGGTCCGCCTTCTCTCCGGCGCCGAACGCGCCGAGCGCGACGTGCGCGTCGGCGAGGACGCGGGGCGCGTCGCCATAGTCGGTGACGCCGGTGAAGTCGAGCCGCTCGAGCGAGAGCCGCGATGCCAGCGCCTGCGCCTCGGCGAACTCGATCCCGCGGCCGATCAGCTGAATGCGGAATTCCGGCAGGCGCGCCGCGCGCCCCTCGAGAATTCCGGCGGCCTGGATCAGGATCGGAACGCCGTGCAGGGGAAGGAAGCCTCCGATGTAGACCAGCCGCACCGGCGGTTCGGCGGGCGGCGGCGGAACGCCGAAGAAGGCGTCCTCGGCGCCGACCAGCACGCGCCGGAGGTGCGCGCCCGAAGCGCCCAGCGACTCGAACAGCGCGCCATGCGCCCAGGTGTCGCAGATCACGCGGTCCGCCATCCGGAACGCCGAGCGGTCGATGTTGCGATTCCAGCGCGCCTGGGGCGAACCGGGCCGGTGCAGCCGCCAGTCGCCGACCAGTGTGTCGTGGCGGGAGACGAGTGGATCGAAGATCAGCGGCCGTCTCCCGCTGAGGAGCCGCGCCAGCGGGACGTCCTTGTGGCGGAATTCCGGGACCAGCACGACGTCACTGACCCGGGAGACCTTCGCGAACGCGGCGATGAGCGCGGGATAGCGCCGGAGCGCGCGACGCCCGGGCGCACAGGCTTCGAGCACGTCGACGCCGGCGCGGCGAAGACCTTCGCGAAGGATCCGGTTGCGCGGATAGCCGCGGTCATAGGCGCCGAAGAAGCAGGCATGGATCACGAATCGGCCCCCCCGCGCGCCGCCCGCGTGCGCTCCCACAGCGTGGCGTACTTGAGATAGACCTGGCCGGCGGAGAAGCAGCAGACGAGCAAGCCGCGAACGCCGTCGAGGAACCCGAGCTGGAGCACGTACTGGCGAAGGAATCGGAGCGCCGGTCGCACCGCCACGTCGATCGAGCTCGCGCGGCGGCCCTCCTTCCACGCCCGCTCCGCGCCGGCGCGGGCGTAGCGCGTCATCTTGCGCGTGCATTCGTCGATCGAGGCGTAGCTGTGGTGTTCGAGCATTCCCCCGACGTCTTCGATCCGGCCCTCGACGAACAGCCGCTCGTGTACGGGAGCATCGTCGAAGCGGACGCGGTCGCGACGGCCGGCGCGCACGATGCGCTCGGTCCCCCAGCCGCAGAAGCGGATGCGCCTGCCGAGGAACCACGTGCGTCGCGCGAGCCTGAGTCCGGCCGCGCCGGCGCTCTCCGTGGCGGCGTTTCCAAGCCGGGACCGCAGCGAGACGATCAGCGCGGCGTCCGGCCACTCGTCAGCATCGATCCACAGCATCCACGGCTGCGTGCATTGCTCGAGCCCGAACTGGCGCTGGGGTCCGAATCCGTCGAACGCGCGGGTGAAGAACCGTGCGCCGTGCCGCGCCGCGACATCGCGCTCGGCCTCGCAGCCGGCGGGATCGCACACCACCACCACCTCGCGCGCGAACGAGAGCAGCGGCAGCAGCCGCTCGAGCCGCGGCGCCTCGTCACGCGCCAGCAGCAACACCGAGACCGGCAGCGAATCGGTCATGACGCTCCAGGTGTTCGAGGACGAGGCGTGCCGCCACCTCGGCGGAGAGGCTCGGCATGCAGTTCCAGTGCGGACACGCGGTGCGGTCGCAGCCGCGGCAGGGCAGGTCGGTCCACCAGCGGCCGTGCGACTCCGAGGGCGGGGACCAGG
>DATJEP010000106.1:0-12665 GCA_035496475.1 Candidatus Udaeobacter sp.
CGACGCGTCGAGCGGACGCGGCGGGATTCGTATGCAACGTCGCTCCGCTCCGCTTCGCGTCGCGGGCGCTCGTCGCGCGGCCCGGCATCGGAAACGCGGGCCGGGACGCAGGTGCGCGATAAGCCCGACGAGTTCCTGGTGATCGAAGGCGCGAGCGAGCACAACTTGAAGGACATCACCGCCCGCTTTCCGCTCGGTCGCCTGAGCGCGGTGACCGGAGTCTCCGGCTCCGGCAAGAGCAGCCTGATCGAGGATGTGCTGTATCGCGCCGCGCTGCGCCATTTCGACGAGCGCGGCGACGCGGTGATCGGAACGCACCGTGCGATCCGCGGGCTCGATCGCCTGAAGCGCGTGGTCATGGTGGATCAATCGCCGATCGGACGGACGCCGCGCTCCTGCCCGGCCACGTATCTCGGCGCGCTCGCACCGCTGCGCGAGATCTATGCCCGGCAGCCGCTGGCACTCGCCCGCGGGCTCAAGGAGGGCGCGTTCTCGTTCAACACGCCGGGCGGCCGCTGCGAACGCTGCGAGGGCGCGGGCTGGGTGACGGTGGAGATGTACTTCCTCGCCGACCTGACCGTGCCGTGCGAGGTGTGCGAAGGGGCGCGCTTCCGGCGCGAAGTCCTCGAAGTCCGCTATCGGGGTCTCAGCATTCGTGAGGCGCTCGATCTCACCGTCGATCAGGCGTTCGAGCATTTCGCACGCGAGCCGCGTTTCACCCGCACGCTCAACCTGCTCCGCCGCGTCGGTCTCGGGTATCTCAAGCTCGGACAGGCGGCGACGCAGCTGTCGGGCGGCGAGGCGCAGAGGCTGAAGATCGCGCGCGAGCTGTCGAGTCGCGGCGAGGGGCCCTCGCTCTACCTGCTCGATGAGCCGACCGTGGGACTCCATTTCGCCGACGTGCAGCGCCTGCTCGACGTTCTCGACGAGCTGACCGGCCGCGGCGACACCGTGATCGTGATCGAGCACAACCTCGACGTGATCGCGGCCTGCGACTGGATCGTCGACCTCGGTCCGGACGGCGGGGAGCGCGGCGGCGGCCTGGTCGCCGAAGGCCCGCCCGAAGTGATCGCCGCGACCGCGGCGTCGTGGACCGGCCGCTACCTGCGCGAGCACCAGGCCCGCGCCGGCGAATCGATTCAGGGCGCGGTGGCCAGCTCGTCCGGCAGCGCGCGCTCGCGCGCCAGCGCCACGCTCTCGGCGGCGCCGATCACGGCGTCCTCCACCACCACGCCGCGCAACAGCGCCAGCGGCACCGATTCGAAGTAGACGTTGCGCGCGCGCACCTCGGCCGGCGGGTCCTCCCACACTTCATCAGCCGGCATCTCGACGATGCGCAACGCGGCGGTCGCCGCCGGCAGGAACTTGCGCCGCGAGGCCAGCGCGTAGATCGGCACCGAGTGCTCGCGCGCGGCGAGCGCCGCCGCGAACGAGCCGATCTTGTTGAGCACGCCGTGGTCGGTCACCGCGTCGGCGCCGATCCACACCATCCGCGCCTGCGAGATGAGGAGCGGCAGCGCCGCATCGACCACGTTCCAGACCGGCACGCCGGCCGCCGCCAGCTCCGCCGCCAGCGCGCGACCCTCGCCGAGCGGGCGCGACTCGGCGATCAGGGCGCGCGGCATCAGACCGTCGCGATGGGCGAGCAGCAGCGCGTCGCGCACCGCCGCGCTGGCGGAGAGCGTGGCGATCCAGCCGCCGCGCTCGACGATCAGCGACCGTGCCTGTTTCGCGACCGAGGCCCGGGCCGACGCGAGATCGTCACGCTCGGCGGCGCAGGAGGCGGCGAGATGCCGGCGCAGATCCGGCAGGGAGTCGCCGCGGCGGAGCGCGGTGTCCGCGACGTCGAGCGCACGCGCGGCGAGCTGATGGATGAGGGCCATCGAAGGCTGCGCCGCCTGCGCGGCGCGAAGCCGGCGCAGCAGTGAGGCGCGAAACTGCGGCGGAGTGGTCGAGACGTCGGTCGCGATCGAGCGCTCGAGCTCGCCGAGGAACTCGCTCGCGACGTCGGTCGATCCTGAGACGTGATTGGCGGCGAAGCCGGTCACGGTCGATTCTCCTCCCGCGTTTCACGCGGACAGGGTGCAAAAAGCGTCGTTTCTCGCGAGCGCGGCACTATAGCAAAGCCGCGCGGGGCGGCCCCGGACGCTGTTTCGTCGGCACCGGGCCCGGGCCTTCGCGGCGCGTTCGTTGGCAGCACTGATGCCGTGTGTTAGTTTTCCCGCGTTTGAATCACACCATCCCCGCCTGGGCGAGCACTCATCGCCTCGAGCGCCGGGAGTCCGGGCCGGGCTCGCGGCCAGCCGCAGTCGGACCCGAGGACCGTCCATGACGGCGGTATCCGAACGTATCCAGCATCAGCTGCTGCCCCGCGTCTCCAAGCCCAATCGCTATCTCGGCAACGCGCTGCACGTCCCGAGGAAGCCGTTGGAGCTCGCCGCGGTGCGCGTGCTGCTGGCGTTTCCCGATGCCTACGAGATCGGGCTCTCGAACGTCGGCATGCGCATCATCCATCACGTGCTGAACCAGCGCGAGGACGTCGCCGCCGAGCTGACGTTCGCGCCGTGGCCGGATGCCGAAGCCGAGATGCGGCGCTCCGGCATCCCGCTGTTCTCGCTCGATTCGCACGCCGCCGCGCACGAGTTCGACATCATCGGCTTCTCGCTGCAGTACGAGCTCCAGTACACCAACGTGCTCAACATGCTGGACCTCGCCGGACTGCCGCTGCACTCGCGCGATCGTGACGGGACGCATGCGCTGGTCATCGCCGGGGGCGCGCAGGCGTTCAGCCCCGAGCCGATGGCGGAATTCATCGACGCGTTCGTGATCGGCGACGGCGAGGAAGTCATCCACGCCGTGGTCGACGCGGTGGGCGAGTCGAAGCGTGGCTCCTGGCCGCGGGCGCGGCTGCTGCGGCATCTGGCGCACGTGCCCGGCGTCTATGTTCCGGCCGGCTACGAGACGCGCGTCACGCCGGAAGGATGGCTGATTCCGACCGCGCGGCCCGGTTATCCGGCCCGCGTGTCGTCGGTGTGGGTGCGAGAGCTCAAGAGCGAGTACTACCCGGCCGCTCCGTTGGTGCCGGTCGGCGAGATCACGCACGACCGCCTGTCGGTCGAGATCATGCGTGGCTGCACGCGCGGCTGCCGCTTCTGCCAGGCTGGCATGATCAACCGCCCGGTGCGCGAGAAGCCGGCGCAGCAGGTGGTGGAAGAGGTGCTGCGCGGATTGCAGGCCACCGGCCTCGAAGAGGTCTCGCTGATCTCGCTCTCCAGCACCGATCACACCCAGATCGTCGATCAGGTCAAGGCGCTGACCGACGAGCTGTGCCCGACGCGGGTCCAGCTCTCGCTGCCCTCGACACGGCCCGACAACGTGCCGGTCGACGTGGCGCGTCGCATGGCCGCGCAGAAGAAGGGCTCGATCACGCTGGCGCCCGAGGCCGGCAGCCAGCGCATGCGCGACGTGATCAACAAGAATCACACCGAGGACGAGCTGCTGAACTCGGTCGGCATCGCGGCGCGTGAGGGCTACACCGGCGCCAAGCTCTACTTCATGTGCGGCCTGCCGGGCGAGAACGACGAGGATCTGGTCGCGATCCTCGATCTCGGCATGAAGGCCGCGCAGCGCGCGCGCGCCGAAGGCAACCGAAACTTCCGCATCACCGTCAGCGTGTCGCCGCACGTGCCGAAGCCGCACACGCCGTTCGCGTGGGCCGAGCAGGTCAGCACCGCCGAGCTCAACCGCCGGCTGGGCGTGCTGCGAGTCGCCGCGCGCGGCAAGCCGCTCACGCTCAAGTACCGTGACGCCGAGACCTCGCTGCTCGAAGGCGTGTTCACGCGTGGCGATCGCCGGCTCGGACAGGCGGTCGAGGAAGCGTGGCGGCGCGGCTGCCGCTTCGATGCCTGGACCGAGCATCTGCGGTTCGAGACCTGGCTCGAGGTGTTCCGCGACCTCGGCCTCGATCCCGAGCGCCAGCTGATCGAACGCGAGGTCGATCTCGATCAGCCCTGGGACGTGGTCCAGTCTCCGGTGACGCGCAAGTTCCTGGCGCGCGAGAAGCGGCGCGCCGATCAGGCGGCGATCACCGACGACTGCCGGCTCGAGGACATCTGCTTCTCCTGCGGCGTGATCGAATGTCCGCAGCGGCCGTGGGTCAAGCAGCCGCACGCGCCGCTCGATCTCGATCGCGCCCGCGCGGCCGTGCCGCCGGCCGCGTTCGGCCGGCGCTCGCGCGCCCGCCGCGGCGGTCACGGGCCGGGCGTGCCCGCGCCGCGCCGCACCCCTTCTCTCGCGCCGGCCGCCGAGCGCCGCGCGACCGGGATTCACACCAGCACGCGTTTTCGCATCGTGTTCGAAAAGGGAATCGAGATGCGGTTCACCTCGCACCTCGACCTCATGCGCACGTGGGAGCGGGCTCTGCGCCGCTCCGGATTGCCGCTCAGCTTCACCCAGGGACACCATCCGCATCTCAAGATGTCGTTCGGACCACCGTTGCCCCTGGGCTACCGTTCACGGGCCGAGGCGTTCGACCTCGAGCTCTCGCAGCCGCCCGCCGTCGACCTCGTCGCGAGGCTCAACGCGGTGCTGCCCGAGGGCCTCCAGGTGCTCGCGTCACAGCCCATCCTTTTCAAGTCGCCTTCGCTCATGAGCCAGCTCGAAGGCGCCTCGTACCGGGTGCGTTTTCCCCGGCCGTTCCTCGAGGAGGCCGGCCTCGCGCCGGAGCGATTCCCCGCGGAGCTCGAGGCGCGCATTCACGAGCTGCTGTCGCGCGAGCATCTGATCGTGCGCCGCCGCAGCGAAGGCCAGACCCGCGAATTCGACGCCCGGCCCTCGATCGTGTCGCTCGAGGCGGGCACCCCGGAGGATCCGGCCGCGCTGGTGGCGCACCTCAGATTCATGGTGCGCGCACAGGTTCGTCCGGACGAGGTGGTGGCGCTGCTCTTCCCCGCGGCGGACGCACGCACGACCGATGTCGAGCGATGCTCGCTGTGGGCCGACTCGAGCGGAACGCGCCTCGATCCTCTGGAGCTGCTCGTCGCCTGCACCGCCTGACCGACGTCGCGCGGGCCGTGAGGCCCCGGTGAAGCAGAAGATCATCATCAACGCCGATTCCTACGAAACCCGCATCGCCATTCTCGAGGACGATGAGCTCGCCGAGCTGTTCGTTGAGCGCGCCGAGCAGCGCCGCCACGTCGGCGACATCTACAAGGGCCGCGTCAACGCGGTGCTGCCCGGGATGCAGGCCGCCTTCGTCGATCTTGGCCTGGCGCGCACCGGATTCCTCCACGCCTCGGACCTCGCCGAGTCGCTCGACATCGACGACATGTCCGATCTCGACGAGGGCGCGAGCCCGGGCCGCCGCCGCCGCGCGGCGGTGCCGAAGATCGAGGACTCGCTGAAGAAGGGCCAGGAGGTCCTGGTCCAGATCACCAAGGAGTCGATCGGCACCAAGGGCCCTCGCGTCACCGCGCAGATCAGCCTGCCCGGGCGCTTCTGCGTGCTGATGCCGGGCGTCGAGCACGTCGGCGTCTCCCGCCGGATCGAGGAGCGCGCCGAGCGCCAGCGCATCAAGGCGATCATCAGCGACGTCCGTCCGAAAGGGGTCGGCCTGATCGCGCGCACCGCCGGCGAGGGGAAGGGCGATTCCGACTTCGAAGCCGACGTGAAGCATCTCGCCAAGTTGTGGCAGAAGATCGAGCGCAAGGCTGGCGCGTCACGCGCACCGGCGCTGGTGCATCGCGAGCTGGAGATGACCGCCAGCCTGATCCGCGACCTCTTCACCGAGGACGTCGAAGAGGTCTACATCGACGACAAGGATTCCTACGCCGAGATCCAGTCCTACCTGAAAGCGGTCTCGCCCGAGCTGCGCGACCGCGTCATCCTCTACAAGGGCCGCGAGCCGATCTTCGACGCCTTCGCGATCGAGCCGCAGATCGAGAAGACTTTCGAGCGCAAGGTCTGGCTGAAGAAGGGCGGCTACATCTGCATCGATCACACCGAAGCGCTGGTGGCGGTCGACGTCAACACCGGGCGTTTCACCGGAAAGAAGAGCCAGGAGGAGACGATCTTCCGCACCAACATGGAAGCCGCGAAGGAGGTGCCGCGCCAGCTCCGGCTGCGCGACATCGGCGGCATCATCGTGGTCGACTTCATCGACATGGAGGTCGAGGCGAACAAGAAGTCGGTGCTCGAGGAGCTGCGCAAGGAGCTGCGCAAGGATCGCGCGCGCACCAAGGCGTTCGCGGTCAGCGAGCTCGGCCTGATCGAGATGACGCGGCAGCGCGAGCGCTCGAGCCTGCTCCATTACTACACCGAGGATTGCCCGCATTGCGACGGACTCGGGAAGGTGCCGAGCCCGGAAACCATGCTGGTCAAGCTGGAGCGGGCGATGCGGCGGGTCGCCGCGCTCGGCACCGAGAAGCGCATCACCGTGCGCGTCGCTCCCGAGGTGGCGCTGTTCTTCGTCGAGCAGGAGGGACGCCGCTTCGCCGAGCTGGAGAAACGCTTCAAGCTGCGCGTCGATCTCAAGGACGATCCGCAGCTCAAGCGCGGACAGATGCGCGTGTTCACCGACGGCAAGCACGAGCTGACGAAGCAGGTGGTCGGAGCGGTCCCGGGGACGTAGGAGCGCGCCGCGCGCCCCGATTCACTCCACCAGCTTCACGAAACTCAGCGGGCGCTGCAACCGCTCGAATCCGGCGCGCGTCGGGTGCTCCATCCGCGCCACCACGCGCTCGAGATTCCTGAGCGTGTTGAGATCGTCGAGGATGCTGCGATCCTCCGGCGGCCCATCCACCTGCAGCACCAGACGCACGCGGCCCCCGAGCGCCCGCCACGCATCGAGCGAAGTACGGTCCGGCGGATATCCCGGCAGGATGACGATGGCGTCGGCCTGCTCGGGCAGCATCCCGAAACGCGGCAGGTCGAGATTCCCCTGCGGCCACGCGTTGAGTGCGATCACCACGTGCCGGAGCGCGAACTGCTCGGCGGCATCCTGCAGCTCGTTCGCCTCGGGCAGATGATGGAACTCGACCGAGGTTCCCATCGCGAAGTCCGACCGATCGAGGAGGATGACGTTTTCGGCCGGGCGGAACGCCGCGGTGGTCCCGGTGCTCGACGGCGGATGGGACTCGGCAGTCTGAGCGTGGGGGAGCGGCGCGCCGGCCATGCATCCCGCCACCGCGCCGATGGTGAGCAGCGCGGCGACTTCGATTCGTTTCATCGGAAGCCTCCTTCGTTCCATGCTTCGCCTCGCGCCCGTTGGCGCACGGAGATCACGGCGATCTTGCACCCGACGCGCCGGGTCGCCTAGCCTCGAACCCCATGCAGACCGCCGACGTCATCGTGATCGGTGGCGGAGTGATGGGCTCGTCGATCGCCCTTCATCTCCTGGACGCCGAGCCTCGCCTCCGCGTCGCGGTGATCGAGCGGGATCCTTCCTACGCACGCGCTTCGTCGGCGCTCGCCATGGGCGGCATCCGGCAGCAGTTCAGCTCGAGCGTCAGCATCGCGCTGGTCCAGCACAGCGTTCGCTTCTGGAGCGGCTTCGATGACTCGATCCGTGCGCGTGGACAGGAGTCCCGCGCCAACTTCAGGCAGCGCGGCTATCTCTTTATCGTAGGCCATGATCAGATTGCTGCCTTCGAGCAGCGCTTCAAGCTGCAGTCGAGCCTGGGGGCGCGGGTCGAGCGGCTCGAAGTCGGCGAGATCGCGCGCCGCCTGCCCGATGCGAACCTCGACGGCATCGCGTTCGGAGTCTTCGGCGCGGCGGATGGCTATGCGAGCCCGCGCGAAGTCCTGAAGAGCATGCGCGCGGGCGCGGCGAGCGCCGGCGCCGAATACATCACCGCCGAAGTGAGCGCGATCGATCGAACCGACGACCGCGTCACCGGGGTCGCGCTGGCGGACGGTCGCCGGATCAGCGGCGCGTCGGTGGTGAACGCGGCCGGGCCATGGGCGGCTCGGATCGGCGCGATGGCGGGAGTCGACCTGCCGATCGCGCCGCAACGCCAGCAGCTGTTTCGTTGCGCGCTCCCCGAACGGTGGCCCTATCGCTTTCCGATGGTGGTCGATCCCACCGGAGTGCACTGGCGCCACGACGATCCCGATCACGTCAGCGATCTCGATCGCATCGTCGTCGCCCGCACCCGCGCCGACGAGCCGACCGGCGAGAACTTCGACTGCGACCTCGCGCGCTGGCGCGACGACTTCCTTCCACCGCTGGTCCATCGCATGCCGCGCTTCCGTGATTTGAAGCTGATCGAAGGGTGGGCCGGTCTCTATGAGATGACGCCCGATCACAATCCCCTGCTCGGGCGCTGCTCCGGCATCGAAGGGTTCTTCGTCGCGGCCGGGTTCAGTGGTCATGGCCTCATGATGTCGCCGGCGATCGGCCAGGTGCTGGCGGAGATGATCCTCGGCCGCGCGCCGAGCATCGACGTGACGCCGCTCGCGGTCGATCGCTTCGCACGCGGCGCGCCGCTGCATGACGGCGCGATGATCTGAGGCGCGACGAGACGGGGGTCGTGCGGGCCATGACGGCACGCCGCGCGCGTCACGTGATCCGCCGCCCTTGACCGCCACCGGACATGGAATGCGCCGCCGCCGCTATGATCCGGGCATGACGCGCGTCCTCCGCGGGCTCGGCCCGCTTCTGCTCCTCCTCGTTGGCCTCGCTGGGATCGAGAGCTGCGGCTCGAAGAGCGCGGTTTCGACGAGCCGCACATCGGCGCCGGAGGACACCACGCCGCCGGTGATCGCGGTCCTGCCGAGCGAGATTCCGGAGCTGGTGGCTTCGCGCGGCGGCGTGACACTCGTCAACGCCTGGGCGACCTGGTGCGACCCGTGCCGGGAGGAATTTCCGGCACTGCTGTCGGTGGCTCGCGCCCACGCGCGCGACGTTCGGCTGGTGCTCGTCTCCACCGATTTTCCCGACCAGGTCTCCGCGGTGCGGAAGTTCCTGACGTCCCACGGTGTCACCGACACGACGTACATGAAGACCGGCGACGACATGTCGTTCATCAACGCGTTGAGCCCGAAGTGGACCGGAGCGCTGCCGGCCTCGTTCGTCTTCGACGCCAAGGGACGTCTGGTGGAATTCTGGGAAGGCCGATCCGATTCGAGCCGCTTCGATGCGGCGATCAACCACGCGCTGGCCGCGCGCACACCCGCGAAGGAGTCCGCTCCATGAAGTCGATTCGATCCCTCGTCGTCGCGATGACGATCTCGATGCTGCCCTTGGTTCTGGTCGCGGGCGCTCAGGCGAAGGAGTTCGGTCTCGGGCAGAAGGCGCCAATGTCCGACGTGAAGATGAAGAACGCCACGGGCGAGGACGTCTCGATCGCGGGCGCGGCGGGGAAGAAGGGCACGCTGGTGATCTTCATCTGCAATCACTGCCCGTGGGTCAAGGCCTGGCAGGGCCGCATCGCCTCGATCGGCAACGCCGCGGTGGAGCACGGCGTCGGGGTGATCGCGATCAACTCGAATGATCCCGGGGCCTATCCCGAGGATGGTTTCGACGAGATGAAGGAGCGCGCCCAGAGCGTCGGCTACAAGTTCCCCTACGTCGTCGACGCGACCTCCGAGGTGGGACGGGCCTTTGGCGCGACCCACACTCCCGAGGCGTATCTGTTCGACGCAAAGGGCAAGCTCGTCTACCACGGCGCGATCGACGACAACGCCCGCGAGCCGGACCAGGTCCAGCACCGCTGGTTGAACGAAGCCGTCGATGCGGTGGCGGCGGGGAAGGGCGTTCCGACCGCCGAGACCAAGGCGCTCGGCTGCAGCATCAAGCTGCGGGAGAAGACCTCGAGCTAGCCGCCGGCGAACGCACGTCGCTCCGGAGTCGCATTTCGGCGCGACATTCACGCTGCCTTGACGCTTCGCTCGGCCGCATGGTAGAAACGTGCGTTCCGCGCACACGCAGCAGGGCGCACGGCGCCGTCATCCCGGTTGCGAAACTCCCTTCGCGCGCGTCCGCAACCCACGATGCCTCAAGGAGAAGTCCGATGTACGTGATCGTCAACATCAACGGGATCCAGACCCGCGTCCAGCCCGACGACGAGCTCAATGTCGCACGGCTGAAGGGCGATCCCGGCGCCAAGCTGACCTTTGAAGAAGTGCTGCTGGTCGCCGATGGCGACAAGATCACGGTCGGCGCGCCGTACGTGAAGGGTGCCTCGCTCACCGCTGAGGTCGTCGATCATCACCGCGGCGAGAAGCTGCGCATCTTCAAATTCAAGCGTCGCCGCGAGTATCGCAAGCGCCGCGGTTACCGCGACGAGCTCACGCGCATTCGCGTGACCGGCATCAAGGCATAGGAGCGATCCGTGGCTCATAAGAAAGGTCAGTCCTCGTCGCGGAACAACCGCGAATCAAATGCGCAGCGGCTCGGCGTCAAGCGATTCGGCGGCCAGCACGTGCGCGCCGGCAACATTCTCGTGCGCCAGCGCGGAACGCGCATGTTCCCCGGAACCAACGTCGGGCTCGGCAAGGACGACACGCTGTTTGCTCTGATCGACGGCCGCGTGAAGTTCACGCGTTTCCGCGGGACGCGGCGCAAGGTGCACGTCGTTCCGGCGGCCGCGGGCGAAAACAACTAGATCCACTTCTCGGTCCCACACCGCGCCACGCCCGTCGAGCCCTGAGCTCCCTGGACGTGGCGTTTCGGTTGTCGGGCCAAACGGGACTCGAACAGGGGAGAGGAACGTGAAGAACAAGGTCGCGGTGATCGGCGGTGGAAACGTCGGCGCGAACGCCGCGCTGTTCGTCGCCGAGCGTGGGCTCGCCGACGTGACGCTGATCGACATCGTCGATGGGCTGCCGCAGGGCAAGAGCCTCGACATGCTGCAGGCAGCACCGCTGTGGCGGAAGGGCGCGAGGCTCGAGGGCTCGACCGATCTCGCCGCGGTGGCGGGGGCCGACGTCGTGGTGATGACCGCCGGCTTCCCGAGGAAGCCCGGCATGTCGCGATCCGACCTGCTGAAGGCGAATGCCGACATCATCCGCCCGGCGGCTGAGGCGGTGAAGCGGCACGCGCCGAACGCCTACGTCGTGGTGGTCACGAACCCGCTCGACGTCATGGCGCACCTGTTCTGGAAGAGCACCGGATTCCCGAAGCATCGCGTGCTCGGCATGGCCGGCATTCTCGACTCCGCGCGCATGCGCGCGTTCATCGCGCTCGAGCTCGGTATCTCGGGCGCCGACGTGCACGCGATGGTGCTGGGCGGGCACGGCGATTCGATGGTGCCGCTGCCGCGCTTCACCACCATCGGCGGCATCGGCATTACGGAGCTGCTGCCCAAGGATCGGATCGACGCGATCGCGCAGCGCACCCGTGACGGCGGCGCCGAGATCGTGAAGCTGCTGAAGACCGGCTCGGCCTACTACGCGCCGGCAATGAGCGCGGTCGAGATGGTCGAGGCGATCCTCACCGATCAGAAGCGCCTGGTGCCGTGCTCGGTGCTGCTCGAGGGCGAGTACGGATTGAAGGATCTCTTCATCGGCGTCCCGATCGTGCTCGGCGCGAAGGGCGTCGAGAAGGTCATCGAGCTCAAGCTCGACGCCGCCGAGCTCGCCGCCCTGCAGAAGAGCGGCAAGGACGTCTCCGACATGATCGCGGAGCTCCAGGGCTGACGATGAGCGCGGGCGTGCTGGGAGTCATTCCCGCGCGCTACGCCGCGGTGCGCTTTCCCGGCAAGCCCCTCGCCGTGCTGTGGGGCAAGCCCATGCTCCAGCATGTGTGGGAGCGCGCCCGCAAGGCGCGCGGCATCGACGAGCTGGTGATCGCGACCGACGACGAGCGCATCGCGAGCGCGGCGCGCGCATGGGGCGCGGCCGTCGAGATGACGTCACCCGAGTGCGCGAGTGGCACCGACCGCGTCGCCGAGGTGGCGAGGCGTCACGCCGCCGCCGACGTCGTCCTCAATCTCCAGGGCGACGAGCCCGAGCTCGAGACCGAGGCCGTGTCGCGACTGATCACCACCATGAAGTCCGATCCCGGCATCCGCATGGGCACCATCGCCCATCACGAACCCGACGCGCGCGCGATGGCCAGTGATGACGTGGTGAAGGTGACGGTCGATCCCGAGGGCTTCGCGATCGACTTCACGCGCAAGGCTTCGGTCGCGGCGGGTGGTGCGCCCGAGCCGCTCCGTCATGCCGGCGTCTACGCCTTCCGCAGAGACTTCCTGTTCGAGTTCGCGTCGTGGCCGCGCTCGCCGCGCGAGATCGCCGAGCGGCTCGAACAGCTGCGCGCGCTGGAGCGCGGAGTCCGCATCAAGGTCGTGCTGGGCGAGGAGCCGTTCGCCGGCGTCGACACGCCGGAGCAGCTCGCCGCGCTGGAGAAGCGGGGCAAGCTCTCGTGAGGCGGCCAGCGGCACGGCTCGCAATGCTTGCGCTGGGGCTCGCGGGTGCGATCGCGGCGGCGCATGCCGCCGAGCCTGCACTGGGAGCTCGTTACGGATCGTTCCCCGCTGCGCGAAGCGCGGCGCAACGCATCGTCACGCGCGCCCTCGGCGCCGACGCGGATTCCGCGACATGGCGCCGCGGTACCACTGCCTTCGAGTATCGCGATCAGCGCAGGCTCGCACACGACGCTGCTGGAAAGCCGATGTGGTTCGAGGAGCCGCGGGATTCTCTGACTCGCGTGCCCTCACTTACGA
>DATJEP010000107.1:0-12546 GCA_035496475.1 Candidatus Udaeobacter sp.
ACTGGGAGGTCGGCGCATGCGGAGCGAGCCTCTCCAGCCAGACCTCGTAGTCGTGGTGGAGGCCGGATTCGTCGTCGTTGATGAAGACGCTGGCCGTGATGTGCATGGCGTTCACCAGCACCAGTCCCTCGCGCACGCCGCTCGCGCGCACGACGCGCTCGACCTCGCCGGTGATGTTCACGAAGCCTCGCCGGGTGGGAACGCTCATCGTCAGGTGCTCGGTGTGCGACTTCATCGGGTCTCCGCGGTTCACGTGGTACGTGAAGCTAGCGGTTTCGCGCGTCCGCCCGCCAGCCCGCGGTGACGACGTGCGCGCGGATTCGAGCGCCCCGCCGTTTGTGACCCCTTGCCTCGTTTGCTAGCTTCGATTGCGAAGGCTCGAGGCTCGCCGCGACGCCGCTCGGCCGAGCCGAATTCCAGGCTTCATCCCCTCCCTTCAAACAAGGAGCCAGTTCCGTGGCCAGCAACGTTCTCCCCGAGATCGTGATCGTCTCCGGCGCGCGCACCCCGATGGCCGAATGGATCGGCGGAAAGCGTGGCGACGGACAGAACGGCGGCGCTCTCGCCTCGGTGTCCGCGCTCGATCTCGGCGCCATCGCCGCGCGCGGTGCGCTGTCACGCGCCGGCATTCCGCCCGAAACGATCGATCACGTCGTGATGGGAAACGCGCTGCAGACTTCCGGCGACGCGCTGTACGGCGCGCGCCACGTCGGTCTCAAGGCCGGGATTCCGATCGAGGTCCCGGCGCTCACCGTCAACCGCCTGTGCGGCTCCGGTCTTCAGAGCGTGATCAGCGGGGCGCAGATGATCCAGCTCGGCGAGGCCTCGTGGGTGCTGGCGGGCGGCATGGAGAACATGAGCCAGGCCCCGCACGTGCTGCGCGGGGCGCGCGCCGGGTTCAGGCTCGGCGCCGCGCCGGTACTCGAGGACTCGCTGTTCGTCGCGCTCAAGGACAGCTACTGCGGCTGCTACATGGCGCAGACCTCCGACAACCTGGCGAAGAAGTTCGGCATCACCCGCGAGCAGCAGGACCAGTACGCGCTGCGCTCGCACGAGCGCGCCAACGCCGCGAACACCAATGGTCGGTTCGCCGAGGAACGCGTTCCGGTCGAGGTCAAGCTCGGCAAGAAGACGGTGATGGTCGAGCTCGACGACCACCTCTTCCCCGGCACCTCGATCGAGAAGCTCGCCGCCCTTCCCGCCGCGTTCGGTCCCGAATCCATGGTCACCGCCGGCAACGCGTCGGGCATCGTCGACGGCGCGGCCGCCGTCGTGGTGACGAGCGCGTCCGGGGCCAGGGCCGCCGGCAAGAAGCCGCTCGGATTCGTCCGCGCCTGGGCCAGCGTCGGCGTCGATCCCACCACGATGGGATTCGGCCCCGCACCCGCGATCCGGCGCACGCTCGAGCGCGCGGGGGTCGCGCTCGAAGACGTCGATCTCTTCGAGATCAACGAGGCCTTCGCCGGCCAGTACCTGGCGGTCGAGAAGGACCTCGGGCTCGATCGCGAGAAGGTGAACGTGAACGGCGGGGCGATCGGGCTCGGCCATCCTCTCGGCGCCACCGGCACGCGCCTGATCTACACGCTGCTGATCGAGCTCGGCAAGCGCGGCAAGCGCTACGGCATCGCGAGCGCGTGCATCGGCGGCGGGCAGGGCATCGCCGTGCTGGTCGAACGGGCTTAGCTGCTATTCTTACGGGTCCGAATCTGAACTCGGAGGCCGGAACCGACCCCGCCATGCAGGATCGCGAACTCATCTACGACTGGAACGACGCCGGCGAGCACTGGCAGAAGCCGGCGTTCCGCGTTCAATTCGACGACGAGACGCTCCGCGACGGACTTCAGTCGCCGTCGGTGAGGAGCCCGTCGATCGACGAGAAGCTCGAGATCCTCGGGCTGATGGAATCGCTGGGCCTCGACACCGCCGACATCGGGCTCCCCGGCGCCGGACCGCACGTCGTGCGCGACACGCTGAGGCTCGCCGAGGAGATCGTCAGCCGCCGTTACCGCATCCGCCCGAACTGCGCCGCGCGCACGCTCCGGCAGGACATCACCCCGGTGATCGAGATCTCTCAGAAGGCCGGTGTCCCGATCGAGGTCTGCACCTTCATCGGCTCCTCGCCGATCCGGCAGTACGCCGAGAACTGGACGCTCGACGTCATGCTGCGCCACACCGAGGACGCGGTGACCTACGCGGTCTCGAACGGCCTGCCGGTGATGTACGTGACCGAGGACACGGTGCGCGCGCAGCCCGCCCAGCTCCGGCAGCTGTTCCTCACCGCGATCCGATGCGGCGCGAAGCGGCTCTGCCTGTGCGACACCGTCGGACACGCGACGCCGGCCGGCGCCGCGAACCTGACCCGCTTCGCGCTCGAGGTGGTGCGCGAGAGCGGCGCCGACGTCGAGCTCGACTGGCACGGCCATTCCGATCGCGGCCTGGCGGTGATCAATTCACTGGCGGCGGTCCGTGCCGGAGCGACGCGCGTGCACGGCTGCGGGATCGGAATCGGCGAGCGCGTCGGCAACACCGCGATGGATCAGCTGCTCGTGAACTTCAAGCTGCTGGGCTGGATCGACAACGACCTCAGCGCGCTTCCCGAGTACTGCGAGCGCGTGAGCGCCGCCACCGGCGTGGCGATCCCGCCGAATTATCCGGCGATCGGGCGCGACGCCTTCCGCACCGGCACCGGCGTCCACGCGGCCGCCGTGATCAAGGCGTATCGCAAAGGCGAGGACTGGCTCGCCGACCGCGTGTACTCCGGCGTTCCCGCCTCGTGGCTGGGACGGCGGCAGGAGATCGAGGTCGGCCCGATGAGTGGCGAGAGCAACGTGGTGTTCTGGCTCGAGAGCCGCGGCATCGAGCCGAACGCCGGACGCGTGCAGGCGGTCTTTCAGCGCGCGAAGAGCGTGGATCGCGTGCTCACCGACGCCGAGATCCACGCCGTGCTCGAGGCCCTGGCCGAGACGCGCACGACGTGATTCGGCCGCGCCCGACGCTCGCGACGGTGCTCGCGGCCTCAGCCGCGGCGATGATCCTGGCCGCGGCGATCGCGCTCGCCGGGCCGGTGAAGAAGCCCGCGCTGAGGCCGGCCGCCCCGGCGCGCGCCGGCACGCGCAGGGCGGCGGCGCGTCACGCGGTCGCGACGCGCCCCGTGCCTCTCACCGATGCTCAGCGGATGGAGCTGGCGAAGACGGCGCGTGAGCTCGAGGAAGTCGGCGCCTATACGCGCGCGGCGGTCACGCTCGGACGCCTGCGTCTGGGATCGCCCGCGGATGCCGACCTCGATCTCGCGCTGGCGCTCGACCTCGCCCGCATCGGCCGTCCGGAAGGAGCCGAATCGCTGCTCGTCGCCCCGCCGCTCACCGCCGCGCTCACCGACACGCTGCCGGTGCAGCGGCGCCATCTCTACCCCTGGGAGCGCGAGACGCTGTGGACCAACGGGCACTTCGATGGCTGGGCCTGGTACGTCTGGCGGGCGCGCGCCGAGGTCGCCGTGGCGCTCGGACACTGGCACGATGCGCGCGTCGCCGCCGAGGGCTGCATTCTCGCGCACCCGATGTCGGGCCAGGAGTGGCTGGTGTTCGCGATCGCGGCCGGGCGTGAAGGGCTGATGGAACAGGCGGCGGCCGCGGCGCGATTCGCGGCGATTCTCGATCCCACGCTGCCCGAGGCGGAATACCTGAGCGGCGTCCATCAGTGGCGAAACGGTCACGCGGCGCAGGCGCAGAAGAGCTTCCGCGCGGCGGTGGCGCTGGATTCGACCTGGCGCGTTCCCGCGCTGGCCATGATCCGCTCGCGACTGCCGGGCGCGGCGCCCGACACGCTGCCGACCGACCTCCTGATCGGAATCCGCGCGGCCGCGCTCCTGACCTCGCCGGCGCGCCCGAAGATCGAGGAATTCGTCCAGATGGACGAATCCGCCACGATCCTCCGGCGCGGCTGGCCGAGTCTTCCCGATTCGCTGATGACCCTGATGCCAACCCTCGACCTCGCGCTTCCGGTGCTGGTGGACGAGCGCGGCCGCGTCGCGCTGCTGTTCTGGCCGTGGATGCCGGCGTCGGAGATTCCACCGCTGGTCGTGTCGGGGATCGTGCGTTCGCTGAACGAGTGGCGCTTCAAGCCGGCGATGAAGAACAATGCGCCCCATCCGGTGTGGGCCACCGTCGAATACGCCTACAAGCCGCCCGCGCCGGGCGGCTCCGGCGGTTCCGGCCCGACCGGCCACTGAGGGAGAACGAATGGCGAGCCATCGCATCGCGGTGATTCCGGGGGATGGCATCGGCCCCGAGGTGGTGGGCGAAGGGCTGCGTGTGCTCGAGCGCGTTGCCTCGCTGCATGGATTCGAGATCCGGCCGACGCGCTTCCCGTTCGGCGCCGAGCACTACCTCGAGTCGCGCGAGGTCCTGCCCGACGCCGCGTTCTCGGAGATCCGCGCGCACGATGCGATCCTGCTCGGCGCCATCGGGGATCCGAGGATCGAGGTCGGCCTGCTCGAGTTCGGGATCATCGCGCGGTTGCGTTTCGACCTCGACCTCTACGTGAACCTCAGGCCGGTCCGGCTCTACGCCGAGCATCTCTGTCCGCTGAAGGACGTGCGGCCCGAGGACGTGGACTTCACCGTCGTGCGCGAGAACACCGAGGACGCCTACGCCGGAATGCGGGGCTTCTTCAAGAAGGGCACGCCCGATGAGATCGCGACGCAGGAGATCCTGTTCACGCGAAAGGGCGTCGAGCGCGCGATCCGCTATGCCTTCGAGCTGGCGAGGACGCGCCCCGCGCGCGCCGGGCGGCCGAAGAAGCTGACGCTGATCGACAAGGCGAACGCCATCCGCGCGATGGATCTCTGGACCCGCACGTTCGCCGAGGTCGGGGCCGAGTACCCGGACGTCACGCGCGATCACCAGTACATCGACGCCGCCTGCATGTACGTGGTGCGTGATCCGGCCCAGTACGACACGGTCGTCACCAGCAACATGTTCGGAGACATCTTCACCGACCTCTCGGCGATGATTCAGGGCGGGCTCGGTATCGCGGCGAGCGGGAACATCCACCCGGGACGCGTCAGCCTGTTCGAGCCGATCCACGGCTCGGCGCCGAAATACGCGGGACGAGGGGTGGCGAATCCCATCGCCACCATCATGGCGATCAGCATGATGTTGGGCTATCTCGGAGAGTCGAGCGCGGCGCAGCATATCGAGGAGGCGGTGGCCGACCTCCTGCGCTCGAGGCGACTGCCGTCGCTCGGCACTGACTCGGGATTCTCGACCCGGCAGATCGGCGACCTCGTGATCGAGGCCCTGGAGCAGGTCCGCGCGGCGTCCTAAGCCCCTTGCCGCGGCCGGGCCGCGGTGTCAGGATTCGCGGTGCGCGGCCGGTCCCCCGGCGCGATCCGGTGGATGAGGACGCCGGAGCATCGCGTCACGGCGCGGCACAAGGAGGTGTCCTGTGACCGCCGTTCGATTCCGCTTCATCCTGCTGATGACGCTGGGCCTGTTCCTGCTGCTCTGGCCGCGACCGTCCCACCCGGCCGCATCGAAGGCTCAGCCGCCGTTGTCCTCGTCACCCGGCGTCAGCCAGCGCTCGACCCAGCGGTAGCCTTCGAGCACGATCAGCGCCAGCACGGTTCCGACCACCGCGAGCGGATAAGCGTGCACGCCGACGGTGGTGCCGATGGCGGCCACCATCCAGATGCTCGCCGCCGTGGTGAGCCCGTGCACGTAGCCCTCCTGGCGGAGGATGCTGCCGGCGCCGAGGAAGCCCACGCCGGTCACGACGCCGTGAACGATGCGCGTCGGATCGAGGCTGCTTCCACCGAACGCGCGCACGGAGTGCACGGTCAGCAGCGTGAACATCGTCGAGCCCATGCAGACCAGCACGTGCGTGCGCAGTCCGGCGGGCTTCCGGCCCATCTGACGCTCCCATCCGACCAGGGTTCCGAGCACGGTCGACAGCAGCATCGCGATGATGTCCTGCAGGGTCTCTTTTCCCATCAGCGGCGCTCGAACTGGGCCGGGCGCTTCTCGAGAAACGCCCGGAGGCCCTCGTGCATGTCCCGGCTCGATGCCAGGATTCCGAACAGCGCGCTCTCGAGTCGCAGCGCGTCGGACAGCGGCGTCTCGAGACCGCGCCGCACCGATTCAAGCGCCGCGGAAACCGCGAGCGGCCCGTTCTTGAGGATCGCGGCCGCGAGCTCGGTGGCCTGATCGAGCAGCTGGTCGCGCGGCACGACGCGCTGGACCAGCCCGATCGCGAGCGCCTCGTCGGCCTTCACGCGGCGTCCACTCAGGATGAGCTCGAGCGCGCGCCCCATGCCGATCAGGCGGGGCAGGCGCTGGGTGCCGCCGTAGCCGGGGATGATGCCGAGGCCGACTTCGGGAAGACCGAGCACGGCGTTCTCGGACGCGAGCCGGATGTGGCAGGCCAGCGCGAGCTCGCAGCCGCCTCCGAACGCGAAGCCGTTGATCGCGGCGATGACCGGCTTCGGCGAATCCTCGAGCCGGCCTACGGCCCGCTGGCCGAAGCGGGAAATCTCTTCGGCGCCGCGCGAATCGAGGACGGCCAGCTCGTTGATGTCGGCGCCCGAGATGAAGCTCTTCTCGCCGGATCCCGTGACGATCAGGGCGCCGGCCGCGCCGTCGTCGATGAACTGGGCCACGGCCTGATCGATCTCGCCGAGGGTCTCGCGATTCAGCGCGTTCAGGACCTCGGGGCGGTGCACGAACAGCACCCGCACGGCGCCGCGGTTCTCGATGCGGACGAATCGAAACGTCTCGGTGGTCGTGGTCATGGGCTCCAAAGGTCGCGCGGCATGCGCTCCGCCGCTCTCGTGTTCAGGATGGCCGCGCAGTATAGGCGCGCACCGCGACACCGACAAGGCCGGGGGCGGTTGTGGACGCGAGGAATGGCCCGATGAAATCCGGGAGCCGCGCGTCTTGTGCGCGCGATGGACGCGCGACTAGAGTAGCGCGTTCCGAGCGCGCTCCTCCGCGAGGTTCCCTCATGCCCGCCCCACCCCTGCCGGCTGACCCGTCCGAATCCGATCGGCTGAGAGCCGAGCTCGAGTTCCTCCGCCACCTCGCCGAGAGGATGGCGTCGGAGCGCGATCTTCAGTCGATCCTCGACTGGATCGTGAGCCGGACCACCGCGATGCTGTCCGCCGACGAGGGCTCGATCAAGCTCCTGAGCGCGGACACCGGCCAGGTCGCGAAGACGCTGGTGCGCCGCCAGTCGCCCGGCACGGAATCGGGCTCGTGGCCGCAGCCGGTCTCGATCAGCGTGATGGGATTCCTGCTCCATCACGGCGCGCCCCTGACCTCGCCCGACCTTCTCGACGACGAGCGCTTTCCCGGCCTGCGCGGCTTCGCGAGCCGCGTCCGCTCGGTGCTCGCGGTGCCGCTCACCGTCGACGGCCGCGCGACCGGCATGCTCGCGGTCACGATGCCGACCCCCGGTCGCCGATGGTCGCCGGACGAGGTCCGCATGCTCTCGATCGTGGCCGCGAATTCGGCCGGCGCCATCGAGCACGCCCGGCAGCGCGATCACGAGCGCCAGATGCAGCGGCTGGAGGAGGAGCGGAACCGCGAGTTGCGAACCGCGCGCGACATTCAGATGAAGCTCGTTCCCTCGGGACCGCTCGCTGCCGGCGGCTGGAACGTGATCGGGCACGTCGTGCCGGCGCGCGAAGTCGGCGGCGACGCGTTCGATTACTTCTCGCTGGAGGGCGGCCGCCTCGGCGTTGCGATCGCCGATGTGACCGGCAAGGGCGTTCCCGCCGCGTTGCTGATGTCGAACGTTCAGGCCGTGATCCGCGCCTTCTGCAACGGCCGGCAGCCGATCCCGGACGCGCTCCGGGGCATCAACCGCAGCGTCGCTCGCAACGCTCCCCCCGGCCGCTTCATCACGTTCTTCTATGCCGAGCTCGATCCCGTCGCCGGCGAGCTGCTCTACAGCAACGCCGGACACAACCCACCCCTGCTGCGCCGCAGCGATCGCAGCGTGGAGGCCCTGGAGACGGGCGGACTGCCGCTCGGAATCGAGGAGGGCGGCGACTACCGGCTCGGTCGCGTTCCCTTCCACCGTGGCGACGCGCTGCTCCTCTACAGCGACGGCGTGCCGGAGGCGTTCGATACGCGCGACGAGGCGTTCGGCGACGACCGGCTGATCGATTTGTGGAGGAATGAGGGACACCGGCCGGGCGGCGAGTTCATCGAGCTCCTGCTCGCCGAGGTCGAGCGTTTTCGCGGCGGCGCGGGACAGAGCGACGACATCACCGTGGTCGTGCTCTCACCCGACGCGGTTTGACCCGAGCGGCGCGCGACTCGATGAGCCGGCGCATCCTGACGGTCCTCGCGGTGATCGCCGCGATCCTGGTGCTGGTGCTGGCGGCGATCTCGGCCCTCGAGGTGGCGACCCTCGACGTTTCGTCGCTGGCCCGGCGGGCGCCGCGACGCACCGCGTTGATGCGCGAGCGCGAGCGCGAGGCGAGCGAAGCCGGGCGCGTGCTCCGCCTCGATCAGCGCTGGGTCTCCTATGACCGCGTTTCCCCGCTGCTGCGGCGCGCCGTGCTGGTGGCGGAGGACGACGCGTTCTACAGCCACGACGGCCTCGACTGGAACGAGATCCGCGCCGCCGCCCAGAAGAACATCGAGGCCGGCCGCGTGGTGCGCGGCGGCAGCACCATCACCCAGCAGTTGGCGCGCAATCTCTTCCTCGGTGACGAGCGCTCGCTGACGCGCAAGCTGAAGGAGATGTTCCTCGCGGTGCGGATCGAGCACACCCTGCCGAAGCGCCGGATCTTCGAGCTTTACCTCAACGAGATCGAGTGGGGTGACGCGATCTTCGGCATCGAGGCGGCGGCGAACCGCTATTTCGGAGTCTCCGCCGCGTCGCTGAATCCGCGGCAGGCCGTGCTGCTGGCCGCGGTCATCATCAATCCACGGCGCTTCTCCCCGCTCCATCCCTCGAAGCGGATCGAATGGCGCGCGCACATGATCGCCGATCGCCTGCATCGGCGCGGCGTGCTCGATGATGATCAGTACCGCGAGGCGATCGGGATCGCTCCGCATCCATTCGCGCCGTTCGACTGGCTGCGGCGGCTGTTCGGCGGCCCCAAGCCTTCGAACGTCGTGCCTCCCGCCGAGGCGCCTGAGGATTCGGGAGCGATGCGCGATTCGGCGCGCTCACGGCCGATCGAGCCACGTCCCGGCGCGGGAGGTGCGAGCGATTCGTCGGGGGCCCCGCCGCCCTGAGATCGGCGAGCGCACAGCACCGCGGGAACGATGCGCCGCGGCGGGTGCGGGCCTCGCGGACGCCGTAAGGCTACGAGCCGCCGAGCTCCTGCTTCACGAGTCGCGACACCGTCGATCCCTCGGCACGGCCCTTGAGCTTTCCCATCACCGCGCCGATCACGCGGCCCATGTCCTTCGGGCTCGCCGCGCCGGTCGATCGGATCGCCTCGCGCACTTCGCGCAGCACTTCGTCCTCGGACAGCCCCTGAGGCAGATAGCGCTGGGTGACCTCGATCTCCTTCTTCTCCGAGGGCACGCGGTCGGCGAGACCGAGACGCGTGAATTCCTCGATCGATTCGCGCCGCTTCTTCACGTAGCGCTGGAGCACCTCGATCGACTCGTCCTCGGACAGCATCTCGTCCTTGGGCTTGCGCGTCTTGGCTTCCATCAGCGCCGCCTTCAGCATGCGCAGCGTGCTCAGCGTCTCGGCGTCCTTGGCCTTCATCGCCGTGGCCATGTCGCTCTGCAGGCGATCGAGAATGCTGGGATCGCTCATGAGGTCTCCTCGAGTGTCATGGCCGAAGCCGGATCGAACGCCTGGGCGGCGCGCTCGAATTGATCGAGCGCGGCGGTGAATTTTGCCGGCTCCCCGCCGAGCGCGACCCGCACGCCGGAGGAATCACCGAAGAACCGGCCCGGCGTCACGGCGAGATCGAATCGCGCGGCCGCGAACGACGAGAACGCGTCGCCGGCCCCCTCCCGGTCCCAGGCGAACCACGTCGTCGTGCCGGAGGGATTCGGATCGACGCCGGGGCGCCCGGCCGCGAACGCCCGCCAGCGCGCGTGATTCTCGCGCAGAATCGCGTGCGTTCGCGCCCGCAGGCGGTCGAGGTGCGGCATCAGCTCGAGCGCGAACGCGGCGGCCGGAAGCGAGGCGTTCGCCGACAGACCGTTCAGCGCGTTCTGGCAGAGATCGAGCGCCTCGGGCGATCCCGCGATCCATCCGATCCTGAGGCCGCCGAGACCGTAGACCTTGGTGAGCGATGAGATCGTGACCCAGCGATCGGAGCGGCGGGCCAGGGTTCCGAGCGGCCGCTCGGCGGCGTCGCGGAAGGTCTCGTCGCAGATGATCCACAGCGAGCGCGCGGCGGCGAGGCGGTCGAGCGCCTCGACGTCGCCGGGGTCGAGCGGACGCCCGGTCGGATTGTGGAGGTCGCTCACCATCACCACGCGCGTCGCCGGACCGAGCGCTCGCTCGATCTCGCGGGCGACACCGGCCGCGCCGCGCCCGCGCTCGAACGCGCGGCACGGAATCCTCAACGCCGGCGGCGTCAGGCGATGGGGCTCGTATCCGAACGACTCGACCAGCGCCTCGCCCTCGTCCGAGAGTCCGAGGAACGTGGCAACGATCGCCTCGCTCGCGCCGGCGGTCACGAGCACACGGCCTCCGGGCGCCTGGACGCGCGCGCCGAGCGCCCGCCCGAGCGGCTCGAGCACCGGCTCCGGATCGCTCGGGACCGGAGCCTGGTCCGGCATGCCGAGGGCGGCGAGATCCGGGCTCGCGACGCCGCTCTCGGCCAGGCTCAGCCGAAGGCGCGGAGGCTCCGACTTCGCGTAGGCGATGTGTCCGAAGCGCGGAAGACTCATCCCGCGGAAGTTAGCATGGCCCATCGCCTCGGCGAAGCGCGCGGCGGCCACGCGCCGCGGCGTCGAGCCTGCACCGGATCGAGCGTGCACCGGTCCGGAAGCTCTTGACGTCGACGACGTGATTCTCTTGACTCCGTGCATCCGATCCCTGACGGGTCGGTCCGGCGTATCCACCTCCGTCTCCGAGACCTCCATGAACCCGCTCGAATTCCGACGTCGTACCACGGCACTGCTGCTCGTCTTCCTCTGGAGCGCTCCCTGTCCGGCGAATGCCGCCCGGCCCTCCTATCCCGCATCGCCGATGCACGAGGTCGCGGACACGCTGCAAGGCCAGGTGGTCGTGGATCCGTTCCGCTGGCTGGAGAAGGGCGACAGTCCGGAGACGGCCGCGTGGGCGGAGGCGCAGAACGCGCTGACGCGGAGCACGCTCGATGCGATTCCCGGCCGCGATGCGCTGCGCTCGAAGCTCACCAGGCTCTACGCGATCACGACGACCACGGCGCCGCGCGTGCACGGGTCGCGCGTGTTCCTCACGCGCCACACCGGCTCCCAGAATCAGCCGGTCATCGAGGTGCTGGAAAAGGGCGCGGCGCCGCGCGTCGTGCTGGACCCAAACCCGCTCGCCGCCGACGGCACCATCGCGCTCGACTGGCTCTATCCTTCGCCCGACGGCGCGCGCATTGCCTATGGCACGTCGCCCGGAGGAAGCGAGCACAGCACGCTGCACGTCCGCGACGTCGCGACCGGCCGCGATCTCGCCGAGGTCATCCCGGAAACCGAGCACGCCAGCGTGGCGTGGGATCCCGACGGCACGGGCTTCCTCTACACGCGGCATCCCTCGCGCGGCCAGGTTCCACCCGGCGAAGAGGTCTACCACGAGCAGGTCTATCACCACCGGCTCGGAGAGAACGTGGCGAGCGATCCGCTCGTATTTTCCGAGCAGGGACGCGACATCCACGAGGTGCGGAACGTCTCGCTGTCGTCGGACTCGCGCTTCGCGTTCCTCACCCTGACGCTCGACTGGGCGAAGAACGACCTCTTCGTCCGCCGCGCCGGCTCGGACGCGGCCTTCGCCCCGGTCGCCGTGGGGCTGGACGGCCGCGTCAGCGGCGACGCGTTCGGCGGACGGCTGTATCTCCTCACCAATGTCGGCGCGCCCCGCTATCGCATCGTCTCGGTGGACCCGGCGACGCCGGGGCCTGATCACTGGCGCGACGTCGTGCCCCAGCGGGCGGGCGTGATCCGCGACATGGCGATCGTCGGCGGTCGGCTGGCGGTCCACGTGATGGAGAACGCGTCTTCGCGACTCCGGCTCTTCACGCTCGCGGGGGCGCTCGAGAGCGAGATCGCGCTGCCGGCGCTCGGCACGGTGTCGGACCTCAGCGCGGACCCGGGCGGACAGGATCTCTATTTCGCGTTCACGTCGTTCACGTACCCGAGCGCGGTCTACCGCTTCAACCTTCCCGGCAAGCAGCTCGGCCGCCTGGAGAAGGATGACGCGATCGTCCGCCCCGGCGATTATGAGATCCGTCAGGAGTGGGCGACCTCGAAGGACGGAACCCACGTCCCGCTCTTCATCGTCCACCGGCGCGGCCTCGCGATGGACGGTCAGCGGCCGACGTGGCTCACCGGCTACGGCGGTTTCGACGTCTCGGAGACGCCGGCCTTCCGA
>DATJEP010000108.1:0-13021 GCA_035496475.1 Candidatus Udaeobacter sp.
CGACCCGCGGTAATGGCGAGATCGGCGAGGACGTCACCGAGAACGTGCGCACCATCCGCGCCGTACCGCTGCGACTCTCGGACGAAGGCCCGGCCGCGGGCCGCAAGGGCACGCTGGCGGTGCGCGGCGAAGCGTTGATGCCGCTGTCCGAATTCGAAGCGCTGAATGCGCGTCTGATCCAGGCCGGCGAGGAGCCCTTCGCCAACGCGCGCAATTCGGCCGCGGGGACGGTGCGCCAGCTCGACCCTTCGATCACGGCGTCGCGGCGGCTCGATTTCTACGCGTACGAAATCATGTCCGGAGGCGGAGCGATCGCGACGCAGAAGGACATCCTCGAGGCGCTGCGCGCCTGGGGATTCCATGTCGAGAAGAGCGCGAAGCGCTGCCGCGGCATCGAGGAGGCGGTCGAGTTCCACGCCGCGCTCGGCGGGAAGCGCGATCGCCTGCCGTACGAGATCGACGGCGTCGTGATCAAGGTCGACCGGCGCGACTGGCAGGAGGCGCTCGGCGCGCGCAGCCGGAGCTCACGCGCCGCGGTGGCGTTCAAGTATCCGCCGCGGGTCGAGGTCACGAAGCTCCTCGACATCGTCGTTCAGGTCGGCCGCACCGGAAAGCTGACGCCGGTCGCCCTGCTGCAGCCGGTCGACGTCTCGGGCGTCACCGTGAGCCGGGCGACGCTCCACAACCAGGACGAGATCGATCGCAAGGACGTGCGGATCGGCGACACCGTTCGCATTCGGCGCGCCGGCGACGTGATCCCGGAAGTCGTGGAGGTGCTGATCGACAAGCGCCCGCGCGGGGCGCCGAAGTTCGAAATGCCTTCCAAATGCCCGGTATGCGGCGGCAAGGTCGAGCGCGAGGGCGCCTACCACCTGTGCACGAACGGTCTCTCCTGTCCGGCTCAGCTGTCGCGCACGCTCGGGCACTTCGTCTCGCGCGGGGCCATGGACATCACCGGCCTCGGGCCGAGCACGATCCAGCAGCTGTTCGAGAAGAAGCTGGTGCGTGATCTCTCCGACATCTATCACCTGACCGCGATCGACCTGTCGGGCCTCGAGGGCTTCGCCGAGAAATCGATCGAGAATCTGATGGCGGCCATCGAGGGGAGTAAGAGGCCGCGACTCGACCGCTTCCTCTACGCGCTCGGCGTCGAGCACGTCGGCGAGACGGTGGCACGGCTGCTGGCGAATCACTTCGGCGGCGTCGATCCGCTGATGGACGCCGACCTCGACGCGCTTCAGAAGATCAAGGGCATCGGGCCCGAGGTCGCGCAATCGGTGTTCGACTTCTTCCACAGCGCCCGCAACCGGCGCGTGCTCGAGCGGCTGAAGGCGGCCGGTGTGCGCCCGGTGCACGAGAAGCGCGCGAAGGGGCCGCAGCCCTTCGCCGGCGAAACCATCGTGTTCACCGGAACGCTCGAGAACATGCCCAGGCCGGAGGCTCAGCGCCGCGCCGAGGAGGCGGGGGCGACGATCGCCTCGAGCGTCAGCAAGAAGGTCACGCTCGTCGTCGCCGGGCCGGGCGCGGGCAGCAAGCTGGGCGAGGCGGGGCGGCTGGGGATCGCGGTGATCGACGAGAAGGCGTTTCTCAAGCGCCTGGGCGAGCGCGCGTGATGCGCGTCGTTCGTTCTACAGCCGGCCGGGAGCCGCGCGCATGATCCTTTCCAACGGCGACATCGCGGAGGTGTTCTCGCGGATCGCGGTGATGCTCGAGCTCGACGGCGCGAATCCGTTCCGCGTTCGCGCCTATGCCGAGGCCGCGCGCGTCCTGGAATCGCAGGCCGAGCCGATCGCCGCGCTGGCGGAGACGCCGGGCGCGCTCGAGGCCCTGCCGGGAATCGGCAAGGATCTGGCGGCGAAGATCCGCGACATCGTGCGCACCGGATCGACCCAGGCCTATGAAGACCTGAAGGCCAAGTACCCGCCGGAGCTGGTCGACCTGACTCAGCTGCAGGGGCTGGGGCCGAAGCGCGTGAAGCAGCTGTTCGAGTCTCTCGAGATTCGCGACCGCGCCATGCTCGAGGCCGCGGCGCGGGCGGGGAGGCTGCGCGAGCTGCCCGGCTTCGGCGAGAAGATGGAAGCCAAAGTGCTCCAGTCCCTGTCGGCGGCGACGCCGGCCACCGACCGGCTGCTGCTCGCCGGCGTCTGGCCGATGGCGGTCGCGTTCGCCGAGGCGATTCAGGCGGTGCGCGGCGTCAGGAAGGTCGAGCTGGCCGGCTCGTTCCGCAGGCGCAAGGAATCGATCGGCGACCTCGATCTCCTTGCCACCGGCGGCAGCACCGAAGCCGTGATGGACGCGTTCACGAAGCATCGGCAGGTGATCGAGGTGCTGGGCCGCGGCGAGACCAAGTCCTCGGTGCGGCTCGCCAACGGACTTCAGGTCGATCTTCGCGTGGTGCCCGAGGAGAGCTTCGGCGCGGCGCTGCTCTACTTCACCGGCAGCAAGGCCCACAACATCGAGCTCCGGAAGATCGCCATCGACAAAGGGTGGAGCCTCAATGAATACGGCCTCACCGAAGGCGAGCGCGTGGTGGCGAGCCGCACCGAGGAGGACATCTACCGCGCGCTCGATCTCGAGTGGATTCCACCCGAGCTCCGCGAAGCCTGGGGCGAGATCGATCTCGCGCGCGCGGGAAGGCTCCCGCATCTGGTCGAGGAGCGCGACATCGTGGCCGACCTCCACATGCATTCGAATCGCAGCGACGGCCGCGATTCGCTCGAAGCCATGGTGCGCGCGGCGAAAGCGCACGGTTACGCGTACTGCGCGATCACCGAGCATTCCAAGTCCCTGGCCATGGCACGCGGGTTCGACGAGGCGCGCGTCCGCCAGTCGATCGACGAGGTGGAGGCGGTTCGCCGCGCGGTGCCGGGCATCGAGGTCCTGCACGGTCTCGAGGTCGACATACTCGGCGATGGTGCGCTCGACCTCGCCGACGACGGCCTCGCCCTGCTCGACTGGGTCGTCGTCTCGCTGCACTCGCGTCTCGATCAGCCCGGGCCCGAGATCACCAAGCGGGTCCTCAAGGCGCTGGAGAATCCCTACGTCCGCGTGATGGGCCATCCCACCGGGCGGCTGATTGGAAGCCGCAAGGGCGCGGCGCTCGACTTCGAGGCGATTTTCTCGCGCGCCGCCGAGCTCGGCGTGGCGATGGAGATCAACGCCCAGCCGGACCGCAGCGATCTCTCCGACGTGAACGCGCGCTTCGCCCGCGAGAAGGGCGTGAAGATCGTGATCGATACCGACGCCCATTCCATCCACCAGCTCGATCACATGCGGTTCGGCGTCCTCGCCGCGCGTCGCGCCGGTCTCGAGGCCGGCGACATCCTGAACACCCGACCCGTCGGACACATCCGCGAGGGCGCCCGGCGGACCACCGCCCCGGCGCCCGCAACGAGCGGCTCTCCCGCCCCCGCCAGGAGCCGCAAGGTCCGCACCGGCAAGCCTCAATAGTCACCGACATTCCATAAATTACCCGTCAAGTCGTTGTCCCGCGGTGCCGAAAATTCCATCGGAGCGAGGGTGTCGTTCCGCCAGACGGCGGCTCCCCCTGCCGTCCTCGTGTGCTCGTCCGCGACGGGTGCACGGCGGAGCAATCCTCTCGCCCCTCGTTCACGGCGTTCGGCGGCAGGCCTGTACGCGAGACGACAATGCCCTCTTCGAATCAGACGCACTGGCTCATGGACGTCATCGACGCCGCGAAGCTCGCGCCCCGGGAATCGCTCGTGGTCGAAGCCAGCACACCGCTCGATGAGGCGTGGCGCCATGCCGCGCGCGCCTGCGGGCTCAGCGAGGACGAGCTCGCCGAGCACGTCGCGGCTCACTTCAAGCTCGAGGTCGCATCGCTCGCCGCGGCGGAGCCTCGGGCGCTGAAGCTGGTGCCGGAGAAGCTGGCCCGGCGCCACCTGGTCTTCCCGCTGCGCGAGAACGATCGGGAGATCGCGATCGCGACCGGCGACCCCACCAACCTCGGCATCGAGACCGACATCACGTTCTCGTCGGGGCGCCTGCCGGTGCTGGAAGTGGCGCCGCCGCGCGCGATCGCCGACAGCATCGCGAGCGCCTACGCCCCGGCATCCGAGGACGCGATGCCGCTGCTCGACGACGACGATCTTCAGGAGACGATCGAGCTGATCGAGACCGCGGGCCCGGTCGAGGTCGACGCCCGTGAAGTCGAGTTCGCGCCGGTCATCAAGCTCACCAACGTCGTGCTGCGCTCGGCGGTCGAAGAGCGCGCGAGCGACATTCATCTCGAGCCGGGCCCGAACGAGGGCCTGGTGCGCTTCCGCGTCGACGGCGTGCTCCACAACTACATGAAGATGCCGCTGCCGGCGCTGAATCGCGTCATCTCGCGCGTCAAGATCATGAGCAAGCTCGACATCGCCGATCGCCTCCGCCCGCAGGACGGGCGCGCCAGTATCAGCATCGGCGGCCGCCAGTTCGATCTGCGCATCTCGAGCGTGCCGACGCGAATCGCCGAAAAGGTCGTGATCCGGATCCTCGGGCAGGGGAGCAGCACCCGGCTCAACGACATCGAGATTCCCGCCGACCAGCTCGCCGCCATCCGCCAGCTCCTCACCCATCGCAACGGCATCGTCGCGGTCACCGGGCCGACCGGCTCCGGCAAGACGACGACGCTGTACGCGGCGCTGCGCGAGCTCGCCACCGGTGAAGAGAACATCATGACCGTCGAGGATCCGGTCGAGTACGAGATCGCGGGCATCACGCAGATCCAGGTCGAGAACAAGCGCGGCCTCACCTTCGCCGCCGCGCTGAGATCGCTGCTCCGGCAGGATCCCGACATCATCCTGATCGGCGAGATTCGCGACGCCGAGACCGCGAACATCGCGGTGCAGGCGAGCATGACCGGACACCTCGTGCTGGCGACGCTGCACACCAACGACGCGGTGAGCGCGGTGCAGCGTCTGATCGATCTCGGGCTCGACCGCGCCAGCATCGCGTCGACTCTGCGCGGCGTTCTCGCCCAGCGGCTGGTGCGCAAGATCTGCCCGCACTGCGCCGAGAAGATCGCGGGCGATTTCAATGCCGGCGAGCGGCGGCTGGCGGAGCAGCACGGCGGGAATCCCGTCGTACGCGCCGTCGGCTGCAAGCAATGTCTGAGCTCCGGATACATGGGGCGTGTTCCGGTGATGGAGCTGCTGACGCTGTCTCCGACCCTGACCTCGAAGATCGCCAGCGGCGCGAGCATGGATCAGCTCCAGCGCGCCGCGACCGCCGAAGGCATGCGCCGGCTCCACGATTCGGCGATGGATCGCGCGGCGCGCGGCGAAACCACGCTGGACGAGGTCGAACGCGTAGTCGGAATCGCGCCAGCCGCCGAGGTGACCGAGGCGTCGCCGCAGGCGGCCGGCTCCAGCCCGCCGCCAGCGGCCGCATCGGGCCCCGCGGCGAGTGAAACGGGAACGGCGGCGCCGCCGCGGATCCTGCTGGTCGAAGACGAGAAGGTGAACCGCAAGGTGGCGCGAACGCTGCTCCAGAAGAACGGATTCGAAGTGGTCGAGTGCGAGGACGGCCAGCAGGGCATCGACCGGCTCGCCGCGGATCCCAACTTCTCGCTGGTGCTTCTCGATCTGGCGATGCCGCGCGTCGACGGGCGCGACGTGCTGCGCTCGGTCCGGCGGTCTCCGGCGACGCGGACTCTCCCGGTCGTCGTCTTCACCGCGCAGCAGGGCGAGACACTGGAAGCGGAAATCATGGACGAAGGCGCGGACGACTACATCCGCAAGCCGCTCGATCCTCCACGGTTCATCGCCCGCATCCGGGCGACCCTCAGGCGGGCCGCCGCATAGAACGACATGGGGCGGGCGCGCACGAGCCGGCACGGGTTGAGGGGCCTTCGCCGGAAATCGACGCGCCCGTCGCAGTTCGCAGTCGGGAGACCGAAGCATGGGCGTACCTGAGAGGGCTCCGGTGACGACCGACGACGCGCAGCGGGATGCGCGTGAGGCGCTTCAGGAGATCATGAAGCGTCATGTCGCGATGCAGATCGAGCCGCGCACGCGACACCGGACCAACGTTCAGGCCATCACCGCGATCGTGCTCTGCGCGGCCACCGTGTACCTGTGGACGGCGAATCCGTCGTGGCTGCGTGAGCCCGACCTCAAGCCCACACCCGAGTACAGCGACGCGAGTCTGCGCTGGTGCGTCTACGTGACCTCGCAGCGCATCGAGCAGTATCGCCTCGCGCACCTCAAGCTCCCGGCCTCACTGATGCAGACCGGCAGCGTGCCCGGCGGGATCCATTACGTGCGCCTCGACGATCAGCACTATCGCGTCGAGGGCCAGAACGGCGTCCACTCGATCACGTTCCATTCGGGCGACGACGTGAAGGCTCTGCTCGGGGATCATCTCGACGCGCTGGGATTCGCGCGGAGGAGCGCGTCATGAGGCGCACCCCCGATCGCGGTTTCTCGGTCCTCGAGCTGATGATCGTGCTCAGCATCGCGGCGATGCTGCTGCGGATCGCGCTGCCGACCTATACCAATCTCGTCCGCAACGCGCGCGCGGCTCAGATCGCGTCGGACTTCAACACCGTCCGTGCCGCCGCGTTCGGGTATCACGCGGCCACCAACGGCTGGCCCACCGAATGCGGCACGGGTGTTGTTCCTCCCGAGCTGGTGAACTACCTCCCGCATGGCTTCTCGTTCGCCAAGCCGAACTATTCGCTCGACTGGGAGAACTGGGTGCTTCCGAACGGAACGCCACAATACCCGTCGACCCAGGTCATGCTCGGCATCTCCGTCAGCACGCCGGACGCCAATCTCGGCAACCGCGTGGTGAATCTTCTCGGCCGGAACTGTACGCACTACAGCATGAACGACAGCTACACGTTCCTGATCTCTTCGACGGTCGACGGAGCGCCATGACCCGCGGCAATCCGCCTCTCCCGGGCGGCGCCGCGAATCCCGAGCTGCGCCGCGCGGCGCACCGGACGCTCGCGCACTCGAGCATCAAGGGCGCACTCTCCTATCCACTCGCGTGCGTGATCATCCTGGTGTTCACGGAATACGCGCGGTCGTTCCCGCCAGTGGTCTACGTGACCGTGCCGGCCATCGTCGTGCTCGGCGTTCTGCGCGTGGTGTGGTCGCGATCGTTCGATCGACGCTACGATCGGAATCCGGCCGCCTGGATGCGGGTGCAGTCTGTGGCGCTGCTGGCCAGCGCTCTGGTGTGGGGCGCTTTCAGCGCCCAGACGATTCAGCTCTTCCGGATCGATTCGACGTCGATGATCGTGGTGGTGGTGACCGCCGGGATGACGGCCACCGCGATGGTTCTGCTCGGCCCGCACCGCGGGCTGATGCGCGCCTACATGGCGCTGATGCTGTTGCCGCCGATGATCAGCGCCGCGGCCACGGGTTTGCGCGCGGGGTACGGGCTGGCCCTGCTGTTCCTCTTGTTCGGCGCCATCGTGTGGGTGCAGAGCATGGTCATCCATCGCGACTATTGGACCGGCATGATCAACGCCGAGCTGCTGCGCCGTCATTCGCGCGAGCTCGAGCAGGCGAATCGCGAAGCCCACGAGGCCCGCATCGCCGCTGAAACCGCCGCGCGCGCCAAGAGCGAGTTCCTCGCCAACATGAGCCACGAGATCCGCACGCCGATGAACGGCGTCATCGGCATGAGCGGCCTGCTGCTCGACACGAGGCTCGACGAGGAGCAGCGCGACTACGCCGTCACCATCCGCGACAGCGCGGACACCCTGCTCGGAATCATCAACGACATCCTCGACTTCTCGAAGATCGAGGCCGGCAAGGTCACGCTGGAGACGGTGGACTTCGGGCTGCGCCCGCTGCTCGAGGAGGTCGCGGATCTGCTGGCGCCTCTGGCGCACGAGAAGGGGCTCGAGATCATGACGCTGATCGAGCCGGGAACGCCGGTCGACCTTCGCGGCGATCCCACGCGCATTCGGCAGGTGATCACCAACCTGGCGTCGAACGCGGTCAAGTTCACCGAGTCCGGAACCGTGTCGCTGGTGGCGCGATGCCTCGAACAGACCGATCTCCAGACCACGCTTCGGATCGAGGTGCGCGATACAGGAATCGGAATTGCGGCCGAGTTGCAGCAGGCGATCTTCGAGCCGTTCGTTCAGGCCGACGGCACCACCACGCGCCGCTTCGGCGGCACCGGTCTCGGGCTCGCGATCTGCCGGAGCCTCACCACGCTGCTCGGGGGCACGCTGGGGGTCGAGAGCGCGCCCGGGCAGGGTTCGACGTTCTGGACCGACCTCAGACTCGAGAAGCAGGCGGAGCCCACCGGCGAGCCGATGATCGATCCCGAGCACATCGAAGGGCTGCGTGTTCTGATCGTCGATGACCACCCGATCAACCGCACGCTGCTTCGCACCATCCTCGAGTCGTGGGGATGCGTCCCCACCGAGGCGGACAGCGGCCGCGCCGCGATCGAATCCTTGCGCTGGACCCCGGCAGGCGAGCCGTTCGATCTGGTGCTGCTGGATTTTCAGATGCCGGGCCTCAACGGTGAGCAGACGGCGCACATGATCCAGCAGGATGATCGACTGGGCGGCGTTCCCATCGTGCTGCTGTCGTCGATCGGTGATCGCGGCGATCTCAAGCGCCTGCACGCCGCCGGCGTTTCGGCGGTCCTGACGAAGCCGGTCCGCCAGCTCACGCTGTTCAACACGATCTCGCGCGTGCTCGGCATCGGCCGCGTCGCTTCGCCGGCGAGCGACACTCCGCCGCCGCAGACGCCGCTCAAAGCCGGCCTGCGCGTTCTCCTCGCGGAGGACAATCCCGTCAATCAGAAGGTCACGTTGCGCATGCTGGAGAAGTGGGGTGTGCGTGCCGACGCGGTGGCGACCGGGCGTGAGGCGGTCCGCTCGCTCGAGCGCATTCCCTACGACGTGGTGTTGATGGATGTGCAGATGCCGGAGATGGACGGCTTCGAGGCCACCGCGGAGATCCGGCTGCGCGAGGCGGCCGATGGTCGCCGCACACCGATCATCGCCATGACCGCGCACGCCCTGCAGGGCGATCGGCAACGCTGCCTGGTCGTCGGGATGGACGACTACATCGCGAAGCCGGTGCATGCGGACGAGCTGCGGGCCGCGCTGGCACGATGGGCCGGGCCGTCACCGGAGCAGACCGCCGAGCCCGCCCCGACGGAGAGCGCTCCAACGGACCGCACGCCGGCGGAGCCCATCGTGGATGCGTTGCTGATCGAGAATCCTGAGGAAGGGATCGTGGCGCTGGAACCGAATGGGCCCGTCCAGGCCGCGCTCGCATCCGCCATGCTCGAGCGGACCGCGGCAGCGCCCGCGCTCTCGATCCTCGCGCCGCCTCCGCCGCCGACCGCCGACGCACCAGCCGCGACCGCGGAAACCGGATCACTGAGCGCCGAAGAGCGGGCCGTGCTGACGCGGCCGGCCCGCGCCGTGCGCGCCGACACACCCCTCGACTTCGGCATGCTCGACGAAGTCTCGTGCGGCGACGCGAACTTCCGTCGCGAGCTGATCGCCGACTTCGTGATCTCAGCGGCAATTCAGCTGACCGACCTTCACTCCGCGTACGTCGAGGAGAACCCCAGCCGCCTCCAGCGCGCGGCCCATACGCTGAAGGGTTCGAGCCGGACGATCGGCGCGTTCCCGATGGGCGAGATCTGCGAAGAGCTCGAGCGTATCGGTGAATCCGGGACCATCGAGGGTACGGAGAAGCTGCTCTCCGACGTCAACATCGCGTTCGCGCGCGTCCAGGCCGAGCTCGAGAACTTCCTCCGCGCCGAAGCCGCCTGACCGTCCCGCCGGCGCCCGTCGGCTCGACCCAGTCCAAGTCGGCGATATTTGCCTCGCGGGCGCCGTGGCAACCTGCAGTGCCACGATGGGTTCGCGTCCGATTCGGATCGCTCTGTTCGGGCGCGCGAACGCTGTGCTAGCGTCGGTTCCCGCGGTCGCGCGAACCGGTGCGTGCCGGCCGGGACCGCACTCCACTTGCCAGGAGCTCGCCATGCGCCCCTTCCACTCCACGCTCCGGTTCCTTGCCGTCCTCGGTGTCGCCTCTGGAATCTTTTCGGGCTCGGCCCGCGCGGCTGTGCCGAGCTCCGCGAATTCCACCGTTCCGCCCTGCTACGCCGCCTGTCCGCAGGGCGACCTTTCGTACACGGTGGTGATCCGCGACATCGCCGGCTTTCCCATCGCGGGATCACACGTCGTGCTCGAGTTCGCGAACTGCCCCGCCGTCCATCGTTGTCCGGCGGCCCCCGCGCCCTATGAATTCGTGTCACCGACCGCCTACGGCATGATCACCGACGTCCAGGGTCGCGCCGTGTTTCCGCTGCAGATCGGCGGGACGTGCGCCGGCGCCATGAGCGTGAGCGCCGACGGCATTCTCATGACCGACGGGACGAATCACGGGCTGGTCTCGGTGTCGAACACCGATCAGAATGGAGACCTGTTCGTCGTGGCCGCCACGGATGGGCCCGTGCTGGCGGCGAAGGGACCTGCCGATCCGACGGCCGATCTCGATTGCGACGGCGACCACGATGCGGCGGACGCGGCGGTGCTCACGGCGCACGACGGGCACGTCTGCCCCGGATTCATCGATCCGGTGCTGCCCGGAACCTGGGGACGTCTGAAGGTCCGCTATCGCTGATCGGGCGGAACACCGATTCGGCGTCAGCCCGATCTTCTAGATCTTCTCGGCGATGCTCTTGGCCTGGAGGAAGAGCTGCAGGTAGTCGCGGCCACCGGCCTTCGAGTCGGTTCCGCTCATGTTGAATCCGCCGAAGGGGTGGGCGCCGACGATCGCCCCCGTGCACTTGCGGTTGATGTAGAGGTTGCCGACGAAGAACTCGCGCTTGGCGCGCTCGATCTTCTCGGGGTTCCGCGTATAGACCGCGCCGGTGAGGCCGTACTCGGTTCCGTTCGCCGCCGCCAGCGCCTCGTCGAAGCCGCGGACCGGAATCACCGCGAGCACCGGGCCGAAGATCTCCTCCTGCGCCAGCTTCGCGCTGGGCTTGATGTCGGCGATCACCGTCGGCCGGACGAACCAGCCCTCGTGGCCTTCGAGCGGGCCGCCGCCCGCGATCACGCGCCCCTCCCGGCGACCGGTCTCGATGTACGAGAGAATGCGGTCCCGCGCGCTCTGGTTGATGACCGGGCCCATCCACGTTCCGGCCTTCTCGGGCTCTCCGACCGAGATCTTCTCGACGTGGACCTTCAGCTTCTCGAGGAACGCGTCGTAGACCTTCTCGCTCACGATGGCGCGCGAGCACGCCGAGCACTTCTGACCCTGGAAGCCGAACGCCGAGACCGCGACGCCCTGGGCCGCGGCGTCGACGTCCGCTTCCTCGTCGACGATGATCGCGTCCTTGCCTCCCATCTCGGCGACGACGCGCTTCAGCCAGATCTGACCGGGCTGGACCTCGGCGGCGAGCCGGTTGATGCCGACCCCGACTTCCTTCGATCCCGTGAACGAGACGAAACGCGTCCGCGGATGGCGCACCAGGCTGTCGCCGACTGTGCCACCGCCGCCGGTCACGAAGTTCAGGACCCCGGGCGGAAGCCCGACTTCCTCCATCAGCGCGAAGAACTGCCAGGCGATCGCGGGTGAATCACTGGCCGGCTTCAGCACCACCGTGTTGCCGGTCACGATCGCGGCGGTGCACATCCCGACGCAAATCGCGAGCGGGAAGTTCCACGGCGGGATCACCGCGCCGACGCCGATCGGCAGGTAGACCATCGTGTCCCGTTCGCCGGGAAGCTGGGTCAGCGGATGGCCGGCCTCGTAACGCAGCATCTCGCGCGCGTAGAACTCCATGAAGTCGATGGCCTCGGCGGTGTCGGCGTCGGCTTCCGCCCAGCTCTTGCCGACCTCGAACACCATCCACGCCGAGAACGTGTGGCGGCGCTCCCGCATCCGGCGCGAGGCCTCGACCAGGTAGGCGGCGCGCTCCGCGGCGGGCACGCGGCTCCACGTCACGAACGCGCGATCCGCGGCTTCGATCGCCTGCGTCGCCTGCTCGCGCGTGCCCGAGACGAAACGTCCGATCACCTGCGAAGGCCGCGCCGGATTCAGCGACGAGAAATACACGGGACCGGTCGCTCGCTCGCCCCCGATCACGATCGGATGCTCGCGGCCGAGCTGCGCGCGGACGTCGTCGAGTGCCTTCTCGAACGCGGCGCGGTTCTCGGGCTGCGTGAAGTCCACGTAGGTCGTGGGCGCGTATTCGGGCAGTAACCGCGCGTCGACGGGCGCGAGACCGCGCGTGGCGGTGGGGTTCATGGATCCTCCGGGCGCGCGAGGGGCGCGAGCAGGCGTGGCTTCAAACGTCGGATTCGAACGCGTCAGTCTAGCGCACGGGTCCAGCGCCCGCGAAGTAGCGGCGGGTTATCGAAGCAGCGTCACGCGGCAGGACCGCACCGTGCCGGCGGAGCGAAGGCGCGCGAGGTAGACCCCCGCGGCGAGCGGGCGCTGGTGGTCGTCGAAGCCGTCCCAGGTGATCGCCTGTTGAGCCCCGGCGGGGCGCCACGCCTGGCGAACGAGCTCGCGCACCTGCCGGCCACGCACGTCGAAGATGGCGACGTCGACGGGTCCGGCGACGGCGACGCGGATCGGCAACGTCAGGGCGCCGCGGGCCGGCTCGGGATACGAAGGCCCGATTTTCACCCGGCTCTCGGCGAGCGGAATCGCGCCCGCAGTCTGCGGCGAGACGATGCACCGGATCTGACCGGTGAAGTTCTGGAAGTTGACCTGCTGGCGGCAATACCAGATCGAGCCGTCCGGTCCGACGAAGTAGTCGCTGGCGCCGATGAGTCCGGTTGCCCAGTCGGTCGTGTTGGGCTGGCCCGGGGCCGATGCCGGCGCCCACGAGCCGCCGCTTCCCTTCAACCGGCGCAGAAAGCCGACGTAATAGTCGCTGAAGAAGAGGTCGCCCTCGTATTCCGACGGAAAGGGATGCGTCGCGCCGGCCGGGGAGTGATAGACCACCGCGAAGATGACCGACGACATCGGGTAGCTGGTGCGATCGTAGACCCAGATCGGACGCGTCG
>DATJEP010000109.1:0-17595 GCA_035496475.1 Candidatus Udaeobacter sp.
ACAGCGCGCGGCGCTGGGTGCGGGTGCGATCGTCATGGACATCATGGCGCTCAACGACGGCCGGCGGCCGCACGAGAAGATCCGACGCCTGCGCCAGCTGCGCCCCGACATGATCCTGCTCTCGGGCGGCACCGACGGCGGTGACGTCAAGCGCGTCGCCGAGATGGCGGAGATCCTGGTGGCCGCCGAGCCGCGTGCCCGCCTCGGCGCCGGCTACGAGCTGCCGGTGATCTACGCGGGCAATCGCGAGGCGGCCCGCATCGTCACCGACTGCCTCGCCTCCCGCACCGCGCTCACCGTGGTCGACAACCTGCGACCCGCGCTCGAACGCGAGAATCTCGGGCCGGCGCGCGACGCGATTCATGAGCTCTTCATGGAGCACGTGATGGCGCACGCGCCGGGATACAAGAAGCTGATGACGTGGACGGCGGTGCCGATCATGCCGACGCCGGGCGCGGTCGGCCTCATCATCGAGCAGGTGGCGCGGCAGGAGAAGCTGTCGGTGGTGGGAGTCGACATCGGCGGCGCCACCACCGACGTGTTCTCGGTGTTCCAGGGCGTGTTCAACCGCACCGTGTCGGCGAACCTCGGCATGAGCTACTCGGTTTCGAACGTGATGGCCGAGGCGGGCATCGGGAACATCCTGCGCTGGGTGCCGTTCGAGGTCGACGAGACCGAGCTCCGGAATCGGATCAAGAACAAAATGATCCGGCCGACCACGATTCCCCAGACCCTCGAGGATCTGGTGATCGAGCAGGCGATCGCGCGCGAGGCGCTGCGGCTGGCGTTCGATCAGCATCGCGCGCTCGCGGTCGGTCTCAAGGGCGTGCAGACCGAGCGCACCATCTCCGACATCACCAAGCAGACCGGAACCGGATCGACGCTGGTGAACCTGCTCGATCTCCAGCTCCTGATCGGATCGGGCGGCGTGCTGTCGCACGCGCCGCGCCGCGCCCAGGCCGCGATGATGATGATCGACGCCTTCCTGCCCGAAGGGCTGACCGAGCTCGCGGTCGACAGCATCTTCATGGCGCCCCAGCTCGGCGTGCTCTCGACCGTGCATCCGCGTGCGGCCACCGAGGTGTTCCATCGTGACTGCCTGATCCGGCTCGGCGCGGTGCTGTCCCCGATCGGCTCGGCGCGCACCGGCCAGCCCTGCGTCACCGTGACGCTCGATGCCGAGGGACGCCCGCCGATCGAGCGCCGCGTCGCGTTCGGCGAGCTGGCGCTGATTCCGCTGCCGGGCGTCGCGCGCGCGCGCCTCAGGGCGACGCCCGAGCGGGGTTTCGATCTCGGGCTCGGGCGCGGAAGGCCGCTCGAGGTCGAGATCGGCGCCGGCGAGGTGGGCTTCATCGTCGACGCGCGTGGACGCCAGCCGTTCGAGCTGCCGTCGGATCCGGCGGCGCGCATCGCCCGGCTGCGCGAGTGGAACCGGGCGCTCGGCGCCTACCCGCGGGAGGTCTGAGCATGGCGCACGCCTACACCCCGGGACTGCGCGTGACCGATGCCGCGGTGGTGCGGCGCGAGCGCAGGCTTCCGCTCAAGGGACGCGTGCTGGCGCGGGCCGGCGAGACGGTTCGCGCCGATCAGATCGTGGCGCGCTGCGAGCTGCCCGGCAACGTGCAGACCGTAAACCTCGCGTCGCGTCTGGCGCTCGATCCGGCGCGCGTTCCCGGCGCGCTGACGCTGCCGATCGGCTCGGCCGTGGAAGCAGGGCAGCGCATCGCCGGCTCGAAGAGCCTGTTCGGGCTGATCTCCAATCACGTCGAAGCTCCGGTGCGGGGAACGATCGAAAGTGTCTCGAGCGTCACCGGCCAGCTGATCCTGCGCGAGCCGCCGATTCCGGTCGAAGTCGCCGCGTATCTCGACGGCACCGTCTGCGAGGTGCTCCCGGACGAAGGCGTGGTGGTCGAGTCGCGCTGCGCGTTCCTGCAGGGAATCTTCGGGGTCGGCGGCGAGACGTCGGGCGAAATCGTGATCGCCGTGACGGATCCCGCCCAGGATCTCGAGCCCTCGCTGCTCAAGCCCGAGCATCGAGGCCGCGTGGTGGTCGGGGGCGCCTACGTCTCGATCGCGGCGATCAACCGGGCGCGTGATCTCGGCGTCGCGGCGATCGTGGCGGGAGGGTTCGACGACCGTGATCTGCGCGAGCTGCTCGGACGCGACCTCGGCGTCGCCATCACCGGCAGCGAGGAAATCGGCCTCACGCTCGTTCTCACCGAAGGGTTCGGCCGCATCCGCATCGCCGATCGCGCCTGGCGACTGCTCGGGCGCTTCGCCGGTCACAAGGCGTCGGTGAGCGGCGCGACGCAGATCCGCGCCGGCGTGATGCGACCCGAGATCCTGATCCCGCACGGGGAGAGCGGAGGAGCCGCCGCCACGGGAAGCGAGAAGGGCCTGGAAATCGGCTCGCCGCTGCGCGTGATCCGTCCGCCCTATTTCGGCCGCGTCGGCCGCGTGGTCGAGCTTCCGACCGAGCTTCAGCGGCTCGAGAGCGAGGCCGAGGTGCGCGTTCTCGAGATCGAATTCGCCGATGATGGAACGCGGGCCGTGGTGCCGCGCGCGAACGTCGAGCTGATCGCGGAATGAGCGGCCGCGGCGCCGGCGATCGCGATTCGTTCACGTCGTCGATGCCGCGTTCGGCCGCATTTCCGTTGACAGGCGTGAAGCGACGGACTTAGGTTCGGTCGCGTCGATCGAAGTCGTGCCGCGCGCCCCCACGCGCCGCATCCGCGAGAAGAGCCGCCTCGGGCGCTCTTCGAGTCACGGGCAGGGAGGGCCATTGGACCGACGTGGGACGCGCCGCAGCGCCGCCCTGCTGCTCCTGCTCGCGCCGATCTTGCTGCCCGCCGCGCGTTCCCGCGCCGAGGCCGCCACCACTCCACCCGCGACTCATGCTCCCGCCATGCCCGTGCCGCGCGCCGTACCCGCTCCCGCGCCGGCCTCGGGCCTGACCTGGAGTGACGTCCCGAACGACGCCGGCCGCGCGGTCACGCTGACCTGGCGCCCCTCGCCGAGCGACACAGGCGGACAGGTCAGCGGCTACTACGTCGAGCGCGCCACCTCTCCGGGCGGACCCTGGACCCTCGTCGACTCGACCGCTCACGGCGTCACCACGCGCGACGATCAGACGCTGCACCGCGACACCGACTACTTCTATCGCATCACCGCGTTCGGTCCCGGCGGTCGCACGCCGGCGCTCAGCGTGACCGGCCCGGTGCGCGCGACGTCGCAGTGGATCAACCAGACGCGTTGGAGCGTGCTGGTCTTCATGGTGCTGTTCTTCGGTCTCGTCCTCTACTACATGGCGAGCGCGCAGGCGGGTAAGAAGCCGTTCGTCCGCCGCATTCCCGGCATCGACGCGATCGAGGAGGCAATCGGCCGCGCCACCGAGATGGGCCGGCCGGTGCTCTACGTCCCCGGCATCCAGGACATCGATCAGATCGAGACCGTGGCCGGACTCGTCATCCTCGAGAACGTGGCGAAGATCACGGCGCGCTACGAAACCCCGATCAGCGTGCCGGTCTCGTATCCGATTCCGTTCACGATCGCCGAGGAGATGGTGAAGAGCGGCTACCTGCACGCCGGCAAGCCCGACCAATACGACCCCAACAGCGTGCGGTTCGTGTCGCCCGAGCAGTTCGCCTACGTCGCCGCGATCACCGGCATCATGATGCGCGACAAGCCGGCGGCGCACATCTTCATGGGCGCGTTCTACGCTGAATCGCTGCTGCTCGCCGAGACCGGATTCGCGAATGGCGCGATCCAGGTGGCCGGCACGGCGCAGGTGGCGCAGCTGCCGTTCTTCGTCGTCGCCTGCGACTACACGCTGATCGGCGAGGAGCTGTTCGCCGCCAGCGCGTACCTGTCCGGGGAACCGAGGCTGGTCGGCGGTCTCAAGGGCGCCGACATGCTCAAGCTCTGCATCATCGCGGCGATTCTGGTCGGCTGCGTGCTCGAAACCTTCAACCTCCACGGGCTGACCCAGTGGATGAACACTCAGTAGGAGGCCCGGCGTGAAGCGTGAGGTGCCGCTCTTCATCACCGCCGTGATCGGCCTCTTCATGATCCTGTCGTTCTTCGTGCCGCATCAGGCGGTGAGCGTGCCGGCCGACTTCCTGCAGCAGTCGGCGGTGATCCTGGTCGCGTTCGGCTACGTGCTCGGCGGCGCGAACGCGCTCAAGGCGAACTTCGACGGCATCTACCGCCGCCAGCCGGGCTGGATCTACAAGCTGGTGCTGGTGATCTCGCTGCTCACCACCACCATCGTCGGTCTGGCCGAGGGCCGGAACTGGCAGGATCCCGCCTCGGCGTCGATCTGGATCTACGATCATCTCTATTCGCCGATGAGCGCGACGATGTTCTCGCTGCTGGCGTTCTTCATCGCCTCGGCCGCCTTCCGCGCGTTCCGCATCCGCTCGCTCGAGGCCGGCCTGCTCGCGGTCGCCGCGCTGATCGTCATGCTCGGCCGGGTTCCGATCGGTAACGCGATGACCGGCGGGCTGCCGCACTGGGCCCAGCTCGGCACCGTGCAGCAGTGGATCATGGACAACCCTCAGAACGCGGCCAAGCGCGCGATCCTGATGGGCGCGGCGATGGGCGTGATGGCCACCGGCCTGCGGGTGATCCTCGGCATCGAGCGCTCCTACCTGAGCGGAGAGGATTGATCGATGCGGATTCTCGATTTCATCTCGCGGCTCGACCGGCGCTGGATCTTCCTCGTGATGGGAGTGCTGGTGATGGAGCCGCTGCTGTTCCCGGTCGGGTTCCCGCTCAAGGTGTCGCGACCGGTGCAGATGTTCGCCGACGCGCTCGAGAGCATTCCGCGCGGGAGCACCGTGCTGATGTCGTGCGACTACGATCCCGCCTCGCGGCCGGAGATGGTGCCGATGACGATGACCGCGCTGCGCCAGCTCTGGGATCGGCACTGCAAGGTCGTGGTGACCGTGCTGTGGAACGGCGGGCCGGGCATCGTCGACGAGACGCTGCGCGACGTGGCGAAGGAGCCGGCCTACCGCGACCGCAAGTACGGCGTCGACTGGGTCGACCTCGGCTACAAGGCCGGCAACGAAGCCGTGATGGTGCTGATGGGTCAGGGCATCGCCAGCGCGTTCCCGGTCGACTACTACAACCATTCGACCAGCGACTACGCCGCGCTTCCGATCATGCGCGGCGTGAAGGACTATTCGAGCTTCCCGATGCTGGTGAACATCTCGGCCGGCTATCCCGGCACCAAGGAATGGGTGCAGCAGGTGAATTCGCGCTTCCACCTGCCGATGGTGTCGGGCTGCACCGCGGTCAGCACGCCCGAGTACTACCCCTACCTCCAGTCGGGACAGCTCAAGGGGCTGCTCGGCGGCATGGCGGGGGCGGCGGAATACGAGCTGGCCCGCCACGAGAAGCTCGGCCCGGCGACGCGCGGGATGGACGCGCAGTCGCTCGCCCACGTGTTCGTCGCGTTCTGCATCATCATCGGCAACGTGCTTCAGCGCCGGCGCCCCGGCGGAGGGGCCGCGTGAGCCACGACTTCGGCATCTGGGTCGCGGCGCTGCTCACGCTGTGCATCTTCTCGTTCCTCTATCGGGACAACCCGCTCTACAAGTTCGCCGAGCATCTGTTCGTCGGCGTCTCGGCCGGCTACTACATCGTCCTCAACTTCTGGACGGTGATCGTCACCAACCTCTACGATCCCCTGCACACGATGTTCGTGCAGCACCAGTCGCCCCTGGCCGCCCAGCTCGGAGACTATCGCGCGTGGCTCTTCATTCCCGGTGTGTTCGGCGTGCTGCTGTTCACGCGCCTGTTCGGCCGCATCGGGTGGCTGTCGCGCTGGGCCCTGGCGGTGATCATCGGCGCCTATGCCGGTCTCAAGACCACCGGATTCGCGCAGGGCGACCTGGTGGCCCAGGCCCAGGCCAGCCTGCAGCCGCTGTGGACCGGCAACGTGGCCACGAGCTTCAACGCCATCCTGTTCACGATCGGGATCATCACCTCGCTGCTGTTCTTCTTCTTCAGCCGCGAGCACAAGGGCGCGCTCGGCGCGGCCTCGCGACTCGGCGTCTGGTTCCTGATGGTGTCGTTCGGGGCCGGCTACGGCTACACGGTGATGTCCCGTATTTCGCTGCTGATCGGGCGATTCCAGTTCCTGATCCACGACTGGCTGGGAATCCGCTAGACCGGTCGAGCCCGGCCGGAGCGCGGCGCCCCACCGCCCAGTCCTTCCGCGCCGGGTCGGGAATCACAACATGATCCTGTGGTGCGACGGCGCGCATTCGGCCGCCGACAACATGCGCCGCGACCAGGAGCTGCTGCGGCGGCTCGATGATCCGGCCGGCGGTTCGGAAGCCGTGCTGCGCCTGTTCCAGTTCGATCCTCCGGGAATCACGCTCGGCTACGCGCAGCGTCCGGAGCGCGAGCTCGATCTCGATCGCTGCGCCGAGGACGGAGTGCGGTGGGCGATCCGGCCGACCGGCGGGCGCGCGATCTATCACGACGAGGAGTGGACCTACTCGTTCGCCGCCCGCATCGACGATCCCGTCTGGGGAGGGAGCCTCGATCAGACCTACCAGCGCCTGGCGGGGCTGATCGTCGCCTCGCTCGAGCGACTCGGAGTCGACGTCGCCGTCGCGAACCGAGGAGGGAGAGGCGAACCCGCGCGACGGGAATCGGGAAGCGCGGCGCCCTGTTTCGCCAGCACGACGCGGCACGAGATCGTGTGGAACGGCCGGAAGCTCGTCGGCAGCGCTCAGCGCCGGTTGGCGCGCGCCTTCCTTCAGCAGGGGAGCCTGCTGCTCTCGGATTCCCATCTCCGGCTGTGCGATTACCTCGCCGTTCCCGAAGAAGCGCGCGCCCGCCTTCGCGACCGGCTCCGAGCGGCCTCCGCGCACCTCGGCGCGGAGCTCGGCCCGCGCGCCGCGCTCGAGCGCTGGGCCGGGGCGCTCGCCGAAGTCCTGCCGGCGGGGGTCCGAATCGAGAACGGAGACCGCGCGCTGCCGTTGACCGTCTGAAAGCGCGGTTCCTATACTCCCGGGATGCGTGAAGCGCGGGTCATGGCCGGCCGTGACGTGGCCCTGGGCAGGGCCTGGGCGGCGCCAGCGCGATTAGGATTCGGCATCGCTCTGATGCTCGCGATCACCCTGTTGGGATGCGGGCGTCCGGGTTCCTCTCCCGCCCATCGACTGTCCGTCGCGTTGCCGCCCGACACGCTCACGTTCGACGGGCCCGAGCTCGGGCGTTACGGCGGTCGTTTCGTCATCGCCGAGACCGGCGGGCCGCGGACGTTCAACGCGATCATGTCGAACGACCAGCCTTCGAACGACGTCAACCAGCGTCTGTTCATCGGGCTCACCGAGTTCGATCTCAACAGCCAGCAGACCGTACCGAGCCTGGCGCGAAGCTGGGATCACACGCCCGACGGGCGCACCTGGACGTTCCATCTGCGCCGCGGCGCGCGCTTCTCCGACGGCCATTCGCTCACCGCCGAGGACGTCCTGTTCTCGTTCGCCGTGGTCTACGACGACTCTCTCCACCCGTCGGTTCAGGATCTGCTCAAGGTGAACGGGCGGAAGTTCGAGCTCAGCGCGCCGGATTCGCACACCGTGGTGTTCCGCCTGGCGGGCTCGATGGCGCTGTTCCCGACGCTGGTCGGCGCGGTGCGGATCATGCCGCGCCATCTGCTCGAGCCGGAGTGGAAGCGCGGCGCGTTCGCGTCGGCGTTCGGCGTCGGAACGCCGCCCGAGCGCATCGTGTCGAGCGGCGCCTGGCGGCTGTCGCGTTACGTCGCCGGGGAGCGCACCGTCCTGTCGCCCAACCCGTACTGGTTCGGGGTCGACCGCAGCGGCCGGCGCCTGCCGTATCTCGATGAGCTGGTGTTCGAGAGCGTTCCGGACCAGAACACGGCCGCGCTCAGGTTCGAGGCCGGTGAGGTCGACGCGGTCGACAGCGTCCGCCCCGAGGACTACGGCCTCTATGAGCGGCGCTCCAAGGCCGGCCACTTCACGCTCTACGACGTCGGCCCCTCGCTGATCTCGAACTTCCTCTGGTTCAACCTCAACCGCCGCGAGGCGGCGGGGAAGGAGGGCGCGCCGGTGGTCGACGGGCCGCACTATCGCTGGTTCGCGGATCCGCGCTTCCGCCAGGCGGTGTCGAAGGCAATCGACCGTGACGCGATCATCCGCGGCCCGTTCTTCGGCTTCGCGTTCAAGAACTGGTCGACGATGACGAAGGGCAGCCACGCCTGGTACACCCCCGCGGTCGCCGGCCCGGACTACGATCCCGAGGGATCGAAGCGCCTGCTCGCCGAGATGGGGCTCCGCGACCGCGACGGGGATGGAACGCTCGAGGACGCCGACGGTCGCCCGGTGGGCTTCTCGCTCAAGACCAACAGCGACAACGAGACCCGGATCGCGATCGACAACCTGATCAAGGACGATCTCGCCCGCGTCGGCATTCAGGTGACCTCGCTCGGCGTCGACCTCAAGACGTTGATCACCAACGTGCGCTCGGATTTCGATTACCAGGCGGTGTCCCTCGGGCTCGGCAGCGCGGTGCCTTCGGATCCGGCCATGGCCGCGAATTTCTACCGGTCGAGCGGCGCCTCGCACTACTGGCACGTGCGTCAGAAGCGTCCGGCCACCGACGCGGAGCGCCAGATCGATTCCCTGTTCGAGATCCAGGCCGACACGCTGGACGACGCGGTGCGCCACGACGCCTGGCGGCGCATGCAGGATCTGGTGAACCAGGAGTGCTTCGTGATCTGGCTGCCGTCGCAGATCGTGAAGCTGCCGGTGCGGGACGGCTTCGGCAATCTCCACCCGGTCGCCCTGCCGCACCGCATCCTCTGGAACATCGATCGCGTGTTCGTGCGGGCCCGGGGCCGCTGAGCGCCCGGCCTCGATGCGCGCCTACCTGATTCGACGCCTGCTCCAGACCTTCCCGATCCTGCTCGGCGTCTCCGCGCTCACGTTCCTGCTGCTCCAGCTCGCCCCCGGCGACGTGCTGAGCACGCTGGCGCAGAATCCGACCATCGCGGCCGAGACGCTGGAATCGCTGCGCCACCGTTTCGGTCTCGACCAGCCGTGGTACGTGCAGTACCTGCTCTACCTTCGAAACATCGCGCTTCATCTCGACTTCGGCGAGTCGTTCACGCGCCACCAGCCGGTATTCGAAGTGCTGAGGCAGAGCCTCGGGAACACGCTGATCCTGGCCGGCGCCGCCGCGGTGGTGACCTGGGGCCTGGCGATTCCGCTCGGCGTGCTCGCGGCCGCGCGCCGCGGCAGCGCGCTCGACCGCGCGCTCACCGCGTTCGCCTCGATCGGTCTCGCGATTCCGGAGATCCTCTCGGGCCTGCTGCTGCTCTTCCTCGCCGCGCGCACCGGATGGTTTCCGGTCGGCGGGATGCACGGGGCCGACTGGGATCGCCTCGGGGCGTGGGGGCGCGCCGTCGATCTCGTTCGCCATCTCGCGCTGCCCGCGCTGGTGGTCGGCTTCGTGCCGCTGGCCGCGCGCATGCGGCAGATGCGCTCGCAGATGGTGGACACGCTGCGCCGCGACTACATCACCGCGGCGCGCGCCCGCGGAGCCTCCGAGAGCCGCGTGCTGTTCCGGCACGCACTCCGGAACGCGCTGAACCCGATGATCACGCTGTTCGGCTACACGCTCGGCGCTCTGGTGTCGGGATCGTTCGTCGCCGAGATCGTGTTCTCCTGGCCGGGGCTCGGCCGTGTCACGTTCGAGGCGCTGGAAAGCGAGGATCGCTATCTCGTCATGGGGGCGGTGCTGATGACGACGCTGGTGCTCATGGCCGGCAACCTGATCGCCGATCTGCTCCTCTGCGTGGCCGACCCGAGGCTGCGCGACGCGTGAGCCGCGACGCGATGAACCAGGCCGCCGGTTCGCGATCGTTTCCGGGGTGGTGGCGGCTGCGCCGCAATCGTGTGGCGCGGGTGGCGGGAGGGTGCCTCGCGCTCTTCTACGTGCTGGCCGCCGCGGCTCCGTTCCTCGCGCCCTACGACGAGGCGACGATGGATCGCGAGCGGTTCTACCATCCGCCGCAGCGCCTCCATTTCATCGACGGCGCGGGCCGCTTTCACGCGATGCCGCGCGTATACGCGACCCGGCTCGCCGATGCTTCGGAATGGCGCTACGAGGAGGATCCGGCCGGGGCCGTGCCGATCGCGCTGTTCGTCCACGGGGACCGCTATCCACTCCTGCCCGGGCTCTGGTGCGATCGGCATTTTTTCGGGGTCCCGCGGGGCTCGGTGCACCTCCTCGGCACCGATGCCTTCGGCCGCGACGAGCTGTCGCGTCTGCTCTACGGAGCGCGGGTCTCGCTCACCGTCGGTCTCGTCGGCATCGTCGTGTCGTTCACGCTCGGCCTCGTGTTCGGCGGCATCGCCGGCTATGCCGGTGGATGGGTCGACGCCGTGATCATGCGTTTGTGCGAGCTGCTGCTCGCGATCCCCGGCCTCTATCTCGTCATCGCGCTTCGCAGCGCGTTTCCGGTCTCGCTGCCCGCGGCGCGCGCCTACCTCGCCATCGTCGCGATCCTGGCGCTGCTCGGATGGGCGGCGCTGGCGCGCGTGGTGCGCGGCATGGTCCTCTCGATCCGTCGCGAGCCGTTCGTCGAGGCCGCTGAAGCGCTGGGCGCGGGTCCGGTGCGGATCCTCGTGCGCCACATCCTGCCGAATACGCTGTCGTTCGTGCTGGTCGCGGCCACCGTCGCCGTTCCGGGGTATATTCTCGGCGAGGTCTTCCTCTCGTTTCTCGGCGTCGGGGTACAGGAGCCCGCGGCCTCGTGGGGCAACATGCTGGGCCAGGCGAGGAGCCTCCGCGTTCTGACCTCGTTCCCGTGGCTGCTGGCGGTTCCGGCGGTCGCGATCTTCGTCACCGTCATGGCGTTCAATCTGCTCGGCGATGGACTGCGTGACGCGCTCGATCCGCGCGGCGCCGGGGAAGGCGAAGCACGATGAGCGAACCGCTGCTCTCCGTCCGCGACCTCAAGACGCACTTCTTCACCGACGAGGGCGTGGTGCGCGCGGTCGACGGCGTGTCATTCGACGTCTCGGCCGGCGAGACCCTGGCGGTGGTGGGCGAATCCGGCAGCGGCAAGAGCGTCACGTCGCTCTCGATCCTCCGCCTGATTCCGGATCCTCCCGGGCGGATCGTCGCGGGATCGATCCGATTCCGCGGCCGTGAGCTGCTCGAGCTCGACGACGGCTCGATGCGCGCCATCCGCGGCCGCGAGATCTCGATGATCTTCCAGGAGCCGATGACCTCGCTGAATCCGGTCTACACCTGCGGCGACCAGATCATGGAGTCGCTGATCGTTCACGAGCACATGCCGCGGCGGGCGGCGCGGGCGCGCGCCATCGCGCTGCTCGAGACGGTGGGAATCCCGTCTCCCGAGCAGCGCGTCGACGAATACCCGCACCAGATGTCCGGCGGAATGAGGCAGCGCGTGATGATCGCGATGGCGCTGGCGTGCCGGCCCGCCATCCTGATCGCCGACGAGCCGACCACCGCGCTCGACGTGACCATCCAGGCGCAGATCCTCGAGCTGCTGGAGCGGCTGCAGGCCGAGATGGGAATGGCGGTGATCCTGATCACCCACGACCTCGGCGTCGTGGCCGAGACCGCGGATCGCGTGGCGGTGATGTACGCCGGCCAGGTGGTGGAGAGCTGCGACGTCCGAACCGCGTTCGAGCGCCCGCGACATCCGTACACCGCGGGACTGCTGCGCTCGCTGCCGCGGATCGGAAGCCACGAAGCGCTCCGCGTCATCCCGGGCACCGTGCCGAATCCGGCGCGCTTCCCGGCCGGATGCCGGTTCGAGCCGCGCTGCCCGGTAGCGCAGCCGCGCTGCCTCGAGCCACCTACGCTCGACCCGGTCGAGCCCAATCACCTTTCGCGCTGCTGGCGGGCGAGGGAGATCGCCGAGGGCCGGCTCGATCCGGTGCCGCCCGACCTCCTCGGCGAGGCGCGCCGTGGCTGAGCCCCTGCTCGAAGTCGAGGGACTGACCAAACACTTCCCGATCCGCCGTGGCGTGCTGTCGCGCATCGTCGGCCAGGTGCGCGCGGTCGATGGTGTGTCGTTCTCGGTGATGCCGGGCGAGGTGCTCGGCGTGGTGGGCGAGAGCGGTTGCGGCAAGACCACGACCGGACGCTGCGTCCTGCGCCTGATCGAGCCCACCGCGGGCACCGTGCGGTTCGCCGGCCGCGACATCACGCGTCTGCCGAAGCGGGAGCTGCGCGCGCTCCGGCGCGAGATGCAGATCGTGTTCCAGGATCCCTACTCGAGCCTGAACCCGCGGCTGACGGTGGGCAGCATGATCGGCGAGGCCCTGTCGATCCACCGACTCGCCCGCGGCGCGCGTGCGCGAGAGCGGATCGCCGAGCTGCTGGTGCTGGTCGGCCTCAGCCCGGACCACGCGCGCCGCTATCCCCACGAGTTCTCCGGCGGCCAGCGGCAGAGAATCGGGGTCGCGCGCGCGCTCGCCGTGAATCCGCGCCTGATCGTCGCCGACGAGCCGGTGTCGGCGCTCGATGTTTCGATCCAGGCGCAGATCATCAACCTGCTCGACGACCTCAGGCGCCGGATGAACCTCACCTACCTGTTCATCGCGCACGATCTCTCGGTGGTCGAGCACATCAGCGATCGGGTCGCGGTCATGTATCTCGGCCGCATCGTCGAGCGGGCCCCGCGTCAGGAGCTGTACGAAACGCCGGCCCATCCCTACACGCAATCCCTGCTGTCAGCGATCCCGGTGCCGGACCCTTCGAAGAAGAGATCCCGAATCGTGCTTCGCGGCGACGTGCCGAGCCCGGCACGGCCGCCGAGCGGCTGCCACTTCCACCCGCGCTGCTTCCTCGCGCGTCCGGTCTGCGCCATCGAGGATCCGGTGCTGCGTGAAGTCCGCCCGGGGCACTGGGCCGCCTGCCATTTCGGCGAAGAGGCGATGGCGGGAGGGATAGCCGCCGCGGCCGCGAAGGCCGCCGCCGTGGCGAAGACGAGCGGGGCGTAATTCCCCACGCCTGGTGAGGCCCCGGGCGGAAACCCCCTCGAGACCGCGTCCTGCCCTCCGCGTGTTCACCCGTGGCGACGTTCCGACACCTCGCAATATCAAGCAGCGCAATCGAGTCGCCGCTGACGCTCGCGTGACGCCACACACGGCACCGGGCTTGCGTTGAACCAGGGCAGAGGGCCGCAGAGGATCGAGCGTCACCCCTCTCTCCGCTCGATCCCCGGGCCCCCGAAAAAAACCAATACAGTGCGTTCCCTGCGCGACTCGTGATTGGCTGACTGTGGGCTGATCCCCCTATCGCGAGCGAAGGAGTCTCACGGACCGGCACACGGTCGAGGCGGGGAACCTTTTGAAGGGCCCCGGGCCCGCGGACGACACCAGCGCTCGACACCGAATCCGCGACCGGGGCCCATGATTTTTCCCGCGCGCCGCCGTGACGGCGATTCGGCCCCGTGCTCCGCGGCCGCGATTCCCCCCGGCGTTGACCGGCCGCGCCATCCCTGATAGCTTGCGAGTTCTGCGGCAAGTCTCGAAGCCGCAATGACTCAAGCGCAGGGGAGGGCACCTCCGGCCGGTGGCCAGGGAAGCGCTGGGCCTCATCGAAACCCGCGGGTTCGTTGCCGCCATCGAGGCCGCCGACGCGATGACCAAGACGGCGCGCGTGCGGCTCACGCGATACGAAGTGACGCGGGACGCTCTGGTCACGGTCATCGTGCGCGGTGCGCTGGCGGACGTCGAATCGGCCGTCGAAGCGGGTTCGCGCGCGGCGGCGCGGGTCGGGACACTGACCGCGCGGCACGTGATTCCGACGCCTGATCCTCAACTCGAGATACCGATCGCGGGACCAAGGCAGCAGCGGCCCGCCCGTTCCTAACCCGTGAGAGGGAGCGCTCCATGCAGGAAGAGGCACTGGGACTGATCGAGACCCGCGGCTTCGTCGCGATGATCGAGGCGTCCGACGCGATGGTGAAGGCCGCACGCGTGCAGCTCGTGCACTACGAGAAGATCGGGGGCGGGTACGTGACGGCGGTGGTGCGCGGCGACGTCGCCGCGGTGCGGGCCGCCACCGAGGCGGGAGCGGCGGCCGCCGCGAAGGTGGGAGAGGTCGTGTCGGTCCACGTCATTCCGCGCCCGCACTCGATGCTCGAGGACGTGCTTCCGATCCAGCGCCCCGAGCCCGCGGGCAAGAAGTAATCGTGGCGGGGCCGCGGCCCGGACGCCGCGTGACCGTGCCTCGCGGCCGCAGGGCGCGCCGCCGCGCCGAGCGCGCTGCCCACCGGTGCGCGAGGCCGCGATGATCCTCGCGCGTGTGCTCGGCACGGTGGTCTCGACGCGCAAGGATCGCGGGCTGATGGGCTTGAAGCTCCTGCTCACGCGCGAGGTCGACGGCGCGTTCGAGCCCGCCGGGAATTACGTGGTCGCCGCCGACGCGGTGGGCGCGGGCACCGACGAGCTGGTGCTGCTCGCGGCCGGATCCTCCGCGCGCATGACCGAAGTGTCGCGCGAGAAGCCGGTCGACGCGGTCATCGTCGGCATCGTCGACGCGGTCGAGATCGAAGGCCGCGACGCCTACCTCAAGAACCGCGGCGTGGTCCCGGCTCCGGCACGGAAGTCCTGAGCCGATGAGCCTCGAACCGCGTCAGGTCGAGTCGATCGTCGCCGAAGTACTCGAGCGCCTCGAGTCCGGCACGTCATCGGACTCCGGCCGCGCGCCGCTCGGCGTTCACGCCGACCTCGATTCGGCGGTGACGGCGGCGCGCCAGGCGTTCGCGGCGTACGAACAGACTCCGCTGTCGACGCGCTACCGCGTGGTCGAGGCCGCGCGCGCGATGCTGGCCGGAAGCTACCGCCAGCTCGCCGAGCTCGGCGCGAGCGAGACCGGCCTCGGGCGCGTCGAGGACAAGCTGATCAAGAACCGGCTGGTCACCGAGCGCACGCCGGGGCCCGAAGACCTCGAGCCCCACACCTGGACCGGCGACCACGGCATGACCCTGCTCGAGCGCGCGCCCTACGGCGTGATCGCGGTGATCACGCCGGTCACGAATCCGAGCGAGACCGTCATCAACAACGGCCTGTCGATGATCGCGGGCGGCAATACCGTGGTGTTCTGCCCGCACCCCGGCGCGCGCAAGGTCAGCAACCTCACCGTCGACCTCATCAATCGCGCGGCGCGGCGCGGCGGCGCACCGCTGCCCCTGCTCCACACCGTGGCCGAGCCGACCATCGACGTGGCGCAGCAGCTGCTCCGCTATCCCGGCATCCGCCTCAACGTCGTGACCGGGGGCCCGGGCGTGGTCAAGGAAGCGCTGGCGGCGGGCAAGAAGGCGATCACCGCCGGACCCGGCAATCCGCCGTCGGTGGTGGACGAGACCGCCGACCTCGAGAAGGCCGCGCGCGACCTCATCCTCGGTGCCTCGCTCGACAACAACATCATCTGCACCGACGAGAAGGAAGTGATCGCGGTCGCGGTGATCGCCGACCGGCTGAAGGAGGCGTTCGCGCGCGCCGGCGCGGTGGTGCTGCAGCCGCATCAGACCGAGCGCCTGCGCAAGGTGGTGCTGGAGAGCGAGCGGGGCCCGCGCAAGCATGGCGTGATCCAGCGCAGGTTCGTCGGCCAGAACATCGATCGCATCCTCGGCGAAGCCGGGATTCCGTGCGATCCGTCGAAGCGCCTCGCGGTGTGCGAGGTCGATCAGGATCATCCGTTCCTGTGGACCGAGATGATGATGCCGATCCTGGCGATGACGCGAGTGCGCACCGCCGACGACGGCATCGACTTCGCGCTCGCGGTCGAGCACGGCTTCCGCCACACCGCGTCGATGCACTCCCGCAACATCGACAAGCTCTCGCGCATGGCGCGGGTGTGTGACTGCTCGATCTTCGTGAAGAACGGTCCCAATGTCGCCGGCCTCGGCTACGGCGGCGAGGGACCGACCAGCTTCACCATCGCGAGCCCGACCGGCGAGGGCATGACCACCGCCAAGAGCTTCACGCGCATCCGCCGCTGCACGCTGGTGGATCATTTCCGGATCGTCTGAATGTCCGTCGCGGTGGCCGCGGTCGAGACCAGCAGCATCGCGCAGGGCGTGGTGGCGTGCGACGCGCTGGTCAAGACCGCCGAGGTCGAGCTCATCGCCGCCTCGCCGGTCTCACCCGGGAAGTTCTGGATCCTGTTCGGCGGCGAGGTGGCCTCGGTGCGCGCCGCGTTCCGTCGCGGACTCGACGTGGCGGCGGACACCGTGCTCGACTCGCTCTTCATCCCGCAGCTCGATCCCGGCGTGCTGATCGCGCTGAACGGCACCGCGCCCCAGCGTGAGGACGACGCCCTCGGCGTGATCGAGACGCTGACCGCGGCGGCCGCGATCGTGGCCGCCGACCGGGCGGCGAAGGCCGCCGACGTGCTGCTGCGGGATCTCAGGCTCGCGAACGGTCTCGGCGGCAAGGGCGTGCTGTTCTTCACCGGCGCGCTCGGCGACGTTCAGGCTTCGGTCGACGCCGGGCGGATCGAAGCAGAGAGCCGCGGACTGCTCGCCCGCGCGGTGGTGGTGCCGCGGCTCCATCCGCAGCTCAAGGCGCGGGTGTTCTGAGATGCACTTCGCGCGCGTGATCGGCACGGTGGTGTGCACCGAGAAGGTTCCATCGTGGCGCGGCCAGCGTCTCAGGCTCGTGGTCCCGACCGACGATCGCGGCGCCGAGACCGGGCGCCCGCTGGTCGCCATCGATCTCGTTTCCGCCGCGGACGGCCAGCGCGTGTTCTACGTTCGCGGACGCGAAGCCGCCAACGCGCTCAGCGATCCCGACAATCCCGCCGATGCCGCGATCGTCGGCATCGTCGACGAGCTGCGCGAGCAGCCGCTCGACGCGGACCGGGCGTGAACCTCGCGCGCGTGGTGGGCGACGTCGTCGCGACGATCAAGCACGAACACCTCGCGAGCCAGAAGCTGCTGCTCATTCAGCCCGTGACTCCGGCGAACGAGCCGACCGGGCGCGTCGCGATCGCGATCGATTGCGCTCAGGCGGGGCCGGGCGTTCTCGTGCTCGTCCTCGACGAGGGGAACGGCGCGGCGCAGGTGCTGAAGCGCGGTCGTTGCGGGATCCGCACGGTGATCGTGGGCGTCGTGGATTCCGTCGAATCGCAAGACGCGGTGTAATTCGTGCAGGAGCCGCGAGGCCGTGTTAGATTCCCGAGCGACACACACGAGGACGTAGCGGATGCCCTTGTTCGAATATCACTGCCGTTCATGCGGCAACCAGTTCGAATGGCTGCACATGAAGGCCGGCGACGATCCATCCCGCTGTCCGCGTTGCGGGGAGGGCGCTCCGGTTCGGCAGCTGTCCGTGTTCGCGGTCCCTACGTCGCGCGCCGTCCCTGCGGGCCCCTGCGGCTCGCACGACTGCGCCTGCCGGCGGGCCCCGGAGAACTGATCCCGCTCCAGTAGGGAGGAACAGCGATGACGAAGGCCGACCTGGTCGAACAGATCTCGCAGGAGACGGGCGTGTCGAAGAACCACACCGCGCTCATCGTCGACGGCTTGCTCGATGCGTTCTGTCGCACGCTCTCCGAGGGGAAGCA
>DATJEP010000110.1:0-4565 GCA_035496475.1 Candidatus Udaeobacter sp.
GGTCGGCGAAGCGACGAGTCGCAGCAGGGTCAGCGTGCGGCCCTCCACCTCGTGGACGAACGCGTGGCTGAGAGAGGCCAGCGATGCGAACAGCAGCACGATCCACAGCAGCGCCGCCAGCACGTCGCCGCGGTCCGGAAGCCGGCCAACCGCGAAGCTCACGGTGGTGAGCGTCGTGACGGCGAAGAGCAGCGCGGCGCTGATCCCGTAGCGGGTGCGCCATTCGCTCCGGCATTCCTTACGCAGTATGGCCCAGATCGCGGCCGCGGAGCTGGATGCGCCGTTCGGCAATGCGCCACTCCCGTTCGTCGTTGGTTGCGAGCAGCACGAGTCCGGCGTGCGCGGCTGCGCGGATCCAGACTTCGAGTCCGGCGCGCGCATCCTCGTCGAGATGGCTGCCGGGTTCATCGAGAAGAAGCAGCGGCGGGTCTCCGAGCGACGCGAACGCCAGTCGCGCGCGCTGCCTCAGACCCGAGGACAGCGCCGAGACGCGGTCCCCGGCGCGGGCCGCGAGGCCGCTGCGCTCGATCGCCGCGCCCGCGGCGCGGTGCGGATTCGGCAGGCCGCGCGCCTCGGCGGCGAAGACCAGGTTCTCTTCGAGTGTGAGCGCCTCGTAGAACGAGAGCTCGGGCGTGACGAGTCCCACCCGCAGCCGCCGCGCCGCCGCCGGGAGATCGAGACCGTCGATCGAGACCGAGACCGCCCCCGCGCCCGGACGCAGGAGACCGGCGAGGATCCGGAGCAGCGTGGTCTTGCCGGATCCATTGGGACCGGTGACGGCGACGATCCCGCCCTCGAGCACGAAGCTCTGCGGCTCGAGCGCGAGGCGCGCGCCGAAGCGATGCGACAGCGCCCGCGCCTCCACCCGCACCCGCGTGGCGGCGGCGGTCGCGATCGGCGCGGCGCTCATCTCGTCCGCCCCCGCACCGCGCTCACGTGGTCCGTTCCGGCGTCGCGGAATCGAGCGTGGCCAGCAGGGTATGGAGTTCGGGCAGGATGCGCTCGCGGGCCTGGGCACGCGTTCCGCGGAGCAGCACGCCCGCCGCGTGGGGATGGCCGCCGCCGCCGAGCCGCGAGCAGACCTGATCGATCGAGACGCGCCCGGTCGAGCGCAGACTCACCTTCACCTTGCCCGGCTCGACTTCCGAGAACAGCGCCACCACTTCGGCCCCGGCGATCGCGCGGGGCATGTCGACCAGGCCCTCGGTGTCCGCGCCGACCAGTCCATGGCGCTGGAACTGCTCCGGCGACGCCTCCAGAACGATGAGTCGTCCGTCATCGAGCATCTCGAGCCGGGCCAGGACCTCGCCGAAGAAACGCAACCGGCCCGCCGACGCGTTGGCGTGGACGCGGGCGTGGATCTGCTGGGGATCCAGTCCGAGCGTGAGCAGCTCGGCCGCCATGCGATGCGCGTGGCTGTCGGTGTTGGAGTAGCGAAAGCTTCCGGTATCGGTCATGAGCGCGACGTAGAGCGCCTCCGCGGACGCTCGGTCGAGACGGCTCCCGCTCTCGCGGATCAGATCGTAGACCAGCTCACCGGTCGCCGCGACTTCGGGCTCGATCACGTTGACCTGGCCGAAGCCCTGCGCGTGCGTGACGTGGTGATCGATCACCGCGACCGCGATCGCGTGGCGGTCGATGAGCGGCGCGAGGCGGCCGATGCGCTGCCGGTTGCTGGTGTCGAGCACCACCAGGGCGTCGGCTTCGGCGAAGCGCTCCTCGGCGATCTCGGGCGTGAAGACCTCGACCGGATGATCCTCGATCAGGAACTGGAACGCCGCCGGCGTCATCGAGTCGTTGAGGATCCGCGGCGACTTGCCGAGACTCTGCAGCCATCGGGCGAAGGCGATCTCGCTGCCGATGCCGTCGCCGTCGGGATTGACGTGGGTGGTGAGGAGGAAGCGCTGATGCTTGCCGATCCACTCGTGCAGCGCGCGGCGCGCCGGGCTCACGGACGTCACGCCGGCTCCGCCCGGGACGGCACCGGATCGGCGGCGATCGCGAGACCGGCGACCTCGCCGAGGAACCAGCGGTGCAGGCGGAGGTCGAACGTCAGCTCGGGGTGGAAGCAGAGCCCGACCACGTTTCCCTGACGGACCCCGACGACTTCCCGTCCCCCCGCTCCGTCCGGGCGCGTCGCCACCACCTCGACGCCGGCGCCCACCCGCGTGAGGCGCGGGGCACGAATGAAGACGCCGGGAAAGCTCGAGCCGAGCGGGGCCACGTCCACCGGTCCGGTGAACGAATGGATCTGCCGACCATAGGCGTTGCGGGTCGCGCCGACGTCGAGCGCGCCGAGGGTCGGAGCCGGAAGGTGGTCGGATTCGCGCGCGAGCAGGATCACGCCGGCGCAGGTGCCGAGCACCGGCTTCTCGCGCACGAAGCGCTCGACTGGCTCGCGCAGCCCGGTCAGGCCGAGCAGGCGCAGCATGGTGCTCGATTCGCCGCCCGGGATCACCAGCGCGTCGAGGTCTTCGAGGTCGCCGGGCAGCGAAACCTTCACGCTCTCGACGCCGAGCGCCTCGATCGAGCGCGCGTGGCGCTCGAAGTCTCCCTGGAGTCCGAGCACGCCGGCCCGGGGGCATCGCGTCACGTCACCAGCCTCGCTTCGCGAACACCTGCTCCTCGGGGAGCGTCTCGAGCTCGAGGCCCTTCATCGCCTCGCCGAGATTCTCGCTCACGCGGAGCAGCACGTCCGGACGGTTGTAGTTCGCGACCGCCTGGACGATCGCCGCGGCGCGGCGCTTCTGCTCCTCGCGACGGTCGCGGTCGGACAGCCCTTCGCCGGCCATGAAGATCCCCGACCCGACGAAGACCGCCTCGGCGCCGAGCAGCATCATCAGCGCCGCATCGGCCGGCGTCGCCACGCCGCCCGCGGCGAAGTTCGGCACCGGCAGCTTGCCCGTGCGCGACACCTGCTTCACCAGCTCGTAGGGCGCGCCGAGCTGCTTCGACTCCGCCATCAGCTCGTCCTCGCGCAGCGTGGTCAGGTGCCGGATCGACTTCGTCACCGCGCGCATGTGGCGCACCGCCTCGACGATGTTGCCGGTGCCGGCCTCGCCCTTGGTGCGGATCATCGCCGCGCCCTCGCCGATCCGTCGCAGCGCCTCGCCGAGATCGCGGCAGCCGCAGACGAACGGGATCTTGAACGCGTGCTTGTCGACGTGGTGCTCCTCGTCGGCGGGCGTCAGCACTTCGCTCTCGTCGATGAAGTCGATCTCGATCGCTTCGAGGATCTGCGCCTCGGCGATGTGACCGATCCGGCACTTCGCCATGACCGGAATGTCGACCGCCGCCTGGATGCGCCGGATCATGGCGGGATCGCTCATCCGCGCGACGCCGCCGTCACGGCGGATCAGCGCCGGAATGCGCTCCAGCGCCATGACCGCCGCGGCCCCTGCTTCCTCGGCGATCTCGGCCTGATCCGGAGTGCTGACGTCCATGATGACGCCGCCCTTCAGCATCTCGGCCAGGCCCACCTTGAGGCGGAACTGCTCCTGCTGGTTCACGGTCCGCTCCTCTCCGCGCGCTCAGCGCTGCACGATGGTCCGGCCCGAGGCGAGCGCGCGCAGCCGCTCGATCACCGCGGGCAGGACTTCGATGATGGTATCCACATCCGACTCCGAGTTCTCCTCGCCGAACGAGAATCGCACGCTGGCGTGCGCTTCCTCCGGACTGAGCCCGATCGCGATCAGCACGTGCGACGGACCTGGCGAGGCCGCGCTGCATGCCGATCCGGTCGAGACGGTGATGCCTTCGCGATCGAGCTCATGGAGCACGGCCTCGCCGTCGACGCCCGGGAGCACGAGGTTCACGATCGAGCCCAGCCGCTGCGGGCGGGCGCCGTTCAGCCGCGCTTCGGGCAGCGCGCGCGCCAGGCCCTGGAGCAGGCGGTCGCCGAGCGCGGCGACGCGCGCCGGCGTGCCGCGATCGATTTCGCGTCCCGCGCGCTCCGCCGCGACGCCGAACCCGACCAGCGCCGGCAGGTTCTCCGTGCCGGCTCTGAGCGAACGCTCCTGGTGTCCTCCGTGGATGAGCGGAATCAGGCGGGTGCGTCGCCGGACCACGAGCGCCGCGGCTCCCGGCGGTCCCTGAAACTTGTGCCCGGCGAGGCTCAAGAGATCGATCTCCGCGGCGTCTTCATCGAGCCGGATCTTGCCGGCCGCCTGCACCGCGTCCGAGTGAACGCGCGCGCCCGCGGCATGGGCCAGCCGCGCGATCTCACGGACCGGCTGGATCGTTCCGATCTCATTGTTGACCCACTGGACCGAAACCAGCGCGACGTCGGGCCCGAGCGCCCGCTCGAGGCGCGCGGGATCGAGCACGCCCGTCGATTCCACCGGCAGGACGGTCAGCGCGTGGCCGCGCGCTTCCAGATGGCGCGCCGTCTCGAGCACCGAGGGATGCTCGATCGCCGAGACGATCAGCCGCCGCCGGCCTTCGGGCGCCGCCGCCATCGCTCCCTTGAGCGCGAGATTGTTGGCCTCGGATCCGCTGGCGGTGAAGATGATCTCCTCGCGGTTCGCACCGATGAGGGCCGCGACGCGCGAACGCGCGGTCTCGAT
>DATJEP010000111.1:0-6360 GCA_035496475.1 Candidatus Udaeobacter sp.
TCGCCGATTCCAGCCGCGTCGTCGACGCCAGCCTTCCGCAGCTGATCGAGTCGGCGCGCACCAAGGCGGACTTCCAGTATCAGCGCCTGCGCGAGGCGCTGGTCGGCAAGGTGCGAAAGAAGATCGAGCGGAGCCACCCGGACTGGCTGCGACTGCGGTACTACCTGATGCCGGGCGAGAAGCTGCAGGAACGGCGACTCGCCTCGCTCGAGATCATGGCGCATCGCGGACGTTCATCGCCGGCCGAGCTGTCCGAGCTGGCCCGCGATCACGCGCAGCGGCTGAACCGCGGCGTTCTCGAGCACGTGGTGGCCGAGCTGTGAACGCCGCCGCCGTGTTCTTCGGATCCCACCCCGACGACATCGAGCTGACGTCGGGCGGGCTCGCCGCGCTGCTGGCCTCGCACGGTCATCGCGTCGTGCTGGTGGATCTCACGCGCGGCGAAGCCGCGTCGCGTGGAACTCTGGAGGAGCGCGCGCGCGAGGCCGAACAGGCGGCGGCCGCGCTCGGAGTCGCGGAGCGCTCGAACCTCGAGCTGCCGGATCTCGGACTCTCGCGTCACGATCGCGCGCAGATGGCCGCGGTCGTGTCCTGTCTGCGCAGGCACCGGCCGCGGCTGGTCGTGGCGCCCGATCGCGACGACGTGCACCCCGATCACATCGAGACCCATCACCTGATCGTGCGCGCCTGCTACCTCTCAGGCCTGGCGCGATTCCCGGCGGCGGGCGAGCGATACCGGCCGGCCCGGGTGCTGTTCGCGCTCTATCGGGCCACGTCGCGTCCGCATCTCGTCGTGGACGTGAGCCCGGTATGGGAGCGTCGCGCCGCCGCGATCGCCGCGCACCAGAGCCAGCTCGATCCCGCCCGTGGCCCCGCAACGTACCTCACCCATCCCGAGTTCATCACCGAAGTCGAAGCCCGCGCCCGGGTCTGGGGCAGCGCGATCGGCGCCCGCTTCGGCGAGGGCTACCGGGTGCGCGGCCCGGTGCCGGTGTCGGATGCGCGCGTTCTGATCGGCGCCGAGGTGGAGCGATGAGCCCGCGCGCGCGTGCCCCGCGTGCCGCGGCGAAGGCCGTCGCGAAGAAGGCGAAGGTCGCGGCGAAGAAGGAGAAGGTCGCCGCGACTCCCCGCGTCCGGCGCCGCCGCCGGATCGGCATCACCTGCTATTCGCACTTCGGTGGCAGCGGAGTCGTCGCGACCGAGCTCGGCCTCGCGCTCGCGCGTCGTGGCTACGAGGTGCACTTCATCGCCAACCGGCTGCCGTTCCGCCTTCGCACGTTCGAAGCCGGCGTCTACTTCCACGAAGCGATTCCGGCGACGTATCCGGTCTTCGATCAGGCCCCGGCGAATCTCGCGCTGACGACCAAGATGGTGGAAGTGGTCGAGAACTACGACCTCGACATCCTGCACGTTCATTACGCGATGCCGTTCGCGGCCAGCGCGTACCTCGCCCGCCAGCTCCTGCTGCCGAGGCAGCTCGGGGTCGTGACGACGCTCCATGGAACCGACATCACCGTGGTCGGAGTCGAGCCGGCGTTCTTCCGCGTCACCCAGTTCAGCATCCAGTCGAGCGACCGCGTGACCGCGGTGAGCCGCTTTCTCAAGCAGCGCGCCGAGTCGACGTTCGGCATCACCCGGCCGATCGAGGTGATCTACAACTTCGTCGATCCCGAGGTCTTCGCCCCCCGCCGCCGCGCCGGGCTGCGATTGGCGTCGCCCGACACCCGAATCCTCATGCATGCCTCGAACTTCCGTCCTGTCAAGAACATCCCGGCCGTGGTTCAAGTATTCGCCGAGGTCCGCAAGCGGATGCAGGCCAAGCTGGTCATGATCGGCGACGGGCCGGAGAAGGCGGGAGCCGAGCACCTCTCGCGCGAGCTCGGCCTGGAGCGCGACGTTCTCTTCCTCGGCAATCAGGATTGCATGGAGGAACTGCTGCCTTTGGCCGATGTTTTCCTATTACCGAGCTCATCGGAGAGCTTCGGCCTGGTGGCCCTCGAAGCGATGTCGGCGGAGGTCCCGGTGGTGGTGTCGAACGTCGGGGGTCTGCCGGAGGTCGTGGAGCACGGGGTGACGGGATTCCTGCACGATCCGGCGCACGTCAGCGGCTTCGTCCAGTCCGTGCTGAAGCTCCTCACCCAGGAGCCGTTGCGCCGCGCGATGGGGCGGCGCGCGCGCCGCGAGGCGCGGCAGCGTTTCAGCACCGACGAGATGGTCGGAAAGTACATGCAGGTCTACGAATCCCTGGGCTGAGTCCATGCTTGGAACATCGCGCCGACTGGCAGTCCTGGCCGAAGGCTGCTTCGCGCCGCTCGACGCGAAGACCGCGACCGGGGTTCTGCGCTATCGCCGAGAAGAGGTCGCGGCGGTGATCGACTCGACTCGCGCCGGCCGCACCGCGGAGGAATGCGTCGGAGCGGGCGGAGCGATTCCCGTGGTTCGCGATCTCGAATCGGCTGCCGGGTTCGGCGCCGACAGCCTGCTCATCGGCATCGCGCCTCAGGGCGGCGAGCTGCCGGCGGCGTGGCGCGCGATGGTGAAGGACGCCCTGTCACGCGGCTGGGACGTGCTCGCCGGCCTCCACGTCTTCCTCGACGACGATCCCGAGCTCCATGCGATCGCGGAACGGCACGGCGCCCGGCTGATCGACGCGCGGCGGCCGCCACGCCAGCGGCCGCTGGCGGCGTCGCGCGCGGAAAAGCTCCAGGCCCTGGTGGTGCTCACCGTCGGAACCGACTGCAACGTCGGAAAGATGACCACCGCGCTCGAGCTTCGTGCCGCGCTCCAGAATCACGGCGTGCGCGCCGCGTTCGTCGCCACCGGTCAGACCGGCATCTTCATCGCCGATCAGGGCGCGGCGATCGACGCGGTGCCGTCCGATTTCGCGGCGGGCGTGGTCGAATCCCTGGTGCTGGACGCGGCGCGTGACGCGGACGTGGTGCTGGTCGAGGGGCAGGGATCGTTGAGTCATCCCGCCTATTCCGGAGTGACGCTGTCGCTCCTCCATGGCGCCGCGCCGGCCGCGCTGATTCTCTGTCATCAGTCGGGACGCCAGCGGCTGCGCGTCGCCTCGGGCATCGAGCGTGACATTCCGCCGCTCGATCAGGTTCGCCGGGAATACGAGCGCGCGGCGGCGTGGGTGTCGCCGGCCCCGGTGATCGGGATTTCGCTCCACACCTTTGGAATGTCCGATGCCGATGCCCGCGCCGCCTGCGAGCGCGCGGCGCTCGAAACCGGACTCCCGGTCACCGACCCGATGCGGATGGGATGTGCGCCGCTCGTCACCGCGATTCTCGCCGCGCTCGATCGTCGCCACGCCGGGCGCGGCGGCGCGGTCGCCGCGCCTGCCGCGAAATCCGACGCGGGACCCGGCGCCGGTCCGAGGGGGATGCGTGCGCCTCACGCGTGAGCCCCTGCCGCTCGAGACCGTATTCGAATTCCGGATCGCGCATGCGCGGGCCCGGCTGGATCGCGCCAACACGCTGGTCACGATCGAGCACCAGGGCGTCGAGGGCCTCGGCGAAGCCGCGCCGTCGCATTACTACGGCGAAAACCAGACGCTGGTCGATGCCGCGATCGACACCTGGGCGCCGGTGCTGGGCGATGATCCTTTCGACCTCGACGCGATCTTCGCGCGGATGGACGCGGTGTTGCAGGAGAACTCCGCCGCCCATGCCGCGATCGACATCGCGCTCCACGACTGGATCGGGCGTCGGCTCGGGCTGCCGGTGTGGAAGTGGCTCGGGCTCGAGCGCGCGAACGCGCCGGTTTCATGCGTCACCCTCGGGTTGGCCGCGCCCGAGGAGATGGAGCGGAAGCTCGAGACGGTGATCGATTTCCCGATGATCAAGGTGAAGCTCGGCGCGCCCGGCGACGTCGAGAACCTCAAGCGCATTCGCGCCCGTTATCGCGGCCGGATCCAGGTCGACGCCAACGCGGCGTGGAACGCGACCGATGCGGTCCGCGTGCTGAGATCGATCGAGCCGCTCGACATCGCGCTGGTCGAGCAGCCGGTGGCGCGCGCCGATCTCGACGGCCTCCGCTTCGTGCGCGAGCGCGTGGGGATCGCGGTGTTCGCCGACGAGAGCTGCCACCGCCTCGGTGACATCGCGAATCTCGCCGGGCGCGTCGACGGCGTGAATCTCAAGCTCATGAAGACCGGGGGGCTGCGCGAGATGCTGCGCATGATCCACGCCGCGCGCGCCCACGGGATGCAGGTCATGCTCGGCTCGATGCTGGAGTCGAGCCTCGCGCTCTCCGCCGCGGCGCAGCTCGCCCCGCTCGTCGATCATCTCGACCTCGACGGACACTGGCTGATCAAGGACGATCCCTTCGCCGGAGCCCCGGGCGAGCGCGGCAGGATCGAGCTCTCCGACCGGCCCGGGCTCGGCGTCACGCGCGCCGGGGAGAGTCGATGAGCCTCAGACTCCGCCTGCTCGTGCTCGGCGTGGTCGGAGGCGCCGTCCTTCTGCTCGCGTTCCACGTGCCGGCCGAGCTGGTCTCGCACTGGGGCCACTATGCGCTGTGGGTGATGATCTGCGTCGCGTCGGAGAGCATGGTCGTTCCGGTGGTCTCGGGCGAGGGCAGCACCAGCATGGCGTCGACCGCGAACCTCGCCACCGCGATGCTGTGGGGACCGTCGGCGGCGATGTGGATCTGCGGGCTCAGCACGCTGGTCGGTGAAAAGCTGCTGGTGCGGCAGAAGCCGTGGGTGCGCGTGCTGTTCAATGCCGGACAGACCACGATCACGATGTGGGCGGCGACCTCGGTGTTCGCCTGGCTCGGCGGTCCGCGCGGCGGCCTGCAGTCGATGGGCCAGGCACCGCTCGACGCCGCGTCCGCGGTGCGGCTCATGCCTCCGGTCATCGCTCTTGCGGTGGTCTACCTGCTGGTCAGCCGCGCGCTGGTCGGCGCCGCCGCGGCCTGGGCGACGGACCGGCCGTACCTGCGCGTGCTGCGCGAGGACTGGTTCCACGCCGAGCGCCTGATCGAGGACTCCGCCGCCTTCCTGCTCGCGCCGGTCATGGTGCTCTCGTACCGCTCGATCCAGTACCTCGGTGTGCTGCTGTTCTTCGCCCCGCTCTACATGATCTATCTGTCGTCGCGCCGCTACATCGAGCTGCACCGCGCGCAGGATCAGATGGTGCAGCGCGAGCGCATGGCGGCCATGGGCCGGATGGCCGCCGGGGTGGGGCACAACATGCGCCAGCAGCTCACCGCGATCAGCGCGCGCGCGCAGATGATCACGAAGGCGGAGGCTGGGCCGGGCTCCGACGCGCCGCGGCACGCCCAGATCATCCTCGATCAGTCGCGGAATCTGACGCGGCTCGCCGACAGCCTGATGGACTTCGCGCAGACCCGACTCAAGGTCGAGCGCATCGACGTCCACAACCTGATCCACCGCGCGATCGAGCTGGCGCGGACCCAGAAGACGTTCAACAGCGTCGAATGGAACCTCGAGCTGAACGGTCGCGGACCGGAGATGCGCGCCGATCCGGTCCAGCTCCAGCAGGTGCTGCTGAACCTGCTCATCAACGCCGCCGAGGCGATGGAAGAGAAGCCGGCGGGAGAGAAGAGGCTGACGGTGAGCTGCGGATGGGACGAGCGCTCACAACGCGTGCTGATTCGCGTGAGCGACACCGGCGTCGGCATTGCCGCGGCCCATCTCGCCCGCATCTTCGATCCGCAATTCACGACCAAGGCGACCGGACACGGCTTCGGACTCTCGACCTCCTATACCATCGTCGACAACCACGGGGGCAAGATCTCCGCCGAGAGCGCGCCCGGCCAGGGCACCACGTTCCTGGTCGCGCTGCCGCTCGAGGGGCCGGGCGTCTGGCGCTGAGACGCGCCCGGCGGCGCTCATGACGCAGCCGAAGTCGGCGCACGCGAGCGACGCCGAAGCCGGCGTCTCCCTGCTCGCGACCGTCGCGCGCGTCGACTTCGGATCCTGCGTGGTGCTGCTCGACGATGGACGCATGCGTGAGGCGCGTGTCCGCCCGCGTCTGATGGGGCGCAACCGGTCGCTCGGCAACGCCGTGGTGGTCGGCGACCGTGTCGGCTGCGCCGGCGAGCCGGAGCCCGTCATCGTCGAGGTCCTGCCGCGCCGCAACACCTTCTCGCGCCGCGCCGCCGGCGACCGCCCGGTCGAGCAGGTCGTCGCCGCGAACCTCGATCAGGTCGTTCTGGTCGCCTCGATCACGCATCCCGAGTTCCGTCCAGGCTTCGCCGACCGCGTGCTGGCCCAGGCCGAGCATGCCGGACTCCCGGCGCGACTCGTCATCAACAAGTGCGATCTCGACGACGGAGGTCACGCGCTGGGCATCCTCGACGACTACGCGCGCGCGGGTGATCCGGGGC
>DATJEP010000112.1:0-3400 GCA_035496475.1 Candidatus Udaeobacter sp.
CCCCGTGGACTCGAGCCCGCGATCCCTGGACTCCGCGAGCCCAACGAGATTACGGCGCGGTTCGCAACAGGGTCAAGGATGCGCGGGCTACACCCTCAGGCGCTCGAAATGCTGCTTCCGCAGCTTCGCGACCTTGGGGGCGATGATGGCCTGACAGTACGGCTGGGCGGGATTCCGCTCGAAGTAGTGCTGGTGATACTCCTCGGCCGGGAAGAACTCGGTGAACGGCACGATCTGCGTCACCACTTTGTCGCGCCAGACCTTGTCGGTCTCGAGGCGCGCGATCGCCTGCTCGGCGGTCTTCTTCTGCTCCGGCGAGTGATGAAAGATCACCGACCGATACTGCGTGCCGACGTCCGCGCCCTGCCGATTCGGCGTGGTGGGATCGTGAATAGTGAAGAACACGTCGAGGAGATCGGAATACGAGATCTCCTCGGGATCGAACGTGATCTGAACCACCTCGGCGTGACCGGTGCGGCCGGAGCACACTTCTTCGTAGGTGGCCGGGCCGCGGCCGCCGGCATAGCCGGACACCACCTTCTGAACGCCGCGCAGCTCGGTGTACGCGGCCTCGAGACACCAGAAGCAGCCGCCTCCCAGCGTGGCGATTTCAACCTTTGCGTCGCTCATCGTTCTCTCTCTCCCGCGCTCAGCGCGGATTTCGCGTTCGAACCCCGCAGGCGTTCCGCCGCCTGATGGGGCGTCACGCGCCGCGATTCCAGACCGTCCAGGGCTTCGCGCCACGCATGATCCGAAACATGCGACCGGAAGTCGCGCCACACCCGGGCCCGCAGCAATTCCTCGAGCCGCTGGGCGGCCCGGCGTCGGCGCCGCTGATCGAGGGCTCCCTGGCTCTTCAGGAAATCGTAGTGCTCTTCGATGCGGTCGCAGAGGTCGGCGATGCCGGTGCCTTCCGACGCCACGGTGAGCAGCACCGGCACCGGCCATTCGGACGGCGTGGTGCGCAGCTCGAGCGCCGACTGGATCGCGAACGCGGCGCGCTCGGCGCCGTCGCGGTCCGCCTTGTTGATCACGAACAGGTCGCCGATCTCCATCAGCCCTGCCTTCATCGCCTGCACCGTGTCCCCCGATTCCGGGACCAGGACCACCGCGGTCGAATCGGCGGTCTCCGCGACTTCGAGCTCGCTCTGCCCGACGCCCACGGTCTCGATCAGGATCCTCGAGAAGCCCGCGGCGTCGAGGACGTCGCAGGCCTGGGCGGTATGGACCGCGAGCCCGCCCATGCTGCCGCGCGTTGCCATCGAGCGGATGAACACGCCGGGGTCGCCCGCCAGCTCCCCCATCCGCACCCGGTCCCCGAGCAGGGCGCCGCCGCTGAACGGGCTGGTGGGATCGACCGCGACGATGGCCACGGTCTCGCCGCGCTTGCGGTATTCCAGAGCGAGCCGCGTGACCAGCGTGCTCTTGCCCGCCCCCGGGGGACCGGTAATCCCGATCCGGAACGCACGGCCACCGCGGGCGAAGCAGGCGTCGAGAATCTCAACCGCGTCCTCGGATTCGTTCTCGACCCGCGAAATGGCGCGCGCGAGCGCCACGCGCTCGCCCTCGAGCACGCGCGCGATGAGATCGCGATCCGAAGCCGGCGCACGGGTCATGTTGCCACCTCCGCCGCGATCGTAGAGGGCAGGCCGCGGACGAGCAACTGACGCGCGCTATACTCCCGCGCCATGCGCCGACTCGCATTTCTCGCGTGCGCACTCGCGCTGGCGGCGTCGCTCGCCTGCGCCCGCGGCCAGGACCCACCCGCGGCGCACACGGCTCCCGAGCTGTGGTTGTGGTGCAGCGTCAATCTCGCCGACGATTCGTCGCTGGCGCGGATGGACGCGGTGTGGCGGCGCGCCGCGGCGTCGGGCTACCGCCACGTCATGCTCAGCGATCCCAAGTTCTCGCGGCTCGATCAGATGGACGACCGCTACTTCGAGAACGTGCGCCGGGTGAAGTCGCTGGCCTCGAACCTCGGGCTCGAGATCGTTCCCGCGCTCTTCACCGTCGGCCGCGCCAACGGCGAGCTGACGCACGATCCGAATCTCGTCGAAGGCCTGCGCGTTCAGGACGCGCGTTTCGAGGTGCGCGCGGGAATCGCACGGCCACTGACCGAACCGGCGGTCACGATTCCGCGCGATCCCGCGTTCTCGGATCGCGAGGTGCGGATCGCGAACGGCGTCGCGACGGTGCGCGACAACGCCGCGCATGCGCGATTCCGCTTCGCGCTCAAGGTGGCGCCCCACCGCTGCTATCACGTGTCGGTGATGATTCGAACCCAGGACTTCACCGGCCAGCCGATGATCCAGGTGCTGTCGGACGGGCGTGCCATTCATTTTCCGCGCTCGCTCGGAGTCCCGCCCACCGAGGACTGGACGCGGCACGATCTCGTCTTCAACTCGCTCGATCACGATCAGATCGATCTCTGGTTCGGCGCGTGGAAGCCGGCCCATGGCACGCTGGAGTGGAAGGACTGGAAGATCGAGGAGCCCGGCCCGTTCAATCTGGTGCGCCGCGACAGCGAGCCTTTCGTCGTGACCAGCGACGTATCGGCCGGCGCCACGCGCTATGTCGAAGGCCGCGACTTCGAACGGATCGCGGATCCGGCGCTCGGCCGATCGCCTTCGCCGGGCGAATACCGCGGATGGCACGACCCGCCCGCGCTCCACACGCGCCTTCGGGACGGCACGCGGCTGCGCGTGTCGTGGACCCAGGCCGCGGTGGTGTACGACCGCCAGGTGGCGTGCTGTCTTTCCGACACCGGCACGGCCTCGCTGCTCGCCGACCAGGCCCGCCGCGTCCGCGCGGCGTGGAACGCGCGCGGATACCTGATGATGCACGACGAGATCCGGGCGCTGGGAAGCGACGAAGCGTGCGCGAGCCGGCACCTGACGCCGGGCCAGATCCTGGCCGCGAACGCGCGCGACTGCAGCCGGTTGCTGGAAGGATCGACGGTCTACGTCTGGAACGACATGTTCGATCCACTGCAGAACGCGGTGAAGGACTATCACCTGATTCCGGGCGATCTCCACGGCTCGTGGGAAGGGCTTGATCCGTCGGTCGTGATCGTCAACTGGAACGGCGATCACAAGAACGAGTCGCTGAAGTTCTTCGCCGCTCGCGGGCACCGGCAGATCATCGCCGGTTACTACGACGGCCGTGTCGAGGACATCGGCGACTGGCTGCGGTCCGCGGCGGAAGTGCCGAGCGTCACCGGCGTGATGTTTACGACGTGGCAGGACCGCTACGACGATCTCGAGGCGTTCGCCCGCGCGGTGCGGGAGTTCCGGTAGGGACAAGGTCTAGTTTGCGGCGGGGCGGGGAAGAGACGGCCGGAGTGCGGGAAGGGACGGAGGGAGAGTCTGGAGACGCGCCGGAGCCAGGATGGCGGAGGCGC
>DATJEP010000113.1:0-10351 GCA_035496475.1 Candidatus Udaeobacter sp.
GCGGAGCGCAGGATGCGCGCAGCGAGCGGCTCGACCGGAGTCCCTTCCCCGCTCGGGCGCGCGCCGGCGCAGAACTACGGCACGCGGTGGAGGTCGCCGATGTTCGCCGGCGGAATCTGATCCGAGCCGATGAGGAACAACGCGTCGCTCGCGCCGACGGTGACGGACGAGACGTTCTGTCCGTCGTTGATGGAGGGATCGGCGATGCCGGTGATCTTCCGGAACGTACGCTCGAGCGGAAGCGTCAGAGGCGAGCTGGAAGGATTCACCAGCACGAGCCCGTTCTGGAAGTCGCGGCGATAAATCGTGGTCGAGCCGTTCTGGAAATGACAGTCGTCGAGCCAGACGTCGCCGGCCTCGCCCCCGACGTAGAACGCGAGCCTGGCCGAGCCACTCGTCGTCGAGACCAGCGCCACCTGGTACTGCTTCCATCCCGGTCCGATCGTGATCGGCTGCGACGTGAACTCACCCGAAGTGGTGCGCCCGGCGACCACGGTGATGCTGCGGGTGCGATCGGAGCGGGCCCAGAACGTCGCCGCGTTCGGCAGCCCGGCGGTGATGCTGATCGCGCCCGTGGTGGCGAACGAGGTCGAATAGGACACCGTGCCCCCCGGTGGTCCCGTGATGTGCGCCGACGCGGTTCCAACCGCGGGCCCGGTGGTGTCGCGCGAAATCGTGGCGCCGATGGTGGTGAACAGCGTCCAGCCGGATGTGACGTCGGTCTCGAAGCCGGGATTCGTCGCGGCGTCGGGCGCGGTCCCGACCCAGATCATCTGGTAGTAGCTGCCGAGCGGCAGGCCCAGCCACCCAGTGTGCGTGAGGTCGGTCGTGGCCTGCCCGGTGGTGAGGTCCACCGAGTACTCGTCGTACCACCATGAATGGTAGGGATACGGAATTGGATAGCGGTTCGAGGGACCGAAGACGCCGAAGCCGCTCTCGAGCGCCGCGGTGCCGAGACCGAAGCGGACCTTGCGTGTGTTGAATGAATTGTAGGGCTGGGTTCCGGAGAACGCGCTGAAGATGTAGTTGTGGGTCGGCGCGCGGAAGCGCGCTTCGTCCACGATGTATCCGCCCGGATCGTTGAACATGTTGCTGTACCACGTGCCGCCGCCCTGGAACGGAAAGTTCTCACGCATCCAGCCATTGAACGGCACGTACTTCGTTCCCGCCGCGCAATTGCCCACCAGCACCGGAGCCGATCCACCGAGCTGACGCAGCCGGTCAGCGAGCGTGTCGGTGCCGGCCTTCCACGCCACGTCGAACGACGCGAAGGTCGAATACCCGGCGCGCACGAAGTCGATGCTCTCGGCGGGGCTCTCCATCCATGCGATCGAGTTGCAGTAGACGTCGATGAAGATCCCGTCGAAGATTCCACTTTTCAGCACCGCGTCGTTGAACAGCGCGGCCAGGCTCTCCGCGACGACATAGCGCCCCTGAGCGTCGCGCTTGGCGATGTTCACGTCGGAGTTCGAGAATTTCTGGCCGGCCTTGTCGTACAGGAACCCGTCCATGCGGCGGATCATGTGGTTGTAGCGGGTCGGAAAGTGCACCGAGGAATCGGCCTGATTCGCGTCCCAGATGTTGTGGCCGGTGACGTAGCCGAGAACGCTGATTCCGGCATGGCGCTGGCGGAGCGCGGCGATCGCGTCCGGCCGATAGGGCGCGAGCGGACCGACGTCGAAGATGACTTCGTCGTAGCGCGAGATCTGGTCGAGCGCCGTCGGGTCGAGTGTCCCGGTCGAATCCCACATCGGATAGCCGTTGCCGACCAGCGAGCCATAGAGCCCGAGCCGCGGATAGTTCTGGGCGGCGGCGCGGTCACTCGTTGCGGCAAGCAGCAGCAAGCCGAAGGCAAGCGCGAGAACCCGGCGCGTTCGATTGAACGGCCTTGGCAACGCGCGGCGGAACGAGGACGCCAGGGTGAGGCGAGGCGACATGAGCACGCTTCATTATCGGCCTTGTTGAATCCACGCTTGAGGCTTGGGCTGGCTGTTCTGGGTGGCGGCTTTCGCGCAGGGGCTCGCGCGGTAGTGCACGCCGATCGCGGGGTGTAGAGTCCGCGGCCATGTTGCCCGCTCCAGGTCCGAGTGACAAGGCCTATTGCCGGGCCATCCTGCCGCGGGTCTCCCGCACATTCGCGATCAATATCCGCCTGCTCGGCAACGACCTCCGCGATCCGGTCCGGATCGGCTACCTGCTCTGCCGGATCTGCGACGCGCTCGAGGACTCGTGGCCGGGCGAGCCCGCCGCGATCGCCGCGCGGTTCGTCCGGCTGCGCGAGGCCATCGAGGGCTCGGCCTCCGCGTCGGATGATCTGGCGCGTGGCGCGGCGTCGATCGCGGGAGGACGTGACGACCTCGAACTGGCGGCGCATCTGCCCGCGGTGCTCGCCTGCTTCGGTGCGCTCGATCCCGGCGACCGCGCGGCCATCGCCGAATGCCTGACGACCATGTCCGAGGGCATGAGCCGGTATCGCGTGCGCGCCGCCCTCTCACCCGAGGCGCCGTATCTCGACACCGAAGCCGAGCTGCACGACTACTGCTGGTGCGTGGCGGGCTGCGTCGGCCGTATGCTGACCCGGCTCTTCAATCGCCGGCATCCGGCGCGGTCGTCAGAGATCGATTCGCTTCGGCTCGAGCGCGCACCCGCGGTCGGCGAGGCGCTCCAGCTCACCAACATCATTCTCGACTGGCCGGTCGACTTGCGACGCGGCCGCTGCCACGTGCCCGGCCAATGGCTTCGCGAGCTCGGCCTCAAGCCCGCCGACCTCGTCGGCGCGCCGCGTCCCGAGCAACGCGTGCTGCTCGCGCGCATGGTGTTCCTCGCCGAGCGCGCCCGCGCGCAGGTGCCGGGCTACCTCGACCTGATTCCCGTGGGCGCGGTGCGCTTTCGCATCTTCTGCCTCTGGCCTTCGCTGTGGGCGGCGGCGTCGCTCGATCGCGCGATCGAGGATCCGCGATTCCCCTGGGGGGAAGAACGGCCGAGGCTTTCGCGGGCACGGCTCTGGGGCGTGGCGCTCGGATCGATTCCCTTCGCCCATCACCCGGCGATGATTCGGCGTCTCTTCTTCCACGAGAGCGCGGCGCGAAATCGTGGTGCGGATGGCGCGGGGACGGAAGTTCCGGCCTCTTCCCTCAGCCCACCTTCTCGGTCATCGGCACCGTGACCGGGCGCGCCGCCTCGCGCGCCGCGATCACCCGCAGCCGGTAGGACACCCACAGCGCTCCGCCCAGCAGCGCGGCCGCCGAAATGCTGGTCGCGACCGGCGCGCCGAAGCGCTGTGCCACGCTCCCGAGCAGCAGCGCGCCGATCGGCGCGGTGCCGATCAGCATCAGCGTGTAGAAGCTCATCACTCGCCCGCGGTAGCGGTCCTCGACGCTGTGCTGGAGCATGGTGTTCGTGCTCGCGACATAGAGGATGAGGCCGAAGCCCGAGAGCAATCCCATCGCCGAGGTCAGCGCGAGATTGCGCGACCACGCGAACACCGCCATGCCGACGCCGGCGGTCGAGAGTCCGATCAGAAGATTCCGGCGCAGATCCCAGCGATCCAGCTGCCGCGTCATCACCGCCGCGGAGAGCAGCGATCCCACGCCGAACGCCGAAACCAGGAGTCCATACACTCCGGCGCCGGCGTGAAGGATGTCGCGCGTGTAGACCGGCAGCAGGATCAGGTACTGGAAGCCGATCCCGGCGCTGACGCCGAGCAGCGCGAGGAGATTCCGGATCGGGCCGGTGCGCCAGACGTATCGAGCGCCGTCGCGGAGATAGTCCATCGTGTGCAGCTCCTCGGCCGGCGGCGCGATGTGCCGGGTGGCGTGGATGCGCCACAGGCTGTAGAGCACGGCCATGTAGGAGACCGCGTTGAGCCAGAAGCATCCCTGCTCGCCGATCATCGCGACCAGAACACCGGCGAACGCCGGACCGATCACGCGAGCGGCGTTGAAGGCCGCGGAATTCAGAGCGATCGCGTTCGACAGATCCTCCTTCCCCACCATCTCGACCAGGAAGGACTGCCGGGCCGGAAGATCGAAGGCGTTGAACACGCCGAAGATCAGCGCCAGCAACAGCACCATCCACGGCTGAACGACTCCCATCGAGGTGACGAGCGCCATCGCCACCGCCTGTGCCATGGCGAGGCTCTGCGTGATGAGGAGCAGGCGACGCTTGTCGACACGGTCGGCGATCACGCCCGCCCACAGCGAAAACACCAGCACCGGCGCGAACTGGCAGAAGCCGAGCAGGCCGAGCATGAACGCCGAGGAGGTGAGGCGGTGCATCAGCCAGCCCTGGGCGACGCTCTGCATCCAGGTGCCGATCAGCGAGACGAGCTGGCCGGTCCAGTAGAGGCGGAAATTGCGGTGGCTGAGGGCGCGAAACGACATGGAAAGCGATGCGCGCGCCCGAGCGGACATGGTTCGCACGCTAGCAGATCGACTCGGCGTGTCGCCACGCGCGTGCGCGGCGTCCGCTCGTCACCGATTCAGCGCGCCGCCACGTCGAGCGGCCGCGATCCCAGCGCGTGGAGTCCGATCCCGTTCATCCGCACGCTCTCGTCCTCGGCGCCCGGCAGATCGAACAGCGAATCGCCCGCCACGCGGTGACGCTCGATCGCGGCGCGATCCGGCACGTAGGCGTATTCGACGCCGCCCTGCCGCGTGCCGCCCAGCATCACCTTGATGAATGGCAGCCACTCGTACGCCGAGACCACGCTGCCGTTCGGCAACGTCCTCCCGCGCGCGATGACGCGCTCGATGTACTCGACGCCACGTCGGCGGCGATCGTGCTCGATCAGAATCGGTCCGCGAAGATCGAGAACGAGACGGCCGGATCGGACACGCAGCGACGCGGCGGACACGGTCGGGCTGTCGGGCTTGCCAGGCTCGCTCGCCTTGAGCGCCAGCGAGGAGACGATGATCGCGATGGCCAGGGCGCGGAACGCGCGCGGCGTCAGGAACCGCGCGCCGAGCAGCAGAACGAACGGAACGGCGGGGATCAGGTATTCGGCTTGATGCGGGAGCACGAGGAACGCGGCGAGCTCGAGTGCGATCGCGAGGAGCCAGGCGACGATGAGCGCTCGCGAAGCGTCGGGCATCGCCACATACATCCCGATGGGCGCCTTGGAGGAAGGTGGCGGTACCCGAGAAGACGGCAAGGGGCCCAACCAGGTGCGCGCCGTAGGGGCCGGCCGTGGCACCTCAAAACGCGGCAAGGGGCCCAACGAGGTGCGGGGATAGTTGCTATTCGGTCTCACTCCCTTACCACGTTTTGAGGCGCCACGGCCGGCCCTGACCCCCATTCCAATCCCGGCGACTGCGAGCGCGATGGAGCCGATCAGGCCCCAGACGTCGACGGTGGCGTTCTTCACGACGTAGAGCGGGGGCGGATAGCCGTGCGCGTAGCCATGAAGAAAGCCGGGCCCATAGGTCATCAGCGCGGGCAGGAACGCCGCCGTCGAAATCGCGAGCGCGACCAGCGCGAAGCCAATGGCGCGCGATTTCGTCGACGGCCCGCGGGCAGGGTCGATCAGGATCAGCGCGAAGGGCGGAGCGAGCAGCAGCGACGTGATCCGGCAGCCGGTGGCGAGGCCGAGCATCACACCGGCCTCGACCCATCGCCCGCGGAGCGCCGCGTCGTGCGCGATCAGGATGAACGCCAGCGCCCACAGATAGTCCATCGCGTTCGAGCTGTTGACGGCGATCACCGGCGTGAAGGCGAGCGCGAGCGCGCCGAGCGCCCAGCCGCGCACGGAGAGCCTCTGCAGCGTCAGCGCGAATGCCAGCGCCGCAATCGCGCTGAACAGCGCGGTCAGCCCGTTCAGGGCAAGCGGACCGCCGCGCCAGACCAGCGCGGCGGCCAGCTCGACGATGGGGTTTCCGGGAGCGCGCGACGACCCGTAGGCGCCGCTCTCGGCGATGGCGCGCCCGTCCGCCGCGATCCGCCACGCGTCGGGATCGATGCCGTAGCCGGGGGTCAGGAAGGGCAGGCGCAGGGCGAGCACGAGCACGGCGATCATCACGGCGGCGAGCCTGCGGTCGCGCGGCATCGAACGAGTTTAGGCTATTCTCGCGCGCCGAATCGGGAGGAGCGCATTGCCGATCCAATCGAGCACATGAGCGACACGTTCAGAACCTTCCCCGCCGGTTTCCTCTGGGGGGCGGCCACGTCCGCCCATCAGGTCGAAGGCGGCAACCGCTGGAACGACTGGTGGCGCTTCGAGCAGCAATCGGGCGCCATCCATGGCGGCGACACCAGCGGGGAGGCGTGCCGCCACTTCGAGAAGTTCGATCAGGACTTCGCCCTCGCCGAGCGCGACAGCCACAGCGCGCACCGGCTCTCGATCGAATGGAGCCGGATCGAGCCCGAGCGCGGCCGGATCGACGGCGCGGCGGTGGCCCATTACCACGAAGTCTTCGCCTCGATGAAGCGGCATCGCCTTCTGCCGGTCGTGACGCTCCACCACTTCACGAACCCGCTCTGGATCGCCGATCGAGGCGGCTGGGAGAATCGCGAGACCATCGATCGCTTCGCCGAATTCGCCGGCTTCTGCGGGCGCGAATACGGCGGCGAGGTGGACTGGTGGTGCACCGTCAACGAGCCCGAGGTGCTGGGATTTCGCGCCTACTCGCAGGGCGTGTGGCCGCCCGGCCGCCACGACGATCACATGGCGCTCGAAGTCATGGCGAACATGCTCGAGGCGCACGCGCGGGCCTCATCGGCGTTGCGCGCCGAGGACCGGATCGATGCCGACGGCGACGGACACGCCACCCGCATCGGCTTTGCCAAGCACTTCATCAAGCTTCAGCCCGCGCGGCTGTGGTTTCCGGCCGACATTCTGCAGGCCTACTTCGAAGACGAGGTCTTCAACGAATCCATCATCAACTCGCTCTCGGGCCAGATCCGGCTTTCGATTCCGGGCGCGGGTTCGGTCAAGCGCGACGTTCCCGAGCTGAAGGGCAGCAGCGACTGGTTCGGCCTGAACTACTACACGCGCTGGATGGTGAAGGCGTTCATTCCCGATCCGCATGTCGCGCGGGCCCGCGGCGCGGTGACCGACCTCGGCTGGGAGATCTGGCCCCCGGGACTCGAGGAGGCGCTGATGCGGGTGTCACGCGCGGGACTGCCGGTGCTGGTCACCGAGCACGGGTTCGCCGACGCGGTCGACAGCTTCCGCCCGCGCGCGCTGGTCGAGTCCCTGCTCCATCTCACGCGTGCGGTCGAGCGCGGCGTCGACGTCCGCGGCTATCTCCACTGGTCGATGATGGACAATTTCGAGTGGGCCGACGGCTATTGCGGGCGTTTCGGCCTCTACCGCGTTGACTTCAACGACCCCGAGCGTCCGCGAACCCGCACGCGAAGCGCCGAGCAGTTCGCGCAGATCGCGCGCGCCAACGCGATCACCACCGACGTGCTCGCCGCGGTCGGGATCGCGCTCTAGCGCCGACTTGCGCTATTCTCGCCGCCGTTCCGGAGGAAAGAGCCATGTGTCCATTCTGCCGCGCTCATGATGGAAAGCCCTGCACGGTGTCCGAACTGCCGAACGGACGCGTGGTATGCGGCTGCAGCCACCATTCCTGGCCCAACCAGGCGACCTACCTCGAGAGCTGCCGGCGCGCCAGCCTGACCATGAGCCGGATCGTCCACGACTGGACTCAGAGCCACTAGTTCTGGCGCTTCAATCACCAGACGATTCGCTGACAATCTGCAGCACCCACGCACGCATCCAACTCGCTGTCGGATGTCGATCCACGTCCGGGCCGCGCGTTTACGCGCATGCGTCATTGGCCGATCCGTCGTCTCGGCGCAGGCCGGCCCCGGCGCCCTGACGGCGATGAGGAACGCATGTCGTACTCAGAAGATCCCAGCGATGCGCTTCAGCGAGAGCTCGAGCGCCTCTTTCACGACCTGATCTACCAGCGTCATCCCGCCTCCCATTTCGGCGAGAACGCGTGGCAGCCGGCCACCGACGTCATGGTGTCGGCGGACGGCGCCCGCATCGTGCTCGAGCTGGCCGGAGTGCCACGCGAGAACGTTCATGTCCGGCTCCTCGGCCGCACGCTCGAGGTCACCGGCATGAGACCACCGCTCCCGGAGGCACGGGGAACCCGTTATCACCGTGCGGAAATCTTCTTCGGTGACTTCCGTCGCGCCATCGAGCTGCCGTGGGAAGTGAACGGCGACGTGCGCGCGCGTTTCCGCAACGGACTACTCGAAATCCTGCTGACCCGCTCTCAGGTGCCGATGCGGACCAACATCACGGTCGAGCACGGCGCCGAAGTGAGCGAGCCGGAGAACGCCTGATGCCCGAGACTCGCAAGAAGCGCACGCCCGACATGATCGCGATGCCGGTCGACACCTCGCCGCCTGACACGCCGCTGAACGCGGCGCGTGAAGCGCCGGTGCTGCCGGTGCGTCAGACCGTGCTGTTCCCCTTTGCCATGCTTCCCTTCACCGTCGGGCGCGACAAGAGCGTGCGGCTGGTGCAGGACGTGATGGCAGGCGATCGCACCATCGCGCTGATGACGCAGCGCGACGCGACGCAGGAGGACCCGGCGCCGGAGGATCTCTACGAGATCGGAACCCTGGCGACCGTGCTGCGCATGGTCCGCGTGGCCGAGAATCGCTACACCGTGCTGGTTCAGGGCGGATCGCGCATCCACCGCGGTGAGACCGTGTCGACCGATCCCTACCTGCGGGCGCGGGTCGAGCCGCTGGCCGAGATCGAATCGAAGGACATCGAGACCGAAGCGCGGGTGAAGTCGATCCTCGGTCAGTTCGAGAGGATCATCGAGCTCTCTCCCACGATTCCCGACGAGGCTCTGGCCACTGCACGCTCGCAGCCGAGCGCCGGGCGGCAGGCCGACTTCATCGCGTCGCTGCTCGATCTTCAGCCGGTCGACAAGCAGCGCCTGCTCGAGCTGATCGACGTCAAGCCGCGGCTCGAGGCACTGGCCGGCATTCTCGAGCGTGAGCTGCAGGTGCTGGAGGTCGGCGCGCAGATCCAGGAGTCGGTGCGCGAGTCGGTCGAGCAGAACCAGAAGGAATTCCTGCTGCGCCAGCAGATGGAGGCGATCCGCAAGGAGCTCGGCGAAGGCGACGAGAGCCAGCGCGAGCTCGACGAGCTGAAGGAGAAGATCGAAAAGTCCGGCATGCCGCCCGACGTGCGGAAGGAAGCCGATCGCGAGCTGGCGCGGCTGACGCGCATTCCGGCGCAGGCGGCCGAATACACCGTGGCGCGCACCTACCTCGAATGGCTGTGCGACATGCCGTGGGCGGTCACCACCGAGGACGACCTCGATTTCGCGCACGCACGGCAGATCCTCGATGAGGACCACTACGGCCTCGAGAAGATCAAGGAGCGCATCCTCGAGTACCTGGTGGTGCGCCGCTTCAAGCGCGACGCGCGCACGCCGATCCTCTGCTTCGTCGGACCGCCGGGAACCGGCAAGACTTCGCTCGGCAAGTCGATCGCGCATGCGCTGGGGCGCAAGTTCGTGCGCCAGTCGCTGGGAGGCGTGCGCGACGAAGCCGAGATCCGCGGGCACCGCCGCACCTACATCGGTGCGCTGCCCGGCAACATCATCCGCGGCATCCGCCGCGCCGGCACGCGCAATCCGCTCTTCATGCTCGACGAGATCGACAAGCTCGGCGCCGACTTCCGCGGCGATCCGGCCAGCGCGCTGCTCGAGGTGCTGGATCCGGAGCAGAACGCCACGTTCATCGATCACTACCTCGACGTACCGTTCGATCTCTCCCAGGTCCTGTTCGTGACCACCGCGAACATGCTCGACACCGTACCGCCGCCGCTGCGCGACCGCATGGAAGTGATCGAGCTGTCCGGCTACACCGACAACGAGAAGCTGGCGATCGCGAAGCGCCACCTGATTCCGAAGGCGATGCGCGAGAACGGGCTCGAGACGCTCGATATCCGCTTCGAAGACGAGGCGGTCTACAAGGTGATGCACGGCTACACGCGTGAGGCCGGGCTCCGCAATCTCGAACGCCAGCTGTCGACGCTCCTGCGCAAGGCGGCGAAGTCGATCGCCGAGGGCAAGGAGCAGTCGGTGCTGATCGACGCGGCACGCGTCCGCGCGTTCCTCGGACCCGAGCGATTCGAGCACGAAGAGGCCTCGAAGCTCGACCAGCCGGGTGCCGCGCTCGGCCTGGCCTGGACTCCGGCCGGCGGCGAAGTGCTGACGGTCGAAGCCACCAGCATGCCGGGCACCCAGCGACTGATCCTCACCGGCCAGCTCGGCGACGTCATGAAGGAGAGCGCACAGGCGGCCCTGTCGTACATCCGCTCGCACGCCCGCGACCTTGGCGTCGATCCGACGTTCTTCAAGAACTCCGACCT
>DATJEP010000114.1:0-31342 GCA_035496475.1 Candidatus Udaeobacter sp.
GGCTGCGCCATCCGCGCCGCCGCCGCCTCGGGCGCCATCGCGGCGCGGCGGCTCGAGTCGTACTTCAAGCTGCGCGAGGAGCTGATCGACGAGGCCACCGGCCGCGTGCGCCCGCGGGAGCCGTGGGCGTGAGCACGAGCGATCCGGAGCAAGTCGAGCGCGAGCCGGCCATGAGGCGGACGCCCCTCGCGGCGCCGGCGTGGAACCCGGCGCTCGAGGGCTTCGAGTGCCCGGAGTGCGCGCGGCGGGTCGCACCGCACGGCGTGCTCGAGCAGCCGGTGTGCGCGGCGTGCCAGTCACCGCTCGTCGCGCGCTACGACATGCGCCGCGTCGCGGCCGGCACGACGCCCGCTGCGCTGGCCGCGCACGGCCACGACCTGTGGCGCTACGGCGCGGCGCTGCCGTTCGAGCATCCGGTGCCCGAGTTGCGGCTCGGCGAGGGCGGCACGCCGCTCGTCCCGCTGCCGCGGCTCGCGCGCGCGCTCGGGCTCGCGGAGCTGTGGCTCAAGGACGAGTCGCCGAACGCGACGCAGTCGTTCAAGGCGCGCGGGCTCGCGCTCGCGGCGCACGGGGCGCTGGCGCTCGGTCGCACGCGGCTCGCGCTGCCGTCGGCGGGCAACGCCGGCAGCGCGGCCGCGGCGTACGCGGCGGCGGCCGGCATGCGCTGCCGGGTCACGGTGCCGAGCGACACGCCCGAGGCGTTCGTGATCGAGCAGCGCGGATTCGGGGCCGAAGTGAAGCTCGTTCCCGGCACGCTGTCGGACGCGGGGCGTGAGCTCGGGGGCTGGGCTCCGGCAGGTGAATGGTGGAACGTCGCGACGTTCCGCGAGCCGTTCCGGCTCGAAGGCAAGAAGACGCTCGGCTACGAAATCGCCGAGCAGTGCGGTTGGCGATTGCCGGAGATCATCCTCTATCCTACCGGTGGCGGGACCGGACTGGTCGGAATGTGGCGCGCGTTTCAGGAGATGCTCGCGCTCGGCTGGATCGCTCCGCCGCTTCCGCGACTGGTGTCGGTCCAGGCGCGGGGCTGCGCGCCCATCGTACGCGCGTTCGAGCGCGGCGCCGCGGTCAGCGAGCCGTGGGAGGGCGCGGTCACGATCGCGGCCGGGTTGCGCGTGCCGGCGCCGTTCGCCGACCAGCTGATTCTCGAGGCGATCCGCGGCAGCAATGGAACCGCGATCGCGGTGAGCGAGGAGGAGCTGCTCGACGGCATGAGCGCGCTGGCGCGGATCGAGGGCTGTTTCGCGTGTCCGGAAGGTGGCGCGACGCTGGCCGCGTTGATGAAGCTGAGGACGAGCGGTGAGATCGGAGCGAAGGAGCGGGTGGTGATCTTCAATACCGGCAGCGGGCTCAAGTATCTCGAGGCGTGGCGCCAGGCGATGACGCGCTCGGCGGGGGCGCCAGCGTGATCGCGCACGGGCGGACCTGCGGAGCCGCGGGCGTGATCCGTCGCCGCGTGAATGCCCGCGTCCGGGCGATCGCGCTGATCGCGTGCGCGTTCGCGGTGGTCGCGCCAGCCGCCGCGAAGACCCGGGCCGCGCCCGGGCATGGCCGCGTGCTGGTGCTTCGGCTCGAAGGGCCGGTGTCTCCGGTGATGGGAGAGGCCCTCGATCAGGCGGTTCGCCGCGCCGACGAGTCCGATTACGACGCGCTCGTGCTCGAGATCGACACGCCGGGCGGCCTCGAATCCACGATGCGCACGATGGTGCAGAAGATGCTCGCCTCTCCGCGCCCGATCCTGGCTTGGGTCACGCCCGGCGGCGCGCGCGCCGCCTCGGCCGGGGTGTTCATCGTCATGGCCTCCGACGTGGCGGCGATGGCGCCGGGAACCAACATCGGCGCGGCCACGCCGATCAGCATGCAGGGCCCGATGGATTCGACGCTGGCCCGCAAGGCCACCAACGACGCGGCGGCGTTCGCGCACACCATCGCGGTACAGCGCGGACGGAACGCCGAATGGGCCGAGCGCGCGGTGCGCGAGGCGGTGGCGGTCGACGAGCGCGAAGCGGTGCGACTCCACGTCGTCGACTTCGAGGCCTCGACGCTGCCCGAGCTGCTGGCGCGCGCGGCCGGCCGGGAATGGCGGCGTGGCGAGACGCGCACGGTGCTCGGCGATCTGTCGCGCAAGCCGGTCGACACCATCGAGCCGGACTTCCGCCAGCGACTTCTCGCCCTCATCGCCGACCCCAACATCGCCTACATCCTGCTCATGCTCGGGTTCTACGGCATCCTGTTCGAGCTGCAGAATCCGGGCGCCATCCTTCCGGGCGTGATCGGCGGGATCAGCCTGATCCTCGCGTTCCTCGCGCTCTCGACGCTGCCGTTCAACTCGGCGGGCATCGCTCTGATCGTGCTCGCCGTCGTCTTCTTTGTGGCCGAGGTCAAGGTCGCGAGCCATGGGTTGCTGGCGGCGGGCGGCATCATCTCGATGCTGCTGGGTTCGATGATCCTGTTCCGCGGCGGCGTGGCGCTGTCGTGGGGAGTCATCTTCGGTGTGACGCTGACGACCGCGCTGTTCTTCATTCTGGTCATCGGCGTGGGATTGCGCGCGCGGCGTCGCAAAGTGGTCACCGGCGCCGAAGGACTGATCGGCGCGCGGGCGTGGGCCATGGAGCGGCTGGCGCCGGCCGGGCAGGTGCGGCTGCGCGGCGAGCTGTGGCAGGCAGTGTCTGATAACGAGATCGAAGCGGGAGACGAAGTCGAGGTGACGGGCGCCGAGCGGCTCACCCTGCGCGTGCGCCCCGCGTCCAGGAGGGAAGCGTCATGATCGGACTGGTCGGGCCGTTGGTCGTCTTCATCGGCGTACTGTTGATCATCATCATCCTGAACGCGATCCGTATCGTGCGCGAGTACGAGCGGCTGGTCGTGTTCACGCTCGGACGCCTCGAAGGCGAGAAGGGGCCGGGACTCGTTCTTCTGTGGCCGATCATCCAGCGCGCGATCAAGGTGGATCTGCGGACGATCACGCTCGACGTTCCGGCACAGGACATCATCACCCGCGACAACGTCTCGGTGAAGGTGAACGCGGTGGTGTTCTATCGCGTCATCAACGCGCGCGACGCCGTGGTCCAGGTGCAGAACTACCTGTTCGCGACGTCGCAGATCGCGCAGACGACGCTGCGCTCGATCCTCGGGCAGCAGGAGCTGGACGAGCTGCTTTCGGAGCGCGAGAAGCTGAATCAGGCGCTGCAGCAGGTGATCGACCGGCAGACCGAGCCATGGGGCGTCAAGGTCTCGAACGTCGAGGTGAAGAACGTCGACCTTCCGCAGGACATGCAGCGCGCGATCGCGCGGCAGGCCGAGGCCGAGCGCGAGCGCCGCGCCAAGGTCATCAACGCCGAGGGCGAGTACCAGGCGGCGGCGCGGCTGGCCGAGGCGGCCGCGGTGATCGCCAAGGAGCCGGCGGCGATCCAGCTCCGCTATCTGCAGACGCTGTCCGAGATCGCGACCGAGAACAACTCGACCACGATCTTCCCGGTGCCGATCGACTTCCTGCGCGTGTTCATGAAGGCCGCCGAAAGCAAGAGTTGAGCGAACTCCGGCGCCGATGAACGCGGCGCGGCCGGTCGTCATCACCGGCGGACGGGGGCTGGTCGGCCGCGCGCTGGCCGGCGTGCTGCGCGCCGCCGGCCGGCCGGTGCGCGTTCTGACCCGCGGCGAGCCGCGAGCGCCGGACGAGCGCCGTTGGGATCCGCATGCTCCCGAGCCGGCGCTGTTCGAGGGCGCGCACTCGATCGTTCATCTCGCCGGCGAGACGCTCAGCGTTCGCTGGACGGAGGCTCGGCGCCACGCCATCCGCCGGAGCCGTGTCGACGTCACGCGGGCGCTGGTGCGCGCGCTGGCCTCGATCCCTGTACCGCCGCGCGCGCTGATCTCGGCGTCCGCGGTCGGGATCTACGGCGACCGCGGTGACGAGCTGCTCGATGAGCGCAGTGCGGTGGGGCGGGGGTTTCTCGCCGACGTGGCGCGGGAATGGGAGGGGGCCGCGCTCTCGGCCGAGCCGCTCGGCATTCGAGTCGTGCGCCCGCGATTCGGCCTCGTCCTCGATCCTTCGGGCGGCGCGCTCGCTCCGCTCCTTCCGATCTTCCGCTCCGGCCTCGGCGGTCCGATCGGAAACGGCGACCACTGGTGGAGCTGGATCTCGATCGACGACCTCTGCGCGATTCTCGTCCTGGCGATCGACGATGACAGCTGGTCGGGCGCGGTCAACGCGGTCTCGCCCGCGCCGGTCACGCAGCGCGAATTCTCGCGCGCCCTCGGCCGCGCAGTCGGACGACCCTCGTGGCTTCCGGTTCCACGGTTCGCGCTGCGGCTGCGATTTGGAAGGATGGCGGACGAAATGCTGCTCGCGAGCCAGCGGGTGCTGCCGCGGCGGCTGGACGAGCGGGGGTTCCATTTCCGCCACGGTGCGCTCGATCAGGCGCTCGTCGATCTGATCCGGCCTTCGCACGAGGTGCGGTGACGTGGTAGCTTCAGAGCGGCTCTCCTCACATGCACAGGGAGGATGCGATGCGCATTCGAATGAGGATCGTTCCCGTTGTGCTCCTCGTCCTGGCCGCGCTCGCGGCCGGCTGCCGCTCCGACCAGACCACGCCGATCAAGACGCTGCTCGACGATCCGTCGCAGTTCGACGGCCACCGCGTCGCGATCCAGGGTGATGTCACCAAGGCCTATGGCGTGATGAACTACGGCGTCTATCAGATCGATGACGGCACCGGATCGATCGGGATCGCCACCACCACCAACGGCACGCCGCGGGTCGGCGCGCACGTCGGAGTGGTCGGCACGTTCCGCTCGGCGTTCACCATCGGCACCGAGACCGCGGCGATGATCCAGGAAAGCAAGCGATTCACCCCGGAGAAGACGCCGTGAGTCGAGTGGCCTGTCGTGCGCGGGCGGCCGCCCTCCGCACCTGGCTGCCGGCTCTGCTCCTGATCGCGATCGCCTCGGGATGCTCGTCTCCTCCGGCGCCGCACAATGCTTCTCCGCGGGCGCCAGTCGCCACCGCGGCCCCGGGCGACGCCGAACTGCCCGGTACGGTCGGCGCCGCCGACTCGCTCGCCTCCGTGCCCGGCTCGCCCGGCGCGCGTTACGTCTATCGCTTCCGCCAGACGTTGCCGGGCAGCGATCACTTCACGTTCTACGATCGTGATCTCTCGTTCTATTTCAGACCGGCGCCCGACGCTCTGCATTTCCAGATCGAGAACAAGCAGGATCGCCTGGTCTGGATCGACTGGGACAAGAGCGAGATCCTGGCCCCGGACGGACGGACGTCGAAGGCCGCGCACGGCACCACCATGTACAGCGATCGCTTCTCCACCCAGACCGCGGTCCAGATTCGCGGGCTCGGACGCTACAGCGATTACGTGCTGCCGATGGACTACCTGCTCGATCCCGGCGCGTCGACCGATCAGCTTCACAAGCCGCTGCTGCCCGAGGACGAGACCGCGCCGAACTACAACGGGCGGGAATTCGGCGTCGATCTCGCGTTCCGGATCGACAACCAGCCGCGCTCGTACAGCTTCCGGTTCAAGGTCGTGAGCGTGCTGCCGCGCTGAGGCGCGGGGAGCCTGCTGCGCCGAGGACCGGAGCCGCGGCTAGCTCGCCTTGCGCCGTCCCTCGATCAGGCGCAGGCCGTGCCCGCGAGCGCGCCAGCGTCGGCGCGCATCCTCGACGCCGACCGCCGTGAGCAACAGCGCGAGCGGCTGGATCGGAACCCGCATGCGCAACGCGCCCCAGAACACCACCGCGCCGAGCGTGAAGTAGAGGACCACGAGCCCGGGCAGCGCCTGGAACCATCGGCGTGGTCCCTGCAGGCTGCGCACCAGTCCCCACACCGCGAACGGCAGCGTGATCAGCGACCACAGGAGCAGCGGGTCGACGACCCGGCGCAGGCGTTCGAGCGGTGAGCCCGCCCGCTGCCACGATCCAGTGCCGCCGCCTTCGGCGTTCAGACGCCAAAGCCGCCCGATCTTGGCGAGCGCCATCATCGGCCAGTCGCGGACATGCGCGCCGAGGAATTCGAACGCGTGATGCCGCGCCCTGCGGTCGACCTCGGTCTCGCTGCGGCCGCGCAGCTCGGAGGCGTAGGGCTCGAGCGAGGAGGCGTTGCTGGCGCCGCCGCGCCGCGCCGGATCCCGCCAGACCTGCTCGTTGTTGCTGTCGAGCAGCGCGCGGCCGGCCCCGGTCGTGACCGGAACGAAGGCGTGCAGCGCCGCGGCGTTCCGGAGCGTCCACGGTCCGACGACGATGAGAAGGCCGAGCGCCACCATCGCGACCTGCCGGATGCGGTCGCGCGGCTGGACGGTGAGCCCGAGCGGCACCAGCGCCCAGCCGATCACGACGAAGGGAAGCAGCAGCGCGGGCGGCCGGGTCAGCGATGCGATGCCCCACAGGAGTCCGACCCCGAGCGCGCGTCCGGGACGCGGCGTCTTGACCCATTCCGCGCTCGCGACCAGCGCGGCGAGGAGCGCGACACAGAACGTGGTCTCGGTCAGCAGATAGCCGGAAAAGAAGATCAGCAGCGGATCGAACGCGGCGAGCCAGCCCGCGAGTCGCCCCGCGCCGCCGCTGAACATTGCCGCCCCCAGCGACTGAACGAGGAGCGGGGTCAGCGCGCCGATCGCGCACTGCAGCAACAGGGCCCCGAAGTAATGATGGCCCGCGGCGCGATAGAGCAGGCTGGTGATCCACGGCACGAGCGGCGGGACGAACGCGGTGGGATGAACGGCCGCCCCGGCGCCGAACGAGAAGCCGGCTCCGCGCGCCAGATTCCACGCCACCTCGTCGTACTCCGCGGCGTCGGACGACGGCGTTGCCGATGGGCCGGCCGCGATCCAGGCGTAGAGCGCGCGGACGGCGAAGGCGACCGCGAAGAGCAGCAGGGCGGGAGCGATCGAGCGGCGCCGGTCGCGCTCGGGGCGCGCGCTGAAGTCGGAGGGAGCGAACACGCGGGGAGTCTATCAGGCGCTCGCGAGCGGTGGCGATGCCGCGTGCGTGCGATTGATGGCCCCGCCATGCGCGGTTCGTTGCGGAATGCACGACGCCGCAATCGGCGTGCGCCCGGAACCGCGAGGACCGCCGCGACTGAAGCGGAGTTCGGCGCGCCGGCAGCGGAGGCGGTTCAACGGCTCGCATGTTGCTATTTCGGGCGAGCGCACGCCAGGGAGGCGTGGCCGCGAGTCCCTGACGGAACGCCCCGGATGGCGTTCGTCCTCGATACCGGGAGGTTCACGATGGACCACTACACGCCGAAGCGCCGGATCCCGGTCACGCTCTGGACCCGCGAACGCCAGGGATTCGCCTGTCATCTGTTCCTCGATCTCGATGCCACCGGGAACGGTCATCAGACCGTGATCGAGAAGCTGAACGAATCGTCGCCGTTCCTGCCGGTGGCGGTCGGGGCCGAGGGCCGGATTCATCTCGTCAACAAGGACCGGATTCTGCGCGTCACGCCGGGCCGTCCGGTGCTGCAGAACGACGTCTACGCGCGCGGCTTCGATCCCTGGCGCGAAGAGGAGGCGGAGCTCACGCTCAGCGACGGCACCTCGCTGAGCGGTCGGGTCTGGATGCCGATGCAGCGCGAGACCCAGCGTCTGTCGGACTTCATGAACGGCCAGGGCAGCGGATTCTTCGTCCTCATCACCACGTCGGCGACGCATCTCGTGAACGCCACCGGAGTGACGGAGATGGTGCTGTCCGAGAGCGCCGGAATGCCTCTCGCGGCCGCCGACACCGGGGAGACGATCGCCTAGCTCCGCGGGCTTGTGGCTCGCGAGCCGACCCGCTACGGTTCAGGCGTGAAGCCCTTTCGCGTCGCCTTCGTGCAGGGCCGCCCCCGTTTCGGCCGGCCGGCCGAGAATCTCGAGCATGGCCTCGCGCTCGCCGGCCGTGTCGATGCCGATCTCGTGGTGCTCCCCGAGCTCTGGTCCTCGGGCTACGTCTTCTCGAGCCACGCCGAGGTCGCGGCGCTGGCCGAGGACGCCGAAGCCGGACTGACCGCGCGCGCGCTGCGCGCCGCCGCGCGGGCGACCCGCCGCCATTACGTGGCGGGATTCCCCGAGCGCCATGCCGGCCGCTTCTATAACAGCGCGATCCTGGTCGGACCTTCCGGAGTGCGAACCGTGTACCGCAAGCTTCACCTGTTCGAGCGCGAACAGACCTGGTTCTCGCCCGGCAATCTTCCACTCACGGTCACACGGGTCGGCGCGGCGCGGGTCGGCCTGATGATCTGCTTCGACTGGCGCTTTCCCGAGGTGCCGCGGGTGCTGGCCCTGCTCGGCGCCGACGTGATCGCGCATCCCAGCAACCTGGTGTTCCCGAACGCGCAGCAGGCCATGCTGACGCGGTCGATCGAGAACCGGGTCTTCACCGTCACCGCGAACCGCATCGGCGCCGAGCGCCGCCCGGACGGCACCGTGCGCTTCACCGGCCGCAGCCAGATCGTGGCGCCCTCGGGCGACGTGCTGGCCCGGGCCGCGCGGGCGCAGGAAGTCGCGATGGCGGCCGGATGCGATCTCGCGGAGTCGCGCGACAAGTCGCTCACCCGAATCACGCACCTCTTCGACTCGCGGCGTCCCGCCTTCTACCGGCGGCTCGCCGTCCGCGCATGACGACGGCCGGGGAGGGGCGGTGAAGCTGGATTCGCTCGGGGAGCGCGAAGCGGCGCTGCGCCGCTTCATCGACGAGTCCGTCGCCGAGCTCCAGCCGCTCCAGCGTGAGCACAACGAAGCGATGTGGCTCGCCAACGTCACCGGCGACCCCGCCCACGCCGAGAAGAGCGCCGCGCTCGACGCCCGCATCCGCACGCTGTTCTCGCGCCGGGAGCCCTACGCGTTCCTGATCGGGCTCGAGGAAGCCGGCGGCGTCGGGGATGCGGCGCTGGCCCGCCAGCTGCGGTTGCTGGTCGACGCCTACCGCGGCAACCAGATCCCGCCCGAGAGCATCGAGCGCATGGTGCGGATCGAGAAGTCACTCGAAAGCCGCTTCAACAACTTCCGCGCCGAGCTGAACGGCCGCCGCGTCGGCGACAACGAGATCCGCCAGCTGCTGCAGACGTCGAGCGACGAAGCCGAGCGCCGGACGGCCTGGGAGGCCTCGAAGCAGATCGGCGTCGAGGTCGCCTCGGAGCTGGTCTCGCTGGTCCGGCTGCGCAATCGGGCGGCGAAGGACATCGGCTTCGACAACTACTACACGATGATGCTGACGCTCGACGAGCTGGACGAGCGCGAGCTGTTCGTGCTGCTCGAGGATCTCGATGCCGGCACCCGCCCGCGCTTCGAGCGATACAAGGCCGACCTCGATCAGCGGCTGGCGCGCCGCTTCGGGATTCCGGTGTCCGAGCTTCGGCCCTGGCACCTCAGCGATCCCTTCTTCCAGGAGGCGCCGGCCGCCGACGTGCAGCTCGATCCCTACTTCGCGAACCAGTCGCTGGAGCAGCTCACCGCTGAATTCTTCGCAGGGATCGGGCTCGACATCGCCGATCTTCTGTCACGCGCCGATCTCTACGAGAAGCCGGGCAAAAGCCAGCACGCGTTCTGCCTCGACGTCGACCGCGGGCGCGACATCCGCGTGCTCTGCAATCTGCGTCCGAACGAGCAGTGGATGGGCACGATGCTCCACGAGTTCGGCCACGCGGCGTACGACAAGTTCATCGATCCCGGCCTGCCGTATCTGCTCCGCGGTCCCGCCCACACGCTGAGCACCGAGGCCAGCGCGATGCTGTTCGGCCGGCTCAGCAAGAACGCGGCGTGGCTCGAGCGCTACGCCGGCGTCGCCAGCGATGAGGCGCGCTCGGTCGCCGAGGCCTGCGCGCGCGGGATCCGCGACCAGCTGCTGGTCCAGACCCGCTGGTGTCTGGTGATGTGTCACATGGAGCGCGCGCTCTATCGCGATCCGGATCAGGACCTCAACACGCTGTGGTGGGATCTGGTCGAGCGTTTCCAGTTGGTCGCGCGGCCGGTGGGGCGCCGGGCGCCGGACTGGGCGAGCAAGATCCACTTCAGCGTGGCGCCGGTCTACTACCACAACTACATGCTCGGCGAGATCATGGCGTCACAGCTCCAGCATCACATCCTGACCGAGGTCACCGGCGGGCCGGATGCGGGGATGAAGTTCGTCTCCAGCCCCGAAGTCGGCGCCTACCTGATCCAGAAGCTCTACCGGCTCGGAAAATCGGTGGACTGGCGCGGAGCGATCCAGTCGGCGACTGGCGCGGCGCTCAACGCGTCGGCGTTCGTCGCCGAGCTGAACGGAGCCGCATCATGAGACGTTCGCTCGCGCTGCTCGCCGCGCTGGCGTTGCTCGCCGTTCCGTCGCGGGCGCACGCCGGCCCGGGGGACGCCAACGCCGACAGCATCTATCTGGTCGGCGAGTTCGTCGATCCGGTCTGCCTGTTCCAGCACGGCATGCAGGGCGCGGCCGCGAAGCAGTGCGCGATGGTGAGCGGACGGGTCGAGCAGGGGATGGGCTTCGTCGACGTCCGGCGCCGCACGTTCTATACGGTGGTCGGACAGAACCACTGGCAGGATCCGCGTCAGGGATTCCTCGACGCGCTGGGCGAGACGCTGGCGATTCGCGCGCGGGTGTGGCGCCGCGACGGCTCCTCGGCGATCGTGGTCAACGCGGTCTATCCGGTCGACCGCCAGCCGGCCGCGGTCTATCGCTGGTGGCCCTGGCACTTCGAGTGGAGCGTCGTGCTCGGCTGCGCGCTGCTCGCCGCGTTCCAGCTCTTCGCGCTGACGCTCGGGCGCGCGCGGTTCGCGGCGCTCGCCGGAATGTCCGCGCCGCCGGGCATCGAGCGCGGGCGGATCGCGGTCTTCCTCGCCGGCCTCGCCGTGGTCCTCGTCTCGCTCGATGGTCCGCTGCACGATCTCAGCGATCTCTACCTCTTCAGCACGCACATGATCCAGCACCTGCTGCTCGCGCTCATCTTCCCGCCACTCTTCATCCTCGGTCTGCCGCCCTGGCTGGTGCGCACGCTGACGCGTCCGCGACTCGTTCACGCCGCGTGGAACGCGCTGTCGCGCGCGCCGGTGGGATTCGTCCTCTACACCATCGTGTTCACGCTGTGGCACGTGCCCGCGCTCTACGACCTGATGATGCGCCAGCATGGATTCCACATCGCGATGCACCTGATGGTGATGGGCACCGCCGTTCTGATGTGGTGGCCGATCGTGGGCGGCGAGTCGGTCGAGAAGCCGATGGGCGCGGGAGCCCAGATCCTCTATCTCTTCGTGCTCAGCATCCCAATGCTGCCGGTGGCGGCGATGATCACGCTCGCCGACCATCCGCTCTACGTCTGGTACGCGCTCGCACCGCGGGTGCTGCCGTTCAGCGCGCTCGAGGACCAGCGCTTCGGCGGCCTCGTCATGTGGGTGCCGGGCACGCTGTTCTGGTGGATCATCATGTCGGTGGTGTATTTCCGGAAGCTCGCGCCCGAGAGTCGTTCCGACGACGCGCTCGTGCGCCATCCGCTTTGATCCAGACGGCAATTTGCGCGCCCCGCGGGCGCAGTGCGATCATCGCGGAAACGCGATTCCCGACCCTCTGAAAGGAGCATTCCATGTCTGAAACCGCCACGCCCGCACGCCGCGGGCTGGATGGCGTGGTGGCTGCCCAGACGCGGCTCAGCCACGTCGACGGCCAGGCCGGCCAGCTCATCATCGGTGGCTACGAGCTCAAGGACCTTGCCGGCCATGTCAGCTTCGAAGAGGCCGCCGCGATGCTGTGGAACGGTGCGCTGCCGAACCCGACGCAGCTCGCCGACATGCGCCGCGAGATCGCCGAGCTCCGTGCTCTGCCGAAGACCACGCTCGATGTGATCGAGGCCGCCGCGAAGGCGCCGCCCATCGACGTGCTGCGGATGGCATGCGCCACGCTGTCGCTCGATCTTGCGAATCCCGACGACATCTCCGCCGACGCCGACCGGCAGGACGCGCTGATGCTGATGGCCCGCTTTCCAACCATCGTCGCGGCGCACGTCCGGATCGCCGCCGGTGAGAAGCCGATCGCGCCGCGCGCCGACCTCGGCCTGGCCGCGAACTTCCTCTACATGGTGAACGGCAAGGAACCGGATCCGATCGCCGCGCGCGCGCTCGACACCTACTGGGTGACGGTGATCGATCACGGCATGAACGCGTCCACGTTCACCGCGCGGGTGATCGCCAGCACGCGCTCCGACATGGTGAGCGCGGTGACCGGCGCGATCGGCGCGCTCAAGGGTCCGCTGCACGGCGGCGCGCCCGGGCCGGTGCTCGACATGCTGGTCGACATCAAGACCGCCGACAACGCCGAGCCGTGGCTGCGCCGCGAGATCGCCGAAGGGCGGCGCATCATGGGATTCGGCCACCGGGTCTACAAGGTGCGTGATCCGCGGGCCGAGGTGCTGAGCAAGGTCGCCGAGGAAATGGGCGCCGCGCATCTCGAGGACCGGCGGCTGTTCGATCTCGCCCGCCACGTCGAGCAGACCGCGCTCAAGGTGCTGGACGAGCTGAAGCCGGGTCGCGGTCTCAAGACCAACGTCGAGTTCTATACCGCGCTGGTGCTGCAGTCGATCGGCCTCAAGCCGCGCACGTTCGTGGCCATGTTCGCCTGCGGGCGCGTCGCCGGCTGGTGCGCGCACGTGATCGAGCAGCATCGCGAAGACCATCTGATCCGGCCGCAGTCGGAATACATCGGACCGCGCGGCCTCAAGGTCGAGCGCTAGCATGAAGCGGGCGGAGCCGGGCCGGAGCGATGCCGTGACCGCTCCCGGCGTGAGGTCCGCCGACTGCTCGCGCGCGGGGCGTGCGTTCGCGTTCGCGACGTTCGTCGTCTCGGCGCTGATCCTCTTCCTCGCCGGATCGACCTGGATCGCGCTCTATCCGGCGGTTCCGATGGATCTCGGCGGCGCGCCGAATCTGGATCACCGCGCCGAGCGCGTTTCGATCCCGGTCGGCGCCGTCGATCACGTCAACGGCTGGTTCATCCCCGGCTCGCGCCCGGCCACGGTGATCCTGTTCCATGGCTTCGGCCGCGATCACCACCGCGAGTGGCGCTACGCCCAGTTCCTCAGCCGGGCCGGATACGGCGTGCTCGCGACCGACTTCCGATCGTCGCGTGAGTCCGACCGCAAGCCCACGACGCTCGGCTACTACGAGCTCGAGGACGCCCGCGCCACGCTCGACTGGCTGGAACACGAGCCGCGCGTGCGCGGTCAGTCGATCGGGCTCTTCGGCGAATCTCTGGGCGGCAGCGTCGCGCTGGCGCTGGCCGCCGATCATCCCGAGGTGCGCGCGGTGGTGGCGGATTGCCCGTTCGAGAGCGGCGGGCGGGCGCTCGAGGATTCGTTCGAGCGCTGGGCCCATGTGCCGCGCTGGCCCGCCGCGCCGATCGCGGCCGCGATGGGAGAGGCGCTGACCGGACACGATCCGCGCTCGCTCGACGTCGTCAGCGCCGCGCGCCGGCTGCGCGGGCGCCCGCTGTTCATCATCGCCTGCGATCGCGATGATCGGTTCTCGGCCGCTCAGGCGCGCGACCTCTGGAGCGCCTCCGGGGCGCGCGCTCCGCTGTGGACGCTGCCCGACTGCGGCCACACCGACGCGTGGCGATCGCATCGCGCCGAGTACGAGCGCCGGGTGCTCGGCTTCTTCGACGCGCACCTCGAGCCGCGCGACGCGCGCGCCGGCGGCGCGGCGCCCGCGCGCCCTTGAGCGCGACGGTCCGCCTCGGGACCCAGGGCTGGGCGTATCCGGACTGGATCGGAACGTTCTATCCGCCGGATTCCAAGCAGGAAGACTACCTTCCGTTCTACGCGCGGATCTTCGACACCGTCGAGATCGACACCACGTTCTACCATCCTCCGAAGCCGGCCATCGTGCGCTCGTGGGAGAAGCGTGTGCCGCCGGAATTCCGCTTCGCCGCGAAACTGCCGCAGCGCATCACCCACGAGGCGAAGCTCTCGCACATGGCCGACGACGTGACCGCGTTCGTGCGCGCGCTCGAGCCGCTGGGCGAGAAGCTCGGTCCGCTTCTGGTTCAGCTTCCGGCCGAGTTCGTCCGCGACGAAGGCAATGAAGGCGTGCTCGACCGGTTCCTCGCCGCGGCGCCGACGCGGGAGTTCAAGTTCGCGGTCGAGCTGCGCCACGACTCGTGGCAGACACCGAAGACGGCCGAGCGACTGCGCCGCCGGAACGTCGCCTGGGTGTGGGCGGAGTGGCGCGATCTGCCGCGCGCGACCGACGTGACCGCGGAGTTCCTCTACGTTCGCTGGCTCGGCGACCGCCGCGAGATCGACACCTACGACCGCGTCGTGATCGATCGGGAGACTTCGTGCGCGGCCTGGGAGAACGACTTACGCCGTGTGCTTCCGGAAGTGCGCGAAGTGTTCGGCTACTTCAACAACCACTGGGCCGGGCACTCGCCGGCGAGCGCGAACGAGATGAAGCGGCGCCTGGGGCTGATTCCGGTCGAGCCGCGGGAGCAGTGGACGCAGCGCGAGCTGTGGTAGCTGACCGTCGGCGACCGGCGACCCCGCTCGATCAGACCGACCCGCCGCCCTTCGATTCCTTCCCGGTGATCCCGTTGATCGCGCGCAGCGCCGCTTCGCGCGCGGCATCGATCTGCGCTTCGGATCCCGAGAGGTAGAGGCGACCGTACGCGCCGAACAGCGAGGCATCGATCAGCTTGATGTTCGCCGCCTTCAGCGCCTCGTTGGCGGCGAACGCGATGTAACCGGCGGGCTCGCTCTCGAGAATGAAGAGCGATTCGCCCGCGATCAGCTGATCGCCGTAGCGGATCTTGTTGATCACCTGAGCGTGATAGGGCTCGACCGCGCGAATCACCTGATCCGACACGATGCGGGGCTTGACGCGATCGCCTTCACTCAGGGACAGGTAGGAGAGGATCGCCTGCCCGCCGTTCTGCACCTGGCCCTTGTCACGATGATGGATCTCGAGCAGGCCGAACGCCCGCTCGACCACCATGATGGCCGGCGTCGCGGCGGTGGCCTTGAGCGCGACGTCGGTGATGCGATTGATGATGAGACCGGGCGCGGTCTCGATGAACATCGAGGCGTCGCCGGCGACGGGAAGGAAGCCGCGGGCGGTGGTACCGATGAAGGCCGCGAGCTGCGGCTGAAGGCTGTCGAGAAAGACGTAGGTGCGGAGCGCGACCTCGGCCATGGTTCGCGCACCTTAGCGGCGCGTCCCCGCGCGCGTCAATTCGAGCCGCGTCGTGTAGACTTGGTGCGTGGATCGCTCGTTCCGGCCGCTCCCCGCGCTCCTCGTGATCTTCGCGCTGTCGCTTGCCACGCGTCTTCTGTGCCTGCCCGCCGTTCGCGAGGACAACCTCACGCCGGACGGCGCGCGCTTCCTGAATCTCGCGCGGGCGATCTCGCGCGGCGAAGGCTTCTCGACTCCCGAGGCCTGGCCGGCCTGGATGAATCCACCGCGGCTGCCGATGCCCGAGACCTTCAAGGAGCCGGGCTATCCGGTCGCGATCGCCGCGCTCACTCCGCTCGCTCGCGATCCGTTTCGCGCCGCGCAGCTGATCTCGCTGCTCGCGGGTCTGCTGCTCCCGTTCGCCGTCTATGCGCTGGGGCGGAGACTGGCGCCCGATCCCTGGGTCGGTGTCTTGGCGGGCGTGCTCACCGCCGCGAGTCCGGTTCTCATTCTCCAATCGGCATACGTCATGGCCGAGTCCGCGTTCGCGCTGATGCTGACGCTGGCGTTGCTCGCCGCCGCGCCGCGCGCGGGCGAGGCCGATGCCTGGGAGAGGGTCGAGCGGGCGTCGATCCACGATGTTCTGGCCGGCGTGATGTTCGGGCTCGCGTTCCTGATCCGCGCACAGGCGGCGCTCGCGATTCCGGCGATGATCGCTCTCCTCGTCGCCGGCCGTGCGCCGCGCGTCCGCGTCCTGAGCCTTCTTCTTGCCGCGTTCGGGGCTCTCTTCGCGATCGCTCCGCTCGTGGCTCGCAATCTTCGACTGTTCGGCGTGCCGTTCCACAGTGACGTCGCCGCGTTCGGTCTCTGGCCCTACGTCGATCAGTTCGCGCTCACGCACTCGCTCGAGCGACCGCCGTCGGCGATCGGTTTCGCGCTCGGGCATCCGGCGGCCGTGGCGGCGACGTTCGCCCGGAGCCTCGGACGATTCCTCACCTGGTCGCTGCCGCACGAGCTGCTCGGCCACGCGCTCTGGCTGGCGCCGCTCGCGATCGGTCTGTGGATCAGCGTGCGACGGATCCAGGTGTGGGCGTTCGCGTGGCTGCTGCTCGTGCCGACCGCGACGTTCATCCTCAGCCTCAACTGGGTCGCGCGCTATTTCGCGGGGGTGACGCCCGTATTCTGCCTCCTGGTCGCGCTCGGCGCGGTCGCGATCCATCGCCGGCTCACCGTCTTCGAACGCTCGAACCCGCGCACCGGGCGCATCGCGATCGGACTCGCCATGGCCATCGTGATCGCGGTGCTCGGGATCCAGGTGACGCGCACCGTCCGGCACGCCGATCCGGGTTTCGCCCCCGAGATTCAGGCCGCCCGCCACGAGGCCGGATTCCTGCGCGCCCGTCTCGCGCCCGGTGAAACGGTCATGGCTGAGATGACGTCCTACTGGGCGTGGTTCTCGGACCGTCCCGCCGTCTATCCCGTGGTCGCGGACGAGGCGCGGTTCGACGAGGTGATGCGCCGGTTGCGCGTGCGCTATGCCGCGCTGCCGACCAGCCGCCTCGAGGAATTCGCGTCACGCTATCCCGGGCGGCGTCTGCCGGCGTCGCTCCGGCGCGACCACGAGGATCGCGAGCGCGACGTCACGGTCTTCGAGGTGAAGCCCGAACGCTGACGCGCGAGCCGCCGGGCCTCAGTGGGTGACGACGAGCCGGGCGATGCGCACGCGATCACGCGACGCGAGGCGCGCGAAGAACACTCCGGCGCCGACCCTCCGGCCCGCCGCATCGGTGCCGTTCCAGTCACGGGCCGTGATCCCCGCAGTGACCTCGCCATCGAGAAGGGACGCGACGCGGCGCCCGGCCACGTCGATCAGGTCGAGGCGCGCCGGGGCGGCCTCACGGCTCGCGATCTCGAAATGCCACGCCCGGCCCGCGCGCCGCACCCGCAGCGTGAGGTCCGGAGCTCCGCCCTCACGCGGAGCGTCGAGACCCTGCGTCGAGGGCTCGATCAGCTGGAAGTGCCCCGGCTCGCCCCACACGATCTCGCGGAACTCGAGTCCGAAGTTGTCGCTGTTCACCGCGCAGAAGTAATCGTGACCACCGACGCGGAGGAACTCGGGGCCGAACCAGGCATCGGTGTCTTCCGACGTGATCTCGCTGCTGAGGTGGCGCTGATTGCTCCACCCGGTGGAGTCGGCGGCCGGGTCGGTGCTGGTCTCGTAATTGATCGTGTGCGACGAATTCGTGTCGTAGAACAGGTACCAGAGGCCGTCATGATCGATCATCGCCGGCGATTCGATCAGCGGGCTGAAGGAGTGGAAGGGATCGGTGTTCCACATCGGCATCCGGTCGGTCCACTGCGTGAGATCGCCGCTCGACTCGCTGAGCCCGAGCACCATTTCATCGCGCGCGGCGTCGGGCCGCGTGCAGACATACATCAGCCAGCTCCCGGGCGTTGCCGGATCCTCCATCACGAAGGGGTCGCGGAAGTCCCCGCCATTCGCAGACGAGGAGTCGCAATATGCCCACGGAATTTCAGCGCAGCCGAGGATCGGCTGATCCAGACGCGTCCAGCTCATGAGATCGGGCGAGGTCGCGAGCCCGATGCTCTGGCGGCGGTTGACCGCGTCCGGAACGTACGTGACGCCGGCGTAGAACAGGTACCAGAGGCTGTCCTTGTGGACGATGGTTGGTGACCAGACGTGAAAGTTGTCCCAGCTGCTCGGACGGATGGGAAGGATCGGATCGAGATCCGACCAGTGCACCAGGTCGTAAGACACCGCGTGCCCGAAATCGCGCTCGGTCGAGTCGAACGGCGCGTTGATGTTGTCGCGGATGTAGAAGACGTGGAACTGGCCGCCGTCCCAGACGAAGGCGCACTCCTTGGCGCGGTAGGGCAGGGGCGGCTTCATGATCGTCGCCTGGGCGGGCTCGACCCGCGCCGCGATCACGGCCAGCGCGAGCGCCAGGGCAGGAGCGAGGCGCGCCGCGCCCGAGGTCAGCCCGCGATGTCTTCCATGCGCTGCCATAGCGACTCCAGCTCGGCGCGGAGCTTCTCGTAGTCGGATACCAGCGCCTTGGCTTTCGGACCATCATGATACACCGCGGGATCGGCGAGCTCGGTCTCGAGCGCCCGCATCCGCTGCTCGCGCTGCTCGATGTCGCGCTCGATCCTCGCGACTTCCTTTTCGCGCTTGCGTGCATCGGATCGCGCCGCCAGGGGTGGCGCGGGCGCGGTGGAAGAGCGCGAAGGAACGCCAGCGCCGGGGCGTCCGCTCTTCTTCGGCGCGGCGGGGCCGGTCGCGCCGGCCGGGGCCGCGACGCCACGGGGATCGACGCGGGAGGCCGGGGCCGCGGCGCCATCCGGCCCGGCGCGCGGGGCCCGGCCCGCCGCTCGGTCGGCCGCCGCCTGATCGCGGGCGAGTCGCGCCGATTCGTAATCGTCGTAGCCGCCGGGATAGAGCGTGACGCGTCCGCTGTGGACCTCGAGCACGCGCGAGGCGATGCGTGCCATCAGTGAGCGGTCGTGGGTCACCACCACCACCGCGCCCGGGTACTGGTCGAGCGCGTCCTCCAGCACTTCCTTCCCCGCCAGATCGAGGTGATGCGTCGGCTCGTCGAGCAGCAGCACGTTGGTCGGCTCGAGCAGCATGCGCGACAGCGCCACCCTCTGGCGCTCGCCCCCCGACAGCACGCGGCACAGCTTGAATACGTCGTCGCCCGAGAAGAGGAAGTTGCCGAGCAGCGATCGCAGCCGCGGCCGCCACGCCGGAGGCGCCACCTCTTCGAGCGCGCCGAGCACGGTGAGATCGCCTTCCAGCGTCTCCGCCGCGTGCTGGGCGAAATATCCGAGCCGCGTGTGCGGATAGCTCTCGCGATCGCCCTGCGGCGCGAGCTGGCCCGCCAGCACGCGGAGCAGCGTGGTCTTGCCGGCGCCGTTCGCTCCGACGATCGCGATCTTGTCGCGGCGGTCGATCTCGACGTTCGCGCGCGTGAAGACGTCGGCGCCGCCGGGGTAGGCGAACGACGAGTCCTTGAGCCGCACCAGGGTCCGGCCGGCGTGCGGCGGATCGGGAAAATGAAAATGAATGTGCGCGGCGCGGCGCGGAATGATGACGTGCTCCGCTTTCAGCCGCGCGATCTGCTTGCGCTTGCTCTGTGCCTGGCTGGCCTTGGTGTTCTTGGCCCCGAAGCGGTCGACGAAGCGCTGGAGCTGCGCGATCTTCTGCTGGAGCTGTTCGTTGTGCGCCTCGAGCTGCTCCCGGCGCAGCTCCTTTTCCTCGAGGTAGCGGGTGAACTTCATCGGGTAATCCGAGAGCACGGCGCGATCCAGCTCCTTCACGTGCGTCGCGACGCGGTCGAGGAACACACGGTCGTGCGAGACCACGACCAGGGCGCCGTGGAAGTCCTGGAGGTAGTCCTCGAGCCATTCCATCGCCGGCAGGTCGAGGTGATTGGTGGGCTCGTCGAGGAAGAGCAGGGTGGGATCGGTGAGAAGCAGCGCGGCGAGCGCGGCGCGCATGCGCCAGCCTCCCGAGAACTCGGCGAGCGGGCGATCCTGATCGCGGGTCGAGAAGCCGAGCCCGGTCAGCACGCTGCGCGCGCGGGACGGCAGCGCGTGCTCGTCGTGGAGGTCGAGATGATGCTGAAGATCTCCGGCCCGCTCGAGCACGGCTTCGAGCTCGGGATCGTCGGCCGAGACGCGTTCCAGCCGGCGATGCAGCTCGTCCAGCTCCTCGCGCATCTCCAGCACGCCGCGATGGGCTTCCATCGCCCGCTCGAGCACAGTGCCGTCGTAGCGCTCGGCGGCTTCCTGCGGCAGATAGCCGAGACGGGTGCCGCGCGCCAGCACGCGCGAACCGGAATCGTAGGGCAGCTCGCCGAGCATGATCCGGATCAACGTGGTCTTGCCGGCCCCGTTGGGGCCGACCAGCGCGCAGCGGTCACCGGGCGACAGCACCCAGTCGAGGTGGTCGAAGAGAATGCGGGGACCGATCGAATAGCGAAGATCGTGGAGCTGGATCATGGCAGGAGACCGTTGACTCCCTCTGAGGGCGAACCTGATAATCTCACCGGCGCCGTCTCTCAGCCCGCCCCGCACCCACCGATGGCCCGGAAAGGAACGAGCACCCCCTGAGACGCTTGCTCCGTACCGGATCGTGGCTCGCCGCGGCTGCCGCCGCGCTGCTCTGCCTCGGGGGGCCCGCCGAAGGCGCGTGGATGATTCCACCCGCGCCCTACTGGGCCAAGGACTTCGCGGTGGTGAAGAAGGATGGTGTCTACCATCTCTTCTACATCGAGCGCAATACCACGCTGCCACAGGCGGAGACCGAGCGCGACTTCGGCCACGCCGTCTCCTACGACCTGATTCACTGGACGCAGGCGCCGCCGATCCTCGCCGTTCGCGACTCGAGCTGGGACAACATGCACGTCTGGGCGCCGTCGATCGTCGAGCACAACGGCGTGTACACCATGTTCTACGCCGGGGTCACGAGCCAGCCCGACGTCTACCGCGCGTATCAGCGGATCGGCATCGCCACCTCGACCGACCTCTACAACTGGACGCGGGAGGACCAGCCGCTCTTCTCGTGCGACCAGGTGCCGTGGGCGTTCTGCGATTCGCTCGACGCGCTGACCAGCATGCGTGATCCCTACGTGATGCCCGATCCCACCACGCCCGGGCGCTGGCTGATGTACTACACGGCCAACGCCGCCGGCGATTCCCTGAACGAGCTCATCGGCGTCGCCCAGTCGGATTCGACCCTGCGGAACTGGACCGACCTCAAGCCGCTCTGGAACACGTTCCACAGCTACACCGGCGCCGGTCTCGCCGAATCGCCGCACGTCTTCCAGCACGACGGCCTCTGGTACCTCTTCTACACCTCGAGCGGGGCGCAGCCGATCGTCATGACCACCAGCCCGGATCCGACCGCGGATCCCGACGGCTGGACGCCGCGCGGCCGGATGGGCGACATGCTCGGCATCAACACCGGCGCGTGGTTCGCGTCCGAATACCTGCGCGACGGTCTCAAGGACTACCTCTTCTATGTCGACGGCGACCGGATCGAGTACTACCAGATGGTGTGGAACGGCGTGGCCAAGTTCCAGCTGCTCCAGCCCGATCCGTTTCACGTCACCGGCATGGCGTGGGAGGAAGACACGGTGCGCGCCGGAACGCCGGCGCACCTGCGCATCGCCTCGGTCAACTGGTTCATGCGCCACGCCGACATCGAAACCGTGGTGCTGGATTCGCTCGGCAACGAAACGGTGGTGCCGACCGACTCGCTCGGGCTCGCGTCCACCATCCCGATGTCGGACGACACGCTGCACTGGGTGTGGAACGCGCGCTCCTGGCCCGCGGGCCGCACCGATCCCATGAGACTCAGGGTGCGTCTCGTCGATCAGACCGCGATGACGCCGATTCCGATCGTCGTGCTTCCGGATACGTCGTCGCCCACGCCCCCGGATTCGTTCCGGGTCCTGTCGGTGGCGTGGGGAGCGGACAGCGTGGCGCGGGGGAAGCCAGTGGTGCTGGAGGTGGCGGCGATCTCGGGAGCGCAGCACTCGGTCGGCCTCACCGCCTTCACCACCGACGGGGAAGGGTCGCTGGTCCCGGCGCCGCTCGACTCGCTCGGGCTGCCTCCGATTCTGCCGCTCGACGCGGACACGACGCGGTTCACCTGGACCAGCCGCACCTGGCCCGATTCCGTCAATGGTCCCCAGCTCACGCGTCTGGTGGTGCGGATCGCGAACGACTCGCTGGAGACGCGTCCCTGGCTCGACGTTCTGCCGGACAGCGCGGCTTCGGACCCGGGTTCGCCCGGCATCACCGGTTCGCCCGATCCCGGAGACCAGATCGGCGAGCTGATCAAGATCATGCCGCGCGGCGCGCGGAACACCGACCTCGAGTTCGCGATCCATCTCACGCGGGACTCGCCGGTCAGGCTCGAGTTGTTCGACGTGCAGGGCCGCCGCGCGGCAACGCCGCTCGACGGCGCGGCGCGGCGGGGATGGAGCCGGATCTCATGGAATGGACGGCGTGAAGATGGCGGGCGCGCCGGGCCGGGGATCTACTTCGCGCGTCTGACGACGCCGCGCGGGCGGCACACCACGCGGGTCGTGCTCCTGCCCTAGATCAGCTTCTCCGGATTCAATCCCTGCAGATCCGGAGTCAGGAAGATTCCGTCGCGACGCACGCATTCGTCGTCGAACCAGACCTCGCCGCCTCCGAATTCCGGACGCTGAATCAACACCAGGTCCCAGTGCACCTGGGATCGATTGCCGTTGTCGGCGGTGGTGTAGGCCTGTCCCGGCGTGAAGTGGAGCGAGCCGGCGATCTTCTCGTCGAACAGCGTGTCCTTCATCGGCGTGGTGATGTGGGGATTGAAGCCGAGCGAGAACTCGCCGATGTGCCGCGCGCCTTCGTCGGTGGCGAGCAGCGCGTCGAGCCGGTCCTGCGGAGAGCCGGTAGCCTTGACGATCGCTCCGCCCTCGAACTGGAACGAGATGTTCTCGTAGGTGGTGCCGAGGTAGAGCGACGGCGTGTTGTAGGTGATCACGCCCTCGATCGAGTCGCGCACCGGGGCGGTGAAGCACTCGCCGTCGGGAAGATTGCGCCGACCTTCGCACGGCACCACGCCGATGCCGCGAATGCTGAAGCGGAGGTCGGTGCCCGGACCCTTCAGGTGAACGCGGTCGGTCCGCTTCATCCGCTCGACCAGCGGCTGGATCGCACGGCCCATGCGGGCGTAGTCGAGCGTGCACACCCGGTAGTAGAGATCCTCGAATTGATCGGTGCTCATGTTCGCCATCTGCGCCATCGACGCGGTCGGGTAGCGCAGCACCACCCAGCGCGTGTGGTTCACGCGGTAGTCGAGCTGGACCGGACGCGCGACCATCTTGGTGTAGAGCGACATGCGATCGCCCGGCACGTCCGACATCTCGGAGCTGTTGTACGCGCCCCGCAGCCCGACGTAGGCCTGCACCTTCTGCATCTCGAACAGCTCGATCGCGCTCTGCAGCTCGAACTGCCGATCGGTCCCGCCGGCGATCAGCGCGCGGTTCACGGCGTTGTCGCGCAGGTGGACGAGCGGGATGCCGCCGACGCGATGAACGGCGTCGATGAGATCGAGGACGAGCCCGTCGGCGACGTCGAATGACTCGATGAGGATCGCCTCGCCCTTCTGAAGCTGGGTCGAATGGCGGACGATCACTTCCGCCAGGCGGGCGTTGCGCGGATCGCGCATGAAGCCTCCGTCGGTTGGAGCCGGAACGACGAGGTGCGGGACTCTAGCACAGCCGTGCGCGGCGCCGGCGCCGGGAACCGGGCGCCGCGCGGCTGCGCGGGTCGCGTGACGCCGCGCTTGACGGAGCGGCGCGCGCCGCCTCACGCTCGGGGCTCGTCCGTTCCACCCGCCGCCGATCGGAGACAGCGATGACGCGCATTCGTGTGGTGATTCTCGGCACCGGATTCGGGCGCACGGTGCAGGCGCCCTCGTTTCGGCGCCATCCGGAATTCGAGCTCGTCGGAATCTCGGGCGCGAGCGAGGAGAAGACGCGGCGTCTCGCCGCCGAGCTCGGCATCGAGCGCTGGAGCGCGGACTGGCGAAGTCTGATCGCCGATCTCAGGCCCGATCTCGTCAGCGTCGTCACCCCGGTCGATCTCCATTATCCGATGGCGATCGCCGCGCTCGAGGGTGGATCACATCTGCTGAGCGAGAAGCCCACCGCGCTGAACCGCCATCAGGCGGCGGCGATCCGCGACCGCGCGGCCGAGCTCGGACGGGTGGCGGCGATCAATCACGAGTTCCGCTTCTTCCCGGCGCGCCAGGTCGCGCTTCGTCTGATTGGTGAGGGCGCGATCGGAACGCCGAGGCGGCTCGAGATCGTCGGGCGCTACGCGCTCTGGTCGACTCCGGGCTCGCGGGGCATGTCGTGGCTGTCGGACCGCGCTCGCGGCGGGGGCATTCTCGGCGCGCTGGGTTCGCACCACACCGATTGCGCGCGAACGATCTTCGGTGAGCCGGAGAGCGTGGTGGCTTCGGTGCGCGTGGATCAGCCCTGGCGCGGGCCCACCGAACAGGATCCGTCGCGCGCGCGGGCCACCGCGGACGACGCGTTCACGCTGGAATACCGTTTCGCCGGTGGGTCGACCGCGCTGATCGATCTCGACGCCACCGCGCCGTATCGCTGGGAGCGATTCGAGATCCGCGGCGCCGATGCGACGCTCCGCTGGGACGAGTCCGGCTACCGGCTGTGGCGGATCGCGCCCGGCCGCGACGCGGAAGAGATGCTGATCCCCGGCGATCTCGCGCTCCATCCGGTCGACGGTGAGCCGGCGCTGATCGCGCCGTTCGGAGTTCTGCTCGGCCGGCTGCACCGGGCGATCCGCGGCGAAGGGGCGATGAGTCCGAACTTCGACGACGCGGTCGCGGTGCAGAGCGCGCTCGATGCCGCGCGCCAATCGAGCGAGTCGGGGCGGCGCGTTCGCGTGATGATTCCGAAGGCCGCGGCGTTGGTGGCGTAGAGAGCGCTCCGCTATACTGTGGGCGGCCGCATCACGCCGTCATCGTACCGGCCGAGGAGGGACGTCATGGCCGACTGGGATGTCATCGCCAAGCAACGCCTGACCGAAGACTGGAGCACGCTGCGCTCCGCCTACTTGCCGCTCAACCAGGCGATGCGGCGCAGCGTCGAATTCCTCGAGAAGGGAGAGGGCAGCTTTTCCGATCTGCTCTCGCTCGCCCGCGAGCGTCTCGAGGGGTCGCTCAAGAACCTGACCGCCCTCTGCAACCGGAGATCACCGTGGGTTCGTCTCGAGGCGATCCGCAACCTGCGTGTGCTCGGCACCGGCCTGAAAGGTGCGGCGAACGACGATCCGCGCGCGCTGCTCCGTTACCTGTTCGCGCTGAGCGAGCTGCTCTCCAGCGTCTGGAAGGACGCTCCGACCGAAGCGGTCGCGGCTGAGAACCTGAAGCTCGCGGGCGCGCCGGACTTCTGGTTCGGCTGCGACTGCTGCGCGGTCGGGGTGCTGAAGCCCACCGGCCCCGATGATCCGCCCGATCTCCTGCGCGGCAAGGAAGTGCGGCTGGTGTGGGAGGTCGACGCGCTGTTCGCCTGGACTCTCGACGAGTTTGAAGACTACCTGGCCAGCGAGCGATACGCGCTGCCCACGACGCCGAAGATCGCGGCCACCGAGGATCTCGGGTCTCCGGTGGTCGACGTGCCGTCCGAGAGCCTGCGTCGCGGCAACGAGCTGTTCGGCGGCCAGGGCGGCGGCCTGTTCGGACCGCTCGACCTCAAGCACCTCGAATTGCGCTGAAGCTCCGCCGCGGCCGCCTCATGACTCCGCCGGTCGCGGGCGACTGATCGGGGCCGTCGCCCATGCGACTTCGCGTCCTCCTCGCCGTGATCGCGCTCGGCGCGCTTGTCGCCGCCGGGCTCGGGTGGCGCACGCTGCGTCCCGACCTTCCGGCCGCCGAGCGCGGGCGCCGGCTCGCCGAGGCGAGCGGCTGCTTCTCCTGTCACGGCGCCGAGGGAACGCACGGCTCTGCGAATCCCGGGCGAGTCGACCGCACCGTTCCCGACTGGCAGGGAGACGTCATGATGTACGCCAAGAATCCCGACGAGATCCGCGAGTGGATCGAGCGCGGGTCGACCGCGGGCCGGCGGGCGAGCGCGACCTGGCGCGAGGAACGGGCGCGCGGAACCCTGCGCATGCCGGCGTTCGGGCGCCGGCTCCGCCCGCGGGACATCGAGGATCTGGTCGCGTTCGTCGAGGCTCGATCGATCACCGGCGCCGACTTCACCGACCCGAGGGTGCGGGCGGGATTCGAGCGGATCGAGAAGCTCGGATGCGACGGTTGCCACGGCCCGGGCGGGCGGCTCGCGCGTCGCAATCCAGGATCGTTGAAGGGCTACGTGCCGTCGTGGAACGGTCGGGATTTTTCGGAGCTGGTTCGCGACAGCGTGGAGTTCCGCGAGTGGGTCGAACACGGCGTCAGCCGGAGGTTCGAGCGGAATCCCATCGCCACGTTCTTCCTGAAGCGCGCGGTGCTCGAGATGCCCGCGTTCGAGCGGCATCTCGATCCCGGAGATGTCGCCGAGATCTGGGCCTACATCGAGTGGCTTCGCCACTCGTGACGCGAGCGCGACGCTCTAGCGGCGGCGCTTGCGAGCGGCCCGGCTCTTGTCCTTCTTCTTCCGCTGGGTCTGCTTGGCGCGCTTGCGGCGCAGCCGGTGCTTGAACGAGGTCATGAGTCTCCCGGGAGGAGCGTATGCGGTCGGCCGCACCTGCGGCCCCGCGGGCCGATGGTCAGCGCGCGCGGCGAGCCACGGTAACGAATGCCCGAAGGACCCGCAAGGCGGGCACGATGACGGGCGATCGGAATCGGTGCGTTCGACGCCGGTGGAGAGCGAAAGATATGACGGCGTGATCTCAGCCGCCGAAGCGCGTGAGGCTCAGGCGGCCTGGCCGCCGAGGTGACGCTGGGCGAGCTGTTCGGCCGCGGGACCGGCCTTGATCTCGTTGGCCGCCGCGGTCAGCACGTAAATGCGCTGGTTGTTGCTCTCGACGTCGGCCGGGAAGACGAAGAAGCCGTCGCGGTCCGGCGTGTAGGTCAGGGTGTAGCCGCACAAGAGCTCGCCGTCCTTGAAGCGCACCGCGATCTTCTTGCCGTGCTGGGTCTCAGCCGGAGCGGTGACGAAGCCGCGAAGATCGCGGCGCTTGTTGTTTCCGGCGAGATCGCGCACGAAGAACACGGCCTTCAAATCCCGGCAGCGAACCTCGACCGGCGGACCCGACTGAGGCGTCATGTGGAACATCGGCCGGTTCGGGAAGAAATCCTGCGTCGTGCCCTTCAGCACTTTGCCATTCAGGTAGTGCGCGACGGCCTTATTGAGCTCGCTCACGAATCCCTCCCTGGACGTGCCCCCGAGGCACGACCTGCCGGCGGGGTTATCGGCGGGACCGGCCCTGGACTTGATGGTAGGAGAGCCCGCGGGAGCATGGGGCCGGGAGCCCCGCCAATGGCGGTCCGAAACCCGGGACGACCGGCCTTGAACTAAGCGCGGGGTCGAGGCTAGGCTGCGGGCGGACGCGCCGCACCGCAGCACCGACACGAGTCCCTCACTCAGGGAGGCATCGAATGCGCCTGTTTCCTCGGACGCTTCGCTTCTGGACCGCTGTCGCGGTGGTCACCTACTGGTGCGCACTTCAGGTCACGCCGGCCGCCGCCGGCCTGGCGCCGTCCCGGGTTTCGGGAGTCACGGCGATTTCGTCGGCGCGAGAGGCCGATCTCGTCGTGGTCCAGCGCGCGCTCGAGAATCGCGTGGTGGCGCAGAAGCTGCGGGACTACGGCGTCAACCCGGAGCAGGCTCAGCTCAAGGTGGCCAGCCTCTCCGACCACGATCTCCATACCCTGGCCACCGCCTCGCGCGGGCTGCCGAGCGGAGGCGACGACCTCGGCGTGATCGTCACGCTCCTCATCATCGTCCTGCTCGTCATCCTGATCATGAAGCTCATGAACAAGCAGATCGTGGTGAGGTGACGTCGCGCGCTTTCGTCTGAACATCGCGAACTGCGCGGCGGCGCTGCTGATCGTTCCGCTCGCCGCGCCGCTTCGCCTCGATGTGCCGCTGGTGCGCCAGGCCCGTGAACGATGCGGGCCGGCGGCGCTCGAGATGGTGCTCGGCTATTACGGCGCGGACGCGTCGGCGACGGCCGTGGCCGAGAGCGCGTACGACCGCGTACTGGGCGGCACGCTGGTCACCGACCTCGCAAGCGCCGCCCGGCGCGCGGGATTCGATGCCGAGGTCGCGACGCTCGACGACAGCGCCGTGATCGCGCTCGTCGGTGAGGGCGTGCCGCCGATCCTGCTCTATCAGAACGGCACCGGGCCGGTGACGGCGCGCCATTTCGGGGTCGTGGTCGGATGGGACCCCGCGGCGGATACGTTCGTTCTTCACGACGGCGGCGCGCGTCCGCGCCGGGTGCGCCGCGCCGATCTCGTCGGGCGCTGGAAGACCGCGGGATCGCAGGCGCTGATCGTCCGCAAGCGCGCGCCATGAGGCACGGAGCCGCATCCGGGCCGTCGCGTCGCGTCGCTCTCGCCGTCATCGCCGCACGGACGGTCGCTCTCGCCCTGATCGCCGCGGTCGCGGCGAGCGGCTGCTCGCACCTCGTCCTGCTCCACGATCCTCTGACCGCTCCCGAGCACAACGATCTCGGCGTCGCCTACGAATCGAGCGGCGAGATCGATCACGCGGCGAGCGAGTACCGAGCCGCGTTGCGTCTCGACCGCCATTTCGAGCGCGCGCGGGTGAACCTCGGCAACGTCGAGGTGTCGCGCGGCCGCTGGAAGCGCGCCGAGCGCTGCTTCCGCGCCGCGCTCGCGGACTCGGCGGCCGATGCCGACGCCCTCAACAACCTCGCGGTCGTGCTGCTCCGCCAGCGGAAGTCGGCCGAGGCACGCGTGCTGGCCGAGCGCGCGGTCCAGATCGGCGGCGCGCGCGATTCGATCTACCGCGCCACCCTCGATGAGGCGAAGGCCTCGCCCTGACCCCTCGCCACTCGCGCCCGTCGCTTCCTGCTTGAAGGCGGGGCGGGGATATGCCAGCGTCTCACGCCGCTTTCCACCACCACATCTGAAAGGAGCTGTCATGTCGCGATTCACGAAGGGGCTCGCCGTCGTGATCTCACTGGCCCTCGCGGGCTGCCATCACGAAGGCGCGGCGGTGTCGGCCGGGGCCGATTCCGGGACGTCGTCGACCTCGTCCTCCGCATCGGGTCCCTCGTCCAGTTCCACCTCGTCCTCGAGCTCATCGTCGATGTCGACCGGCGCATCGGTCACGTCTTCCGCGGCCCAGGAGGTCACCATGCCGAGCGGACTCAAGTACCAGGATCTGAAAGTCGGCGACGGCGCGGTGGCGGAAAACGGCACGACGGTGTCGGTCCATTACACCGGCTGGCTCACCGACGGGACCAAGTTCGACAGCTCGGTCGATCGCGGTCAGCCGTTCTCGTTCCACCTCGGAGCCGGACAGGTGATTCGCGGCTGGGACGAGGGCGTTCGCGGAATGCGGGTCGGCGGCAAGCGCAAGCTCACCATCCCGCCGGATCTCGGCTACGGCGCCGCGGGCACGCCCGGCGGTCCGATTCCGCCGAACGCGACGTTGATCTTCGACGTCGAGCTGAAGGACGTCCATTGATCCTGGTTTCCAACCGGGAGAACCGATGAGGCCGCGTTTCGTTTCGATCCTCGCCGCGGCGGCCGCCCTGCTCGCCGCCGCGGCGGTGGCCGCCGCGCCGAGCCCTCGCGCCGCGAAGGCCGGCGCCGTCGAGGGTGCGCTCGACACCAAGCTCCTCAAGGACCTGACCTGGCGCTCGATCGGGCCCGCGAACATGGGGGGCCGGGTCTCGAGCCTCGCCGTGCTCGAGAGCAAGCCATCGACGTATCTCGTCGGGTTCGGCACCGGTGGCGTGTTCAAGACCACGAACAACGGGACGACCTGGAATCCGATCTTCGACAAGCAGCCGGTGGCGTCGATCGGCGGTGTCGCCGTGTGGCAGAAGAATCCGCAGGTGATCTGGGTCGGAACCGGCGAGGCCAACAGCCGCAACTCGTCGTCGTGGGGTCGCGGCGTGTTCCGCTCCGCCGACGGGGGCGCAACCTGGAAGGCGATGGGTCTCGAGAAGGTCTCGACCATCTCGAGGGTGATCGCGCATCCGAGCGACAGCAATACCGTGTATGTCGCCGCGCTCGGGCGGCTGTGGAACGAGAATCCCGAGCGCGGGGTGTTCAAGACCACCGACGGCGGCAAGACCTGGAGCCAGGTTCTCAAGGTCGACGCGAAGACCGGCGCGGTCGATCTGGTGATGGACCCCGCAAATCCGAACACGCTCTACGCCGCGATGTACTCGCGACGCCGCACCGCGTGGTCGTACACCGCGGGCGGCACCACCGGCGGCATCTTCCGCACGCGTGACGGCGGCCGGAGCTGGACCAAGCTCACCTCAGGGCTTCCGCTCTCGACCGGCCGGATCGGGCTCGACGTCTATCGCAAGGATCCCAGGGAAGTGTTCGCGGTGGTCGAGTCCGACGAGGGCGGACACCTCGCCGAGTTCGAATCCAAGAGCCGCACCGGCGGAATCTTCCGCAGCCGCGACGGCGGCGACCACTGGGAGCGTCTGAGCCCCTACACTCCGCGGCCGTTCTATTTCGGCCAGATCCGCGTCCAGCCCGACGACGATCATCGGCTGTATCTGCTCGGCGTCGATCTCTGGCTCTCGGACGACGGCGGGCGCACGTTCCGCGCCGGTGCCGCGCGTCAGATCCATTCCGATTGCCACGCGATGTGGATCGATCCTTCCAACTCGGACCACGTGATGATGGGCACCGACGGCGGCCTCTACGTGTCGTGGGATCGCGCCGCGACCTGGGACTTCGTCAACAACATGGCGGCCGGCGAGTTCTACAACATCGCGCTCGACAATCGCGATCCCTACTGGATCTACGGCGGGCTCCAGGACAATCAGAGCTGGGGAGGCCCGAGCCGCACCACGTCGGACGTCGAATACTTCGGAGATGACTCGCACAGCGAGGGCATCCTGAACGACATGTGGTACGACCTCGGCGGCGGGGACGGCTTCCACGTGGCGGTCGATCCCTCGAAGCCCGAGATCGTCTACCACGAATCACAGCAGGGATTCCTCGAGCGACTGAACCTCGCGACGCATCGCGTCCGCAGCCTGAGGCCTTCGGCGAAGGAGGGCGAGCCTTCGTTCCGCTTCAACTGGAACACGCCGTTCCTGATCTCGCCGCACGATCCCACCGTGCTGTGGATGGGCGGAAACCACGTCTTCAAGCTGCTCGATCGAGGCAACCGCTGGGAGATGGCGAGCCCCGATCTCAGCACGCAGGATCCGAAGAAGATGATCACCGGCGGTTCCGGCGCCGAGACGCACTGCACCGTGGTCGCGCTGACCGAATCCCCGCTCAAGGCGGGAACGCTGTGGGCCGGCACCGACGACGGCAAGCTGTGGGTCACCTCCGACGGCGGCGCCCACTGGACCGACCTCACCTCGCCCGCCTTCAACCCCGGCCCGCACGTCGATCACCACGCCGCCGTCTTCGACGCCGCCGGACGCTTCCTCGACGGGGACGACGGCGGCATCTTCCGCTTCAGCCCCGCGACCAACTCCTG
>DATJEP010000115.1:0-2272 GCA_035496475.1 Candidatus Udaeobacter sp.
ACGGCATTGCAGATCATCGCCGAGGTCATCCAGTTGATTCCCGCCGTGCCGCTGCCGGATGGGTTCGCCCTCGGCGTCCGCATCGGCATCCACACCGGAGAAGTGGTCACGGCAGACGTCGGGCGGAAGGAGCAGGCGAGCCCGCTCGCGCTCGGCGACGTTCCCAACATCGCGGCCCGGCTGCAGGGTCTCGCGGAGCGCAACTGCGTCGTGATCAGCGAGAGCACGCATGCGCTCGCGCTGCACGACTTCGAGTACGCACACCTCGGATTGAAAGAGATCCGGGGCGCGCGGCCCATCGAAGTCTACCAGCCACTCCGCCGCGCCTCGACTCGCGAGCGCTTCCACGCCGTGCACCGGACCCCGATGGTCGGGCGGGACCGTGAGCTCGCGCGCCTCCTCGAGACGCTTCGGGAGACCGCGGCGACCGGTGCACAGGCGATCCGGGTGGTGGGCGAGCCGGGTATCGGCAAGACGCGGCTGGCGCTCGCGCTGGAGGACAGCCTCGCGCGCGAGCCGCACACCTGGCTGGTCTGCCGCTGCTACTCGGAAGGACGCGGTTCCTTTCTGCACCCGATCGCCGACCTGCTGGCCGACTGGGCGGGAATATCCGGCGACCTCGATCCGGCGGCCCAGCTCGACCGCGTCGAGCAGAAACTCGGCGAGCTCCTCCGGCGCCCCGTCGAAGCGCGTTCGCACGCATTGTTCCATCTGCTGAACCTGCCCAATCCGCACGGCGCGCCCTGGCTGCAGGGCCGCCCCGAGGATCAGAAGCAGCAGATTTTCGACGCCGTCATCGACTGGTTCGTCGCGCAGAGCGAGGGCGGGCCGCTCGTGCTCATGGTCGAGGACTTCCACTGGGTCGATCCATCCACGGCCGAGCTGATCGGCCGGATCATGCCGGCGCTCGGCGATGCGCAGGCCCTGTTCGTGCTTCTGCAGCGACCGGAAGGCCCGGTCATCGATCCACTGCCGGAGATCGACGTGCTGCGCCTCGAGCCGCTGTCGTCCGAGGCGTCGATGCAGCTGATCGCCCAATGCTCGACCGGGATTCTCGCCGATACGGCAAGCGCGATCGTCGCACGCGCCGACGGCATTCCTCTGTTCGTCCAGGAGCTCACGCGCCAGGCGGCATTCGAGCACGATGATTCGGGCGCCGGATCACCCGGGCCCCGCCTGCCCGACCGCGTCCGCGATCTCTTCACCACCCAGCTCGATCGTCTCGGCGACTCGAGGCGCATCGCGGCGATGGCCGCGGTCATCGGGCTGGAGTTCCCGGCGGCGCTGCTGTCGAGGGTCGCTCAACTCGAAGCCGCCGCGCTCGAGGATCACCTGGACGTCCTCACCCGCGAAGCCGTCATTGCCAGGGCGGAGCGCGGTGACGCCTACGTCTTCAAGCACGCGCTCATTCGTGATGCGGCGTTGGCCAACATCCTGCGACGGAACCTCCGCACGTACCACCGCAGGGTGGCGGAGTCGCTCGAGCTGTACCATCCGGAGGAGATCGCGCTCCGCCCGGAACGCCTCGCGCGACATTGGGGGCACGCGAACCTCATCGCCCGTGCGCTCCCGTATTTTTCATCCGCCGCGGATCGCGCTCGATCGGTCTACGCCAATGCCGAGGCGATCAGCCTGTACCAGGAAGCCCTGCAGTTCGGTCAGCCGCCGGAATCACCGGGCGCAGCCCGGGAGTCGCTGGCGAGCCTGTCGGACATCCAGGAAGGGCTCGGCGACGTGCTCGCGCTGATGCGCCGGAACGGTGAAGCCGTCGAGATCCTGAATTCTGCGCTCGCCCGTGTGGAGAGGGGCGATCGGATCCGGCGCGCGCGCCTGCATCGGAAGGCGGCCATGGCGAGCCGTGAACGGGAACCGCACGGGATCCCCGGGATGCTCGAGGCGCTCGATGAGCTCGGCGAAACACCAGCCGCCCACGCGGAGCACTGGTGGACCGAATGGCTGCAGACCAAGTTCGAGCTCTCGATCACCTTCTATCAGCTCGGGCGCGTCGACGAGATGATGCAGGTCGCGCGCGAGATCGAGCCGCTCGTTCGTGACCACGGCACCCCGCACCAGCAGGCCGAGCTGGCGAACCAGCTGCTGCTGCTCGACCGCCGGCTCCACCGTTTCGCGGCGACGCCGGCCTCACTGACGTACTCGCGGGCGTTCATGGATGCGGCCGAACGCGCCGGTGACGTAGCCCTGCATGCGGCGGCCAGCGCGGCTCACGCCATGACGCTCATGGATCACGATCTGTTCGGCGAGTCGGAAGTCG
>DATJEP010000116.1:0-2804 GCA_035496475.1 Candidatus Udaeobacter sp.
ATGAGGTCGGCGAGCCGATTTGTGACTTCCGTACTGCTTGGACGAATGCCCTCAGGCGGGCCGAGATCCGTGACTATCGTTGGCATGACCTGCGACACGAATTCGCGAGTCGGCTCGCAGAACTTGGAGTGCCAATGGTGCAGGTCCGCGATCTGCTAGGGCATGCTTCCGTGGTGACCACGGAGCGATACGAAACTCAACACGATGAGCGGTTGAAGGCAGCTGTGGAGAAGCTAGCCGAACCCAAATCTGAGCCACCTGCCGACGAGCAGCCGGCGGGAGTTTCACAATCCTTGCACACCGAGCAGCCCGGGAATACCGACCATCGGTCGGTGCCCACCAGGAGTGCGTTGATTTCCTAAGGAACTGTGGTGCCGGAAGAGGGGGTCGAACCCACACTCACCTTGCGGTGAACCGGATTTTGAGTCCGGCGCGTCTGCCAGTTCCGCCATTCCGGCGCGAACTATCAGTATAGCAATCCCCCTCCGCGCGCAGCGCGACCCCCGAGGCCGAAGGCCGAGCCCCGCGCGAACGAAGTGAGCCCTCCGCGGCGAGCGCAGCGAGCCGCTAGTCTTCGGGCGGTTCGCCGCTCTGCGCCATCGTCACCAGGCGCGGGTCGAACCGCGCCAGCGGCTCGACCAGGTCACGCTGCGCTCCCATGACCTCCTCGATGTCCTTGTAGGCCATGGGGACCTCGTCGAGGCCCGCCGAAATCAGCGTGACGCCGCGCTCGCGCAGGAACCCGAGCGCGGTCGCCCACGACAGCGTGTTCTTCGCGCGCGTGCGGCTCATCCGCCGCCCCGCGCCGTGCGACGCGGAGTTCAGCGACGCGGCCACGCCCTTCCCGCGCACGACGTAGCCGGGCGTCGCCATCGATCCGGGAATCACGCCGAGCACGCCCTCGCCCGCCGGCGTCGCGCCCTTGCGGTGGACGATGAGATCTTCCTCGGTGCCGTCGGCCAGCCGATGGCGCTCGCGCCATGCGAAGTTGTGGTGGTTCTCGATGTCGAGTAGCACCTCGACGCCGAGCGCCGCGGCGACGTGCCGGTGAATCAGCGCGTGATTCGCCGCCGCGTAGCGGCCCATCAGGTCCATGGCCGACCAGTATTCCTGGCCGGCCTGGGTCGCGAGATCGAGCCACGCGAGGTGTGCGAGCGCATCCGGAAGTTCCGGGTGCTGCTCGCGCGCCACGCGGCTGTAATGCGCCGCCACCTGCGCGCCCGATCCGCGGCTGCCGGAATGGCTCAGCAGCGCGAGATACTGTCCGGGCGGCAGGCCTGCCGCGGCATCGAGCACCGTCAGCTGGCCGAACTCCACGAAATGGTTGCCGCTGCCGCTCGTGCCGAGCTGCGACCACGCCTTGTCCTTCAGGCGTGAGGTCAGTTCCGTCACGCGCCAGTCGGCGTCCATCACGTCGTGCTGGCGCCGCGCCTTGAACGCGGTGCCGATGCCGAACCGCGTCTCGCGTTCCAGCGCATCCGTCAGCCGGCGCTGCTCCCCGGCCAGCGTCGTCAGCGGGAGATCGAGCACCGACAGCTTCATGCGGCACGCGATGTCCACGCCGACCGCGTACGGGATGACCGCATTGCGCGTGGCCAAAACACCGCCGATCGGCAGACCGTAGCCGACGTGGGCGTCCGGCATCAGCGCCCCGGCGACCGCGACCGGCAGCTTGCACGCGTTGCGCAGCTGCTTCAGCGCGTCGGGCTCGAGGTTCTCGCCCCAGATGACGTGCGGCGCATCGTGCTCGCGGGGCACGAAGCGCTGTTCCATCCGCAGCAGATCTCGCGTCTTCATGGTTGTCGGTAAGCGAAAGCGCGAGGGCGAAGGCTGAACTCCCGCCGAGCGAAGCGAGGCGCCACGCGAACGAAGTGAGCGCCCCCTCGGCCGAAGGCCGAGCCCCGCGGGAGCGAAGCGAGCGCCCCGCGAGGGGCGAAGCCCGAGCCTCTCCGCGCGAGCGAAGCGAGCGCGCCCTATGTCGAAGCCGGTTCGACGAACCCGCCCATCCGCGCGTCCATCGCGAGCGGCGGCGGCTCGTACTGCACCAGGTACTCGAACTCCTGCCGGAACTCCTGCAGCGACATGCCCGCCGTCGCCGCGAACTTCGCCAGCTCGTGCGGGTCGTTGAAGTCGTCGCGCCTCAGTCGGAGCATGTAGCGCCGCGCGATCGCGTAGCGCGTGGAGTGGACGTCCACCAGGCGAATCTTCGTGCGGCCGGTGGTCGGATCGAGCATCTCCGAGAACGGGATCGGCACGAAGTGACCGCCCTGCATCGAGATCATCACGCCGTTGCCGCCCGAGAGCAGGTACTTCGCCGCGCAGTAGCCGAGATCGCGCGTGTACTCCATGTCGGCCGGTACCGGGTCGGCACAGCGGAGTTCGTAGCCGATGTTCTTGGCCACCAGCGTCGCCTTCAACCCGAAGGCCTTCAGCCGCTTCGCCACTTCAGCCTTCAGGATTTCCCCGATGTTGACCTCGGCGATTCGCACGTGGCCGTGCGCATCGCGCTCGACGTCCTCGAGGGCCGCCAGGTCGGCGGGATCGATGTCCAGCACGAGCCCCTCGGCGATCACCGCGACCCCGTCGCGGCGGCCGTAGCTCAGTCGCTTGATGATCGCGCCCGCCAGCGTGTCCACCATCGCCTTCAGGCGCACGGGCTGACCAGTGAACTCCTCGGGGATCATCGTGAGCGTCGCGCCGGCCGACTTGCCGATCCCGAGCGCCAGATGCCCGGCCTTGCGGCCCATCGCGATCACGAGGTACCAGCGCGACGTCGTCTTGGCGTCCACCATCAGGTTCTTGAC
>DATJEP010000117.1:0-27072 GCA_035496475.1 Candidatus Udaeobacter sp.
GCGGCACCGGCCCGCGGCGAGTCGGCGCCGCAATGCGGGCAATAGGTCCACGACGCCTGCAGGCGGTGACGGCACGATTCGCAGTGGTCGCCGACGAACTCTCCGCACGAGGGGCAGTATTCGTAGTCCCGGCTCAGGATCGACTTGCAGGAGCCGCACACCTTGCCGGTCTGGTCGGCGAGGTAGACCACTCGCGACACTTCCTCGAGCGTGGTCTGGCCGGACAGCACCTTCTTCAGCCCGTCCTCGCCGATCGATCGCATGCCGGCCTCGATCGCCGCCTGGCGGAGGAGGCCATCGGGCGAGTTCGCGTTCACCAGCGAGCGCAGCTGCTCGTCGACCTCGAGCACCTCGAAGAGACCGGTGCGCCCGTGATAGCCGGTGCTGTGGCAGTGGCTGCAGCCGCGGCCGCGATGCAGCGCGACCGTGCCGTCCTCACGGTTTCCGGGGATCAGGCGGTTGAGGTTGGAGGCGTTGGCCTCGTAGACCTCGCGGCAGCGCGGACACAGCGTGCGGACGAGCCGCATGCTGACGACGCCGAGCAGGGACGAGGACACCATGAAAGGCTCGAGCCCGAGGTCGATGAGGCGCGTCACCGCGCTGGCGGCGTCGTTGGTGTGCACGGTGGTCAGAACGAGGTGCCCGGTGATCGAGGCGCGGAACGCGATCTGCGCGGTTTCGGCGTCGCGGATCTCGCCGATCATGATGACGTCGGGATCCTGCCGCAGGATGGCGCGGAGCGCGGTGGGGAAGCTCTTCTTTCCGCGCTCGTCGACCTGCACCTGATTGATGCCGGGGATCTGGTGCTCGACCGGATCCTCGACGGTCACGAGATTCTTGGTCTCGTGCTGGATGTAGCGGAGCGCCGCGTAGAGCAGGGAGGATTTTCCCGAGCCGGTCGGGCCGGTCACCAGCAGGATCCCCTGAGGTCGCGCCAGGAAGCGCTTGATCTTCGCGAGGTCGTCGTCCTGGAGCCCGAGATCGGCGAGCGAGAACAGCGAGTGCTTCTGATCCACGATGCGGATCACGACTTTCTCGCCGTTCGTGATTGGCAGCGTCGACACGCGCATGTCGATCCGGCGGCCGGCGATCTCGACCGCGAGACGTCCGTCCTGAGGCTGGCGCTTCTCGGCGATGTCGAGCTCGGCGAGCACCTTGATGCGGGAGATGATGGCGCCCTGCGTCCACTTCGGCAGGCGCTGAATCTCATGCAGCAGGCCGTCGATGCGGAGCCGCACCACCAGCTCGCGATCCTGCGGCTCGATGTGGATGTCGCTGGCCCGCTCCTCGACCGCGCGGTGCATGAGCCAGTTGGTGAGGCGGACGATCGGCCGGCCCTCGGCCTCGCGGATGAGGTCGTCGATGGCCTGCGCCTGGTCGTCATCGCTGACCGCCGAGACCACGACTTCCTCGTCGGTCTGGATGATGTTCTGGATCACCTCGTTCATCGACGTGTCGATGTGGTAGTAGCGCTCGATGGCTTCGGCGATCTGCGACGGCCGCGCCAGCACCGGCTGAATGAACATGCCGGCGTGGAAGCGCAGGTCTTCCAGTGCGGCGACGTTGAGCGGATCGGCCATGGCCACGATCAGCGTGGAGCGCGCCTGGATCTCGACCGGGATGGCGCCGTACTTCTTCGCCACGTCTTCCTTGACGAACGCGATCGCGCCCTCGTCCACTGCGACCTCATTGAGATCGATGAGTGGCAGGCCGAGCTGGCGCTGCAGACACTGAACCAGCGCGTCCTCGGTCACCAAGCCGAGTCGCATGAGCGCGGCGCCGAGCAGCTGGCCGCTGCGGCGCTGTTCGACAATGGCCTTCTCGAGCTGCTCGGGCGTGATGACATTCCCCTCGATCAGGAGATCGCCGAGCCGCTTGTATTCCCTGGCCATCCGTGACTCCAAGGTGACGAGTTCGAGTCGGGGGTTTCGTGATCCGGTATCGGCAAAAGCGGGAGCCGTCTTCATGCCGGGCTGAGGGTTTTGACGTCGCGCGCCGCGCCGGCGAGAAGCGCGGAAGTCGGCCGCTTCGCGCCGCCGGACGCCGTGGCGGCGAACGTGCAGGTTGCACCGCGACGCCGCCGGCCCTTGCGTTGTGCAATCCGCGACCGGAAGGCGCGGCCGGGCGTCAAGCCGCGAGTTCAGTCGCGGCGCGCGGTCTTGTGACCCCCACAAGCGCATGCTACGTTGCCGCGATCATGTCTCCCATGGATCCAGCGGATGCCCCGCCCGCCGAAGACATTCGCGATGACGTCACGCTGCGCACGCTTTCAGCGCTCGGGGCGGGCGCGACCGACGTTCCGACCGGGGCCAATTTCAACGATCTCCTGCGGGCGGCCAGCCGCCATTGCCGGCGTCTCGTCCACTGCGAATCGGCCCGGATCTGGGTGGTGCGCCGGGGCGGCCGGCGGCTGGTGGCGCGCGATTTCAACGACGACGGCGACCAGAAGGGGAAGGAGCGCCGGCTCGCCCGCGGCGAGGGCCTGGCCGGCTGGGCGATCGAGAACGAGCGCTCGCTCCGGCTGAGTGAGGGCGAGCCGCTGCCGCCGCTTCACGGCAAGGTGCCGGCGTTCAAGAGCGCGCTGGTCATTCCGCTGTTCCGGCGCGGCACCGTCTTCGCCGCGATCGAGTGCCTGAACAAGCTCGGCGAAGACGGCTTCACCGATGCCGACTTCGACCGGCTCGACGTGGCGTCCGAGCACGTCGCCTTCGCGCTCGACAACGCGCTGCTCTACGCCGAGACCGAGCGCCGCGCGCTCGAGAAGGAAGTGCTGCTCGAGATCTCCCGTGCCCTCGCCACCCCGCTCGACCTCGATGAAGTGATCGAGGCGATCTTCAAGTCGCTGCGCCAGGTGGTGACCTACGACGCGGCCGCGATCTACCTGGTCAACCGCTCGACCCAGGCGCTCGAGCTGGTCAGCGAGGTCGGCTATCCGGAGGGCTCGGACGAGGCGTTCGGGCTCCAGGTCGGGCAGGGCATCGTCGGCTGGGTGGCGAAGACCGGCCAGCCGCTGATCGTTCCCGACGTGAAGCAGGACGCGCGCTACGTCGCGGCCCGGGCGGGCACGCGCTCCGAGCTCGCCGCTCCGCTCCTGGTCGAGGGCCGGACGCTCGGCGTCTTCAATCTCGAGAGCGATCTCGACGACGCCTATCACGAAGGCCATCTCGAGCTGGTCTCGGCGTTCGCCGCGCAGGCCGCGGTGACGATCGAGCGCGCGCGGCTGACGCGCGAGCTGCTCGACCGAAGGCGGATCGAGAAGGAGCTGGCGATCGCGCGCGAGATCCAGCTCTCGTTCCTTCCCAAGGCCGCGCCCGACATCGCCGGCTTCGAGGTGGCGGGTTCGGCGCAGCCGCACGACGAGGTCGGAGGGGACTACTTCGACTTCATCCCGATCTCGGAATCGCGGCTCGGCATCGCCATCGCCGACGTCTCGGGCAAGGGGATTCCCGCGGCGCTGATCATGGCCGGGTTCCGCATGAGCCTGCTGGCCGAGATCCGCAACGAGTTCGCGATCCGCGCGGTGATGCGCAAGGTGAACTCGCTGCTCTACGAGAGCACCGATCGCGACAAGTTCGTGACCGCGTTCTACGGCGTGCTCGACTTCCACAACCGCGTGCTGATCTTCTCCAACGCCGGGCACAATCCGCCGATCCTGCGCCGCGAAGGGGGCCGCTTCGACTACCTCACCGACGGCGGCGTCGCGCTCGGCGTGCTTCCCGACGCGCAGTACGAGGAGCGGCCGATCGCGATCCGGCCCGGCGACGTGCTGGTGCTCTACACCGACGGCGTGACCGAAGCCGAAGACACCAGCAACGCCCAGTTCGGGCGCAAGCGGCTCGAGGCCTGCATGACCCGGCTCGCGCACCTCGGCGCGCGGGAGATCGTGGCCGGCATCATCGAGGAAGTGCGGGCGTTCGCCGGTGCGCGCGGTCCGACCGACGATCTCACGCTGATGGTGCTGAAAGCCCGGCCGGAAGAGCCCGCCGCCACGACCGGCGCGGCCGGCGCGGGCGCGCGGTAGCGCGAGCCGCGCTCAGTCCTCGATCTCTCCCCACAGCGGTGCCTGGGGCGTGTTGAACGAGATCTCGAGGCGCGGATGTCGCGCGCGCTCGACCCGGGTTCCATCCGGGCTCCGGGCAGCCACTTCATGCGAAACATGAAGTGACGAGTCCTTGACCCTCTATCTCGTTCCCGATAGTCTGGCCCGAACTTTCACCTTCACAGGGAGCGAGAGGTGAGCATGTTCGAGGTCGTCCTGGCTTTGCCGGTCGTCGTTTTCAGCCTCGCGGCCCGTGAATGTGCCCATGCCGTCGCCGCCGAGTGGCGCGGCGACCGATCAGCCCGGGAAGCCGGGCGCCGCACCCTCGACCCCAGGCCCCATCTCGATGCCCTTGGCATGCTGATCGTCCCCGGTCTGCTCGCGCTGGCCCATGCACCGGTGCTGGTCGGCTGGGCACGCCCGGCCCCGGTCGATGCGGCCCGTCTTCGCGATCCGAGGCGCGACCGATCGCGCGTCGCGCTCGCCGGACTCCTCAGCAACGCCGCTCTGGCGCTCGGCTTCGCCGCGGCGGCGAGGCTGATTCCGGCGACCGGCCCGCTCGCGATCGCCCATCGCATGGCGCTGATCGGCGTGGCCGTGAACTGCGCGCTCACGCTCTTTCACCTCGTCCCGCTGCCGCCGCTCGACGGCTCGTGGCTGCTGATGCGGGTGCTGCGCCTCCGTCACATCCTGCTGCTGCACCAGTTCCGCGTGGTGGGTTTCATCCTGCTCTCGGCGCTGCTGCTGTCGCCGTTCACCGCGCCCGCGCTTCGCTCCGGGATGCGGGCGATCGCCGGCCTCTGTCTCGCGCTCTTCGGCGGGGCGCCGGCCGCGGCGGAGCCGGCATGGTGAAACGCGGCCGCATTCTGTCCGGCATGCGTCCGACCGGTCGCATGCACCTCGGCAACTTCGTCGGCGCGCTCGAGAACTGGGTGCGGCTGCAGAACGAAGGCTGGGAGAACCTGCACATGGTGGCCGACTGGCACATGCTGACCACCGGCTACGAGGATACGTCGAATCTGCAGAGCGACATCTTCGACATGGTGGTCGACTGGCTCGCCGCCGGGCTCGATCCCGGGAAGAGCGTGATCTTCGTTCAGTCGGCGGTGAAGGAGCACGCCGAGCTGCACCTCCTGCTCTCGATGCTGGTCAGCAAGGCGCGACTGGAGAGGATTCCGACGCTGAAGGAGCAGATCCGCGATCTCCACCTCGACGAGCAGACCATCTCGTACGGACACCTCGGCTATTCCGTGCTGCAGGCCGCCGACATCCTGCTCTACAAGGCGAGCCACGTGCCGGTCGGCGAGGATCAGGTGCCGCACGTCGAGCTGACGCGCGAGATCGCGCGACGCTTCAATTTCCTCTACTGCCAGGACCGCGCGCCGGTGTTCCCCGAGCCCGAGGCGCAGCTCACGGAATTCGCCCGCCTGCGCGGGATCGACGGCGGGCGGATGAGCAAATCGATGGGCAACACGATTCTTCTCACCGATACGCCGGAAGCGATCACCGAGAAGGTCCGCCAGGCCTACACCGACCCGAAAAAGATTCGCGCCAACGATCCCGGCCGCCCGGAGGCCGATCCGTCCGACGGTCACGGCGGCTGCGTGGTGTGGGAATACCATCGCAAGTTCAATCCGTCGGAAGCGGACTCGATCGCGGCCCGCTGCCGCGCCGGCGAGCTGGCGTGCGTGCCCGACAAGAAGCACCTGTCGCAGGTCGTGATCGAGGCCCTGGCGCCGGTGCGCGAGCGCCGGCAGCGCTGGGTCGACGATCCGGACGCGGTGCGCGACGTCATCGAGGACGGCAACCGCCGCGCTCGCGCGATCGCCGAGCAGACCATGCGTGAGGTGCGCAGCGCGATGGGCCTCGAGCCGAAGGGAGTGCGGGTCTCGTGAAGCGGAACGATGAGAATCCGCGCGAGGGCGCCGCGCCGGAGGAGCCGCGCGAGCCCGCGGCGCGTTCGGGCGGCACGCCGGAGCCGGCGGCCAGGAGCACGGAGCCCGCGGGGCGAATCACGCCGTCCGTGACCGTGAAGCTCGCGCGCTTCGAGGGACCGCTCGACCTACTGCTCCACCTCATCAAGCGCGACGAGATCGACATCTACGACATCCCGATCGCGCACATCACCCAGCAGTACCTCGCGTACATCGAGCTGATGCGCGCGCTCGACCTCGAGGTCGCGGGCGAATTCCTGGTGATGGCGGCGACGCTGATGCGCATCAAGGCCAAGATGCTGCTGCCGCTGCCCGGCGTCGGCGAAGAGGAGGACGAGGGCGATCCGCGCGAAGAGCTGGTCCAGCGGCTGATCGAGTACCGCCAGTTCAAGGAAGCGGCGGGAACGCTGCAGACCCGCGAGGCGGAACGCCGGCTCCTGTTCGATCGTGGCATGGTCCCGGGTGACGACGAGATGGGACCGCTGCCGCTCGCCCCCGCGACGTTGTTCGATCTGCTCGACGCGCTGAACCGCGTGATGGCGCGCGTGCCCGAGGCCCAGGTCTACGAGGTCCAGGGCGAGATCTACGACGTCGAGGACAAGATGGCGCTGATCGCGAGCTCGGTCGCCGAGCACGGATCGATTTCGTTCACCGAGCTGCTGCTGCGATGCCGTGCTCGCGCCGAGATGATCGTCACGTTCATGGCGCTGCTCGAACTCATCAAGATGGGTCAGGTGGGCGTGATTCAGGCCGAGAGCTTCGGCGACATCACGCTGGTCGCCCGAATGCCGGAAGGAAGTGACCGACATGCCTCCGATGAATCTGCTCGCGGCGATTGAAGCGCTGCTGTTCGCCTCCGACCAGCCTCTGCCGCTGAGTCTGCTGGCCGAGTCTCTGGAAGCCGGTCCCGCCGAGATCTCGGAGGCGCTCAACGAGCTCGCCGCCGCCTATGCCGCGCGCGGGGCGGGAGTCGAGCTGCGCGACATCGCCGGCGGCTGGCAGTTCGTGACCGCGTCCGAGCAGGCGGACTGGGTCGGACGCATGCTACGCGGCAAGCGTCGCATGCGGCTGTCGCGCGCCGCGCTCGAGACGCTGGCGATCATCGCCTACAAGCAGCCGGTGACGAAAAGCGAGATCGAATCGATTCGCGGCGTCGACGCGAGCGCGGTGCTGGCGACGCTGCTCGAGCGCAATCTCGTCACCATCCGCGGACGCTCGAAGGTCGTGGGCCGGCCGCTGCTCTACGGGACCACGCAGGACTTCCTTCAGTACTTCGGCCTTCGCGATCTCAGCGAGCTGCCGCGTCCCGAGGAGCTGAAGGCGCTGGTCGCGGCGCGCGAGCCGGAGCAACTCGACATGATGGAGCTCGAAGTGGTGTCGCAAGTCGCCACCGACCTCGCCACCAGCGAAGCCGCCAGCGATCTTCCGCCCGGGCGGCACGAGGTCCTGCCGCTCGATGCGCTCGACGACGGGGAGGAGAGCGGGGCCGAGGCGGCGGATGACGCCTCCGCGGGCGACGAGTTCGCGCCCGCTTCCGATCCCGGCCGCCGTCCGGCTTGAGCACCATCCGGCTCAACAAGCTCCTCGCCACTCGAGGCGTGGGAGCGCGGCGCAAATGTGACGCGCTGATCGAATCCGGCGCCGTGCGCGTGAACGGCGAGGTGGTGACCGCGCCGGGGACGCGCGTGGTCGAAGGCCGCGATCGTATTCAGGTGAACGGCCGCCCCTTGCCCGAGCGCGCGGCCTTCCGATACTTCATGCTGAACAAGCCGGTGGGCGTCATCACCACGCTCGACGATCCCGAGGGCCGCAGGACGATTCGCGAATTCCTGCCACCCGGTGGCCGATTCTTTCCCGTCGGCCGGCTCGATGCCGACACCAGCGGCCTTCTCGTCGTCACCAACGACGGTGATCTCGCGCACCACCTCATGCACCCGCGCTACGGGCTCACGAAGTTCTATCGCGTGCTGCTCGAGCGCGAGCCCGACGACGGGCAGATCGCGCGCCTTACTCGCGGCGTCGAGTTCGAGCCCGGGATCTGGAGCGCGCCCGCCCGCGTGCGCCGCCGCGATCCGGTGGCGCGCGGCGCGGTGATCGAGATCGCGCTCCACGAGGGCCGTCATCGCCAGGTGCGGCGGATGTGCGAGGCGGTCGGGCTGCGCGTGATCGGGCTTCATCGCTGGGCGTACGGGCCGCTCCGACTCGGCGAGCTGGCACGCGGAATGTATCGGGAGCTCTCGGAGGATGAGGTGGCGCGTCTGCGCTCGTCGTCGGCACGCCCGCGTCCGCGGGAGGGCCGCGGCCCGCAGCCGGAGAAAGGACGCCGGTTCGAGAAACGCGAGCGCCGGCCACGTGCGTCGACGCCCGGGCTCGATCAGCCGGCGCGCGAAGAGGCGTCGCGGCGATTCGATCGCCCGCGCCCGGAGCGTGGAGAGGCGCCGCGCCGATTCGATCGCCCGAGGCCGGACCGGAGTCCAGCGCCGCGCCGGTTCGATCGCCCGAAGCCGGCGCGCGGGGAGACGCCGCGTCGATTCGATCGCCCGCGTCCGGAACGGAGTTCAGCGCCGCGTCGATTCGATCGACCCGCCGGGGCGAGGGACTCGCGGCGGCCCGAGAGGCCGGAACGTGCCGCGCGCCCGTTTCGGGGTCCCCGAAGCGAGCGACCGCCGTTCGCTGGCCGCGAACGCGCGTCGCGGCCTTTCGCTCGTCCACAACGCGGGCCGCGGTCATTCGCGCGTCCCGAACGCGGGCCGCGACCGTTTGCCCGTCCCGAGCGTGAGCCGCGACCGGCTCGCCGCGAACGCGAGCCGCGTCCGTTCCGCGGCGCCGAGGGCGGCCGCGGGCGGTCTCGTCGCACCGAAGCAGGACCGCGCCCATTCCGTCGCGCGGAGAGCGGAGCGCGTCCGTTCACCCGGCCGGCTCGCGAAGGCGGACGCCGTGAATTCCCCCGGCGGGATCAGGCCGCGCCGCGATTCCGCGAGGGGCGCGAGGAATCCGGCCGGCGAAGTCGATTCGCCGGTCCGGCGCGGGGACGCGCGTCGGGCGGACGGGAGTCCCGCCGATTCGGGCCGACCCCGAATCCTCGCCGTGCTCAACGCGCGACGCTGCCGGGCGACCGATCGCGCAATTTGCGGCGCGCGCCGCGTCCGGCCCGATTCGCGGGTGCGTCGCCGAGGCCACGCCGATCCGCACGTCCGGGAAAGCGCGGGCCTCGAACTCGCTGAACGGCAGCGTCTCGCGGTCCATGCCTCAGAATCCGCTGGAACGCGGTTCGCGGCTGTGTCACGCTTTTCTCGCAGTTCGCGGGATGCTCCCTCGCTGATCGAGCGTCCCTCGAACCCCTCGCATCGCCCCCGAGTTCCGCGTCGGGTTCCCCGCCCGATCCGCGAACCCTCAGCATCGCGCCTGATCTCATCGTTTCGAGGGTTTCGTGCAGCTCGATCGCGTGCCTCCACCGGCGCGTCCCGATGATGTTTCGGGAACGACGCCGGAGGCCGGCGGTGTATTAGAAGCGGCCGCGGCGAAGCATTCCCTGATTCTGCCGGGACGGCGCGGGAAGCCGCTCAGCATCCGCGGCGTTCTCCTGATCCTGCTCGGCATGATCAGCGTGCTCGGACAGGGCGAGCGTTATCGGGCGGACCCCCGGCTCAGCTCGCCCAGCCGCGCGATCGCGAGTTACTGGGAAGCGCTGCGCCGCGACGACGAACAGGGAGCGCTCGACTGCACGGCCGAGGGGAACTTCGACGTCCCGTATCCGGGGATGCTGTGGTTCCTGCCGCCGACGACGGACCTCACGCTGACGGCCTTCAAGTCGCTGCCGATCACGAGCGACCGCGTCATGGTGAGCTACATCGTGCGCTACCGTCCGGTGGGCATGGCGATCGAGCAGGCGTTCGTCACGGGTTGCGAGCTGGTACGTCGACGAGGCGAGTGGCGCATCGTTGCGCCGATCGGTGAAGCGAGCATGCCGGAGTGGCAGCCGACCTCGCGCTCGGTTGACAGCTGATCGAAGGCGACCGTAGGCTCGGCGTCTTCGGCAGGGTTTCCGCAGGATCTCGAGGCACGAATGACGCGTAAGCTGGTTCCGCTGCTCGCGGCCGCCGCTTTTCTCTCCTTCCATCCGACTTCCGCCCACGCCACCAAATATGCCGGTGAGTTCCTGAAGCTTCCGATCGGCCCCCGGGCGATCGGGATGGGTGGGGCGTTCACGGCGGTGTGCGACGACGCCTCGGCGGCGTGGTGGAATCCCGCGGGCATGGTTTACCTCCCGTACCGCGAGGTGATGTTCCAGCACGCCGAGCAGTTCGGCAGTCTCGAGAATCACGACTTCCTCGGCGCCGTGATCCCGCTCGGGGGCGAGAAGGGTCACCAGTCCGCGCTCGGGGTTTCGCTGGTGCGCGTCGCCGTCGACGACATTCCGGTGACGCCGCGGCCGGGGAATCTGAGGCCGGGCATCGATTTTCTCGACTACGGCATCGACAACGATCCCACCACGCCCGACTACGGACAGGGCGACGGCGTATGGGAGCCGGGAGAGCGGCTGCTGCTCACCTCCGACAACCTCTACATGGCCAGCAGCTCGCAGATGGCCGGCACGATTTCGTATGCGCGCCACCATGGTCCGCACCTCACGTTCGGCGGCAATCTCAAGTTCGTCCGCCAGAGTCTGCCGGATACGATTCCCGGCGAGCACGTCACCTCGTTCGGCGCCGGTCTCGACGCCGGCATGCTGTTCATGCCGACCGACGCGATCACGCTCGGGGCGATGTTCCGCGATCTGACCACGACCTATCTGGCCTGGAGCAACGGGACGCGCGAGACGGTGTCGCCGAGCCTGACCACCGGGGCCGGATTCAATTTCTATCCCGCCGAGCGCCACGCGCTGACCTGGGGCGTCGATCTCGCCTGGATGTTCGAGAACCGGAAGCTCGACAGCGAGGTCCATCTGGGCGCCGCCACCATCGACGTGCGCACCGGGCTCGAATACTGGTACCGGAACACGGTCGCGTTCCGAACCGGAGTCAACGGCAAGGACCTGACCTTCGGCGCCGGCCTTCGCTACAAGCAGCTCGGCATCGACTACGCCGCCTCGCTCAACCGCTTCTTCGCGGCGAACGACAAGAGCTTCCCGAACGACCAGAATCTCGATGCGACCCACCTGGTGTCGCTCGCCTACAGCTGGTGAGCGGCGGCGCCCGCGGCGCCGCGTCCCCTGAGATCCGCTGATCCCATCGTTCCCCGGCGCTTGACGCCGCCGCGGCGCGCTTCCTAGTGTGCGTGAACGGTCCGCCTGACGGGGCCGCTCTCGGGAGGCGCGGGTGCACGAGGTGGTGGCGCTGGTGCTGTCGGGCGGAGGAGGAGAGCGGCTGGACGTGCTCTCGGCCGAGCGCGCGGTCAGCGCGATTCCGTTCGGCGGCAAGTACCGCATCATCGACTTCGTTCTCAGCAACTGCTGCCATTCCGAAGTCGACCGCGTCGGCGTGCTGACCCAGCACGCACCCACCTCGCTCCACGATCACATTGGCGCCGGGCGTCCCTGGGACCTCGACCGGCGCGACCGCGGCGTGATGGTGCTCCAGCCCTACGTCACGCGCGGCACCGCCGGGTGGTACCGCGGCACCGCCGACGCGATCGCGCAGAACTGGGACGTGATCGAGGAGCTCGGCTGCGCGCGCGTCCTCGTGCTTTCCGGCGATCACGTCTATCGGATGGACTACCGGCCGCTGCTCGCCGCCCACGAGGCGATGGCTTCCGACGTGACGCTGGGCGTGACCCGCGTCGCCCCGGATCAGGCGCACCGGTTCGGCATGGTCACGGTCGACCCTTCGTGGCGGGTCACCGACCTGATCGAGAAGCCGGAGCGATCCGAGAGCCCGTTCGCCTCGATGGGGATCTATCTGTTCGAGACGAGCGTGCTGGCGAGCTGGCTCCGCGAGGACCGCACCGACCTCGTCACCGGCGTGATCGAGCCGATGGTGCGCTGCGGATCGCGCGTGTCCGCGTTCGAATTCGAAGGCTACTGGGAAGACGTCGGGACCATCCGCTCGTACCACCGCGCGAGCCTGGACCTCGTCGCCGGGCAGCCACGCTTCGCGCTCGACGACCGCCGCTGGCCGATCCTGACGCGCGACGAGGAGCGGCCGCCGGTGGTGGTGCGGGACGGCGCGCGGATCGAGCAGAGTCTGGTCTCGAATGGCTGCCGGATCGCGGGCGAGGTGCGCCGCTCGGTCCTCTCGCCGGGCGTGGTGGTGGAAGCCGGGGCGGTGGTGGAAGACTCGGTGGTGTTCTCGGATTCCGTGATCGAGAGCGGCGCGCGGGTCCATCGCTCGATCGTCGACAAGTACACCCGCATCGGCGCCGGAGCCGCGGTGGGCGGACCGGCGACGAAGGGGGCCGGTCCCGCGTGGCTGGACAGCCTGGTCCTGGTCGGCAAGGACGCGCGCGTTCCCGGCAACGCCATGATCGAGCCCGGCGTGGTGATCGGGGCGGGAGCCCTGCCGGAGGACTTCACGGACGGCCGCCTGGGCGCGGGCGCGCGGATTCCGAACCGCACCCGCTATGGAGTGGTCGCGTGAGGAGCTCGCGCTACGCGTTCATCCTCGCCGGCGGCGTCGGCAGCCGCCTCTGCCTGCTGTCGGAGCGCCGCGCCAAACCGGCGGTGCCGTTCGGCGGCAAGTACCGGATCATCGACTTCACGCTGTCGAACTGCGTGAACTCCGGGATCTTCGACATCGGAGTGCTGACCCAGTACCGGCCCACCTCGCTCAACCGCCACATCGGAACCGGACGGCCCTGGGATCTCGACCGCACCCGCGGAGGGATCCAGATTCTTCAGCCCGCGCTCGGTTCGATCCAGTCCGACTGGTACCAGGGCACGGCCGACGCGATCTATCGGAACCTGATCCATCTGCGCGGGCGCCGCGCCGAGCAGGTGCTGGTGCTGTCCGGCGATCACGTCTACCGGATGGACTACGACGTGCTCTACGCCTATCACCTCGCCCAGCAGGCCGCGCTCACCATCGGCGTGGTCGAGGTCGATCCCGAAGCGGTGGGTCACTTCGGGATCATCGACGCCGACAAGAATGGCCGGGTGACGGGGTTCCGCGAGAAGCCGAAGACCTCGCCGTCACGCCTGGCGTCGATGGGAATCTATCTTTTCGACCGCGAGACCCTGGTGCGCTGGCTGGTCGAAGACGCCGAGCGCGAGGACTCGAGCCACGACTTCGGCAAGGACGTGCTGCCCCGCGTGGTCGCGCGCGGAGAGGCTGTCTTCGCCTATCGTTTCAACGACTACTGGCAGGACGTGGGAACGCTCGATTCCTACTACGAGGCCAACATGGCGTTCCTCGCCGACCGTCCGCCGCTCGATCTCGGCGATCCCGACGCGATCGTGCACACGCAGAGCGCGGATCGTCCGCCGGTCAGCTTCGAGCCCGGCAGCGCGGCGAAGCGCAGCCTGATCGCGAACGGCTGCCGGATCGCGGGAACGGTCGAGCACTCGGTGCTGTTCCCCGGCGTGAGCGTTGCGAAGGGCGCGGTGGTGCGCGACAGCATCGTCATGCACGACACCATCGTCTCGACCGGGGCCACCCTCGATCGCGTGATCGTCGACAAGGAGGTGCGTGTCGGTCGTGGCGCGCGCCTCGGCGTCGGGGAGAACGGCGTGCCGAACCGGCGCTGCCCCGAGCACCTCTCGAGCGGGCTCATCGTGATCGGCAAGGGCGCCGAGCTGCCGGATGGCCTCTCGGTCGGTCGGAACGCGCGGATCGGGGCGGGGGTGACGAAGGAGTCGATCAGCGCCGACGTGCCGGCGGGCGGCGTGATCGACGGACCCGACTCGATGCACTAGCCGGGCCGTCGAGGCCTAGCCGTTCGGAATCCGCAGTCTCTGGCCGGCGCGGACCTGAGTCGATCGCAGGCCGTTCGCGCGCTTGAGCTGAAGCACCGACACGCCGTGACGATTGGCGATCGAGTTCAGCGTGTCCCCCTGACGCACCGTGACCATCCCGGTCGACGCATAGCCGCGTCGGTGGTGACGCCCGTGACGATGGCGATGCGCGGGGAGGTGGAGCCTCGCGACCTGCGCGCTGTCGGCGGGAGAGAGCGTCGCCTCGGTCGAATCGCTGCGGATCTTCAGGCGCTGTCCGGGCTTCAGCATGTTGTTCGTGAGCCCGTTCCAGCGTTTGAGATCGTCGACCGCGACGTGAGTCGAATCGGCGATGATCGCCAGCGTCTGACCGCGGCGCACCGTCCACTTGCTGCGCCCGTCGGCGGTCGAGCGTCCGCTGATCCGAACCAGCGGACGGAAGTCGCGCTCCGGCACGTAGGCGGTCGAAGTCCTCGGATCGCTGCCATCGAGGATGATCGGCGCGGGAGACGAGAGGCTCGCCGGCACGGTCAGCACCTGGCCGAGCTTGAGCGGACGGCGGCGTCCGATGCCGTTCGCCAGCGCGAGACGGCGCGCGCTCACGCTGTACTGCGCCGCAATGGTGCGCAGGGTCTCGCCGTGCTTCACCTTGTGCTGCAACGTCAGGTTCGCCGCCGGCAGCGTCGCGCCGCCGTGCAGCTTCTTCATCAGCTCCTCGCCCTGACCGGGCGGAACGCGCAACGTGGTGACGCCATTCGGCCCGGTGGCGTGGCCGGTGAGCACCGCGGGATTCAGGAGCTTCAGGTCCTCGTAGCTGCAGCCGGCGAGCTTCGCGATCGAGCGCAGGTTCACCGCGCCCTTGAACGCGATCTGATCGAACGACATCGGATCATCGAGCTCGACCGAATCGAAACCGTAGTGCTTGGGATCGTGCGCGATCGCGAGCACGGCCATGAACTGGGGAACGTAGTCCTCGGTCTGGCGCGGCAGCTTGAGGTCCCAGTAGTTCGTGGTGCCCTGCGTCCGGATCGCGCGCAGCACCGTGCCTTCGCCGGCGTTGTACGACGCCAGCGCGAGCGGCCAGTCGCCGAAAACGGCATACAGATGCTTGAGGTAGCGCGCCGCGGCCACCGAGGACTTCTCGGGATCCTTGCGCTCGTCGACCCACTTGTTGACGTTGAGACCGAACATGCGCGCGGTGCCGCGAAGCAGCTGCCACGGCCCGACCGCGGCCGAGACCGATCGCGCGTTGATGTTGAATCCGCTCTCGACGAAGACGAGATGCACCAGGTCCGGAGGCAGCCCCTCCTTGTGGAGCACGTCGCGGAACAGCTCCATGTACCGGCCCGATCGCTTCAGCCAGCGCTCGAACTGGGAGCGCCCGGCGCCGGTGAAGAAGTCGATGTAGCGGTAGACGTCGGCGTTGAACTGCGGCTTGATCTCTTCAGCCGCCGGGGCACTCAGCACCTTCTCATCCACCGGATTACCGGCGGCGGCGGCGGACGATGCCGAGGCGGAATCACGACGCGACGCGGCCACGAGGCCACGCAGCTTCGAGTCGAGGTCGACGAGATTCATGCGCTCGGAAGCGTCGGGACCGGTGGCGAGCGCCTCGGCGATAGCCGAGAGGGCATGATTGGAGGTATTGATCGCGCTCTTGAAGTCGCCGGATTGCCGCTGTGCCCACGCGGCCTGATAGGCGTCGCGAGCCGAGATCACTCTCGAGGTTGCCTCAGCTGGCGTCGCTGGATTGGAGGCGTCCGGAGATGGAGCCGATTCCGGGGGCGAGGCCTTCGAGGCCGCCGCGTCCGCCGCGGGCGCGGGGCTCGCAGCGTGAGTGGCCGCAACGCCACCCGCCACAGTGGAATCGGCAGGCGATCCCCCATGAACGATCGGGGTGACGACCAGGTCTTCGGCGGCCGAAGGGAACGGCGCAGCCGAAATCAACATCGCGGCCATCAGGGCCACCAGGGCCACGGGACGAACCGGCAAACACTCCTCCTGTCGGTAGATCTCTTCCCGCCCTGGGGCACCCACGGGAACTCGGCCAAGCTAGTTGGGCGGCATGCAAGATGCAAGTCCGCCGTGCGAAATTGACACAAACCGAGTGTTCGTGAATCCCGCAAAGTCGCGTCCCACCGCGGGACAAGATGAATGAACCGCAATCCGCGTGCCACGTTCCGGCGAATCATTGACAGTGATTATGGCCTCGGATAGTTTGCGTTGCGCCCGCGTGATCCGATGGATTCGGCTCGCGCCGACGCGCAAGGAGCCCACATGGACGTGGACGCACCCGCGACCCTGCGATGGTCGGTTTCTGCCCGCCCCGATGGCGAGCTTCTGACCATCTGGCGCGGGGGGGAAGATGTCCTCGTCGGCGTGCTCGCGGTCCCCGGTTCCTTCGCCCGTGAAGAGTACGAAGCCTGGCTCTCCGATCTCGTCGGGGTGGTGCGGGAGACCTCCCGCACCTCGAGCGAGCCCGGGCCGATTCCCGCGCTGCTCCATCAGGCCCTGACCGGCCTTCTCTTCTCACATACCGGCCTCTGGGACCGCAGCGGCGTCGCGCATGGATCGATCGCGCTGATCGCGGCCGGGACCGACGTCGGCGTGGGCTGGGTCGGCGACGTCGACGCCGTGATCTCGGTCGACGGCCATGCGATCGATCAGGCCCCGGTGATCGTCCGCGATGCGGAGGGCCGGGAAGCCAGGGCGGTACGGCTCGACGGGCGTCATTCCGTGAGCGCGAATCTGGTCTGGAGACCGAACGCGGAACAGGGCGCGGCTGTTCGAGTCGAGGCCGATTGGGCCGGACTCGGCGGCGCTCCGGCGGTCGCGATCAAGGACGAGCCGGCCGGCGCCTCGAAGCACACGGCGGACGTCGTCGATGAGCCCGCGCCGGCGCAAACGTTCACGGCGGAGGAATCGGTCGAAGCGGCGAGCCCTGGTGAGACTCGGACCGACATCGACCGTGGCTCGCCGCGAGAAGATGAGTCGATCGAGTCTCCGGCGTTCGAGGATCGGCCGGAAACGCCCGCGCTTCGCCGGGTCCGGCGCGGCAACGCGCTGACCGACCTTTGGGACTGGCTGACGCGTCCATTCCGTGGACGCACGCGCGCCGTGAACCGTGGAGACGATCCGCCCTGGGTCGACGTCGGCGGGCTCGCGACGGCCGAAGGCTCCGAGGAATTCTTCGAGAGCATGGAGCCGAACCTGCGCGCGCTCGGTCCGCCCGCGAAAGCCGAGGCGCCGCGCCTGCGCTCACCCGGCCTCGATCCCGACGCGATCGCGCCACCCGATCTGCCGCCCGCCGATCTCCATCCGGGGTTGCGCGCGATCCCGGCTGATCCGTCGGCGGCCGCGACGACCGCTCCTCGCCTGAAACCGCGCGAGCCCGAGCCGCTCGCCGCCACGCTCGAGCCGCACGCTCCGCTGCTCGAGTCGCCGGTCATCGTCGTGCGTGGCGCCGGCGCCGCGGCGCCGCCATCGCGCCAGGCCCCGAACGCTCCGGGCCGGGAAGTCGTCGCCCCCCGTGAGGTCGCCAGCACGCCGGAGCGTCCGTCACTCGCCTCGCCGGTCGGATTCGAGGCGGTCGCCGCGCGCCCGATCGAAGCTCCGACCGCGCGCCCGACGAGGCGGGCGACCGCGAGCGAGGAGGAGGCGCTCGAACCCGCGGCCGACGCCGAGGTCGAGTGGCGCAAGCCTCTTCGTCCGCGATGGCCGAGCCAGGCCGAGCTCGAGGCGCCGCTTCCTTTGTGGCGTCGGCGATGGGTGTGGGCGGTCGGCGTTGCCGTGCTCTTCGGGGGAGGCTGGCTGGTCGGCGCGATGCAAACCGACCGCGAGACCTCGAGCGGAACTCCGAACGCGCTCACGCGAGCGCTGCACGCGATCGGGATCGGCGGGGCGCGTTTCGATTGCGTGATCACCAGCACGCCGCCGGGGGCGTGGATCTCGGTCGACGGGCGTGATCTCGCGCGGCGCACACCCGCCACGATCGAGCTCAAGCCGGGTGCGCATCAGGTCTCGCTCTCGCTCCAGGACCTCGGCGTCGCGAGCCTGACGGTGCGAGGCTCGCGCGGCGAACGGCAGTCGGTCGAGGCGCCGCTGTGGGGATCGCTCTCGATCGAGCAGACGAATCCGCAGGTGCCGGTCGAGGTCAGCGTCGATGGCCGCGAACTCGGATACGTGCCGGTGGTGCTCGACAGCGTCATGCCGGGCACGCACGAGGTGCGTTTCTCGGGACCTGGAATGACGCCGTGGGCTCAGACCGTCGAGGTGCGCGTGCGCGGCAGCGAGCGCGTGGTCGCTCAGCCGATGACGTCGCCGAAGACCGGTGTCCTGGTGGTGAGCGCCACGCGCATGACCGAAACCGGCAGCGCGGATCTGAGCGGCGGTGAGGTCTGGATCGACGGCGTGAAGCGCGGCGAGACGCCGCTCACGCTCGAGCTTCCGCGCGGACCCCACAGCGTCCGCGTCGCGACGCGGATCGGCGAAAGCTCCGCCGTTCAGGTGATCGATCTTCCCGGCGGGAATCAGCGCTTCGCGTCGTTCGAGCTCGGTCTCGGCGAGGGTGGGCCGAGGCTGACGCCGGTCCAGATTGCCGATCATGTCGCGGTGGATCGCCCGACGCTGGTGTCCGCGAACCTCCCCGGAATCCAGGTCCACGACGTCCGCGAGATGTGGCTTCATGTTCGGAGCGCGGATGGGATCTGGCGGCGCTACGCGCTCGACGTGATGAAAACGAGCGGCGGCACGGTCGGCGTGACGGTCTTTCCCGTCGGCGTCTTCGACGAGGAGGGCCGGACGCAGTACTACCTCAGTGCCCTGGTCGCGACCGGCGACGAGTACTTCACCGAGATGGCGACCGCTCAGCTCGGCCCGGGAACGCACTGATCGAGCCTCGCCCGTCCGACCTGCGGCCGACACTTCCGCTGACATTCTGACGATCGAAGCGACGGCGCCGCGCCACGCCGCGGCGTGACCCGCGCCGCGCCGGGCCCGCATCACGCCCGCATCCCGCCATGATGCGCGACGCGGCCCCGCATTCGCATGGGACCGGCGCATGGGCGGTCGATCGGCGGTCGGACTCGCGCTCGCGCTGTGGGGCGGACTCCTGGTCGGGGAGCGGATGCACGATGTCGTGCTCGGGGCCTCGGCAATCGTCGCGGCGCTCGCGGCGGGGGTCGCCGGAATCCGGGCTCGCCGCGGAACCGCCGCCGCGGCCCTCATCACTATGGCGTTCCTGCTGGCGGGCGCCGCGCGGGGGTCGGCGTTCCATGCGTGCCTCGAGCGGGAGAGCGCGGCGCTTGGGGCCGAAGACACGTTCTGGCTGGATGGAACGATCGATTCGCCTCCCGCGCTCGAATCCGGCGCTCCGCTGGTGACGCTCGCGATCGACGCCGCGCGTCCGCCCCTGATCGAAGGTAGTCGCGTCCGCCTGCGCCTGCCTGATGATTGTGCGGTCGAATGGGGCGATCACGCCCTGCTTCTCGCGCGCCTCTCGCGGCTCGAGCCGCCACGCAATCCGGGCGGCTTCGATTCGCGCGGCGCGGGCCGCGCGGTCGGAGTGATCGCTTCGGGGTTCGCGCCGTATGCGCGAATCGAGCCGGCGCGCGGACTCGAGGCGTGGCCACGAGCGACGGTGATGCGCTGGCGACGTGCGGTCGAGCGGCGACTGCACCGCGGGCTGACTCCGGAGACCGCGGAGCTGGTCGTTCCCCTCGTCTTCGGAGATCGCTCGGCGATCGACACCGATCTCGACGCGGCGTTCCGATCCGCCGGCCTCACGCATCTGCTCGCGCTCTCGGGGCTTCACGTGGTCTGGCTGGCGGGGATCGCGCGCGGGCTCGCCGCCGCGCTCGGCGCGGGGGTCGTGGGACGCGCGCTCGCGCGCGGCGCCTGCGGCGCTCTCTACCTCATGCTGGCGGGGCCGATCCCGTCGCTGGCGCGCGCTTCGGCGGGGGAGATGCTCGGCGCACTCGCCCGGCTCACGCAGCGCGCGGTCGATCCCCTGCAGGCCCTCGCGATCTCGGTGCTGGTCCTGCTCATGATGAATCCCGGCTGGGCCGCCGACCTCGGCTTTCAGCTTTCGTGCGCGGCGACCGTGGGTCTCGTGACCGCGGGGTCGGCCCTGTCGGCGATCGGGGGGCGGCTTCGCCCGCTGGCGCGCGCGTTCGGTCCGACCGCCGGCGCGCAGCTGCTCTCGCTTCCGCTCCTGATCGCGCGCTTCCATGCGGTGGCGTGGACGGCGGGCGTCTCGAATCTGCTCGCCGTGCCGGTGACCGGTCTTCTGCTGATGTCGGCCTGGATCGGGGCACTCGCCGAGCTCGCGCTGCCGGGCGCCGGAGCGTCGTTCCTTCACGCCTGCGAGCCGCTCGCGCTCGCCCTTCGCCTCATCGTCGAGACCGCGCATCGGATTCCGGGGGCGCTGCTGACGACCGGTCCGAGCCCGGCGCCGGCGTGGCTCGCGGCGGCTGGTGCGGTGCTGCTCGCGGCCGCGCTCTCGCCCGGCCGGTCGCTCGAAGAACGCGCCCGCGGCAGGAGCCCGCGTGCGGGGACCGCTCTGATCCTCGCGTCGGCGCTGACGCTCTCGGGGCTGATCCTGATCTTCTTCGCCCGCCCGATCGCGCCGCGGCGCGGTCACGTCTGGGTGGTCGTGCTCGACGTCGGACAGGGCGACGCGATCGCAATCGGCGCGCCCCGTGGATGGTGCCAGCTCGATGCCGGTCCTCGAACGCCCCGCACCGACGCCGGTCAGTCGGTGGTGCTGCCCTTCCTGCGCTGGGCCGCGGTGCGCCGGCTCGATGCGCTGATGCTGACGCACGACGACGGGGACCACACCGGAGGCGCGCGGGCGATTCTCGCCGGAACACGCGTGGCCGAGGTGATGGCGCCGGGACCGCGCACGGGCGTGCCGGGTCCGCTGGCGCGTTTTCGGGGCCGGCCGCTCGCGCTCGGCGAGGTTCTCGAGAACGACCCCCTCATGATCGTGCGCTGGCCGCCGCGCGCGGATTCGGCCACCGGCTTCTGGGAACGGCCGGTGACCTCGGCCGACAACGGCGCCGCGCTGGTGATCGAGGTCGGCGCCGGGCGTGGCCGCGCGCTGCTGGCCGCCGATGCCGACAGCGCGGTCGAAGCCGCGCTCGATCTCACGCCCGGGATCGCACTCCTCAAGGTCGCCCATCACGGCTCCGCCTCCTCGAGCGGCGCGGTATTCCTGCGGCGCATACGGCCGGTCGTCGCGGCGATCTCGGTGGGCGCGCGAAACCGATTCGGACATCCGGCGCCGGAGACCCTCGAGCGATTGCGCGCCGCCGGCGCGACCGTCCTTCGCACCGATCAGAAGGGCGCGCTGTGGTTCGATCTCTCGACCGAAGGCGTTCGCATGATCGAGTGGCGCCGCGCATCGTGGCGGCGGGAGCCGGCGGCGGTATCGATCGCGCGAACCGCGCCGCGCGAATGACCCGCGTCGCCTGCTCCGCGCTCGCCTTCACGCGGGCCGGCGCGCCCGGCGCCGAGACTTGCCGCGTTCCGGCGGCGGTTGGTAGATTGCGGCGTGCTCTTCGCATCCACGCCGAAGCTCGCGGTGCTCGCCTCGGGGCACGGCAGCAACTTCGAGGCGCTGGCCCTCGCCGAACGCCGCGGCGCGCTGGGAGGGAAGATCGTCGCGCTCCTCTGCGACCATCCGGAAGCCGCGGTGATGGAGCGCGCGCGACGGCTCGGAATCGAAGCCCAGTGTCCGCCCGCGGGCCGCTTCCGCACCCGTCTCGAGGACGAGCAGGCGTGGGTCGACGCGCTCCGCCAGCGCGACGTCGATGCGCTGCTCCTGGCCGGATTCATGCGGCGCCTCCACGCGCCGCTGCTCGACGCCTATCGCGACCGCATCGTCAACATTCACCCCTCGCTGCTGCCGGCATTCCCGGGATTGAATGCGATCGCCCGCGCCCTCGAGCATGGCGCGCGCGTGACCGGCTGCACCGTTCATCTCGTCGAGGGCGAGCTCGATCAGGGTCCGATCATCGCTCAGACCGCGGTCGAGGTGCATGGGGACGACACGCTGGCGAGCCTGACCGAGCGCGTTCATGCCGCCGAGCACGAGCTCTATCCCGCCGCGGTGCGGCGCTGGCTGACCGAGCCCTCGCATCGCGAAGGCCGCCGGCTCGTCTTCGACGCGAAGGAGGCGCGCCATGCCTGAAGAGCGGCCGATCCTCGAAGCGGTGCTGTTCGATGCCGGTGGAACCCTGGTGCGCATCGACTTCGAGTGGGTGAGCGAACGCCTGAGCGCTCACGGCGTTCGCGTCGCGTGGCAGGCGCTGCGCGCCGCCGAGATCAACGGGCGACAGAGCTACGACGAGAGCCTGAACGGCCGGCGCGGCGAAGAGCCCGCACCTTCCGACGCGTCGCAGCCGCTCGGCTCGGCCGGAGACAATCAGAGGTATTACATCGGCATGCTGGCGAGCGCGAAGGTGCCGGTGAACGTGATCGAGAAGGTCGTCGCCGAGATGCAGGAGCGCCACCGCGAGCGTGGATTGTGGAGCCGGCCGGCCGAAGGCGCGCGCAAGGCGATCGACGACGTCGCGGCGCTGGGATTGCGCATGGCCGTGGTTTCGAATTCCGACGGTCGCGCCGAGCAGCACCTGATCGAGAGCGGCGTTCGCGACGGAATCGAGTTCGTCGTCGACTCGCAGCACGTCGGCATCGAGAAGCCGGATCCCCGCATTCTCGGGATCGCGCTCGAGCGCATGAAGGTCGATGCCTCGCGCGCGCTGTACGTCGGCGACATCCGCTCGGTCGACGAGGAAGCCGCGGCCGCCGCCGGCATGCACTTCGTTCTGCTGGATCCCTACGCGAACTACGGCCAGGACATCGAAACGCTTCCGACCATCGGCGATCTGGCCGACTACATTCGAATGACCTACACGCCACAGTCGGCAACCTGGGGGTGAGCATGATCCGCACGCTGAGATTCGCGAACGCCACGGGTGCCGCGCCGGCCATCGACGAGAGCGTGATTCCCGGCCTCACGCCGTGGCGCCGGGGCAAGGTGCGGTCGGTCTACGAGGCCGGCCCCGACCATCTCGTGCTGGTCGCGAGCGACCGGCTCTCGGCCTATGACTCCGTCCTGCCGACGCCGATCCCCGGCAAGGGCGCGATCCTGACCCGGCTGTCCGGCTTCTGGATGCGCACGCTGAAGAGCGCATCGCCGCATCATCTGGTGTCCGACGTTCCGCGGGAATTCCCGCCGCCCTTCGACGCGCAGGCCTCGCGTCTCGAAGGGCGCAGTCATTACGTGCGCCGCGCGGAGCGCGTGGACATCGAATGCGTCGTCCGGGGCTACCTCACCGGATCGGGTCTGCGCGAGTATCGCGACAGCGGCACGGTCTGCGGGATCCGCCTGCCCGCGGGACTCGAGGACGGCTCGAAGCTCGAGCCCGCCATCTTCACGCCGGCGACCAAGGAGGATCACGGCCACGACGAGAACATCTCGTTCGATCGCATGGTCACGATCGCCGGCCGCGACACCGCCGAGGCTCTGCGCGCACGCAGCATCGCGATCTACGAGGAGGCCCGCGCCATCGCCTGGCAGCGCGGCCTCGTGCTGGCCGACACCAAGTTCGAATTCGGCTGGATCGACGGAAGGCTGACGCTGATCGACGAGGTGCTGTCGCCGGATTCGTCGCGCTACTGGGACCGCGCGGAGTACGAGGCCGGTCGGCTGCTCTCGTTCGACAAGCAGTTCGTGCGCGACTGGCTCGACCGCTCGGGCTGGAATCACGAGCCTCCCGCGCCCGCGCTGCCCGCCGACGTGGTCGCGAAGACGGTCGAGCGCTACGCCGAAGCGTATCGCCGCCTCACCGGGACCGGCGGATGAGCCGGTACGCCGGGCAGGGGCGCTCGCGCGTGCAGGCCGGGGAAGTCCGCGCGTGAGCTGGCCGGGCGCGGCGCTGCTCTCTCTGTCCGACAAGGAAGGCGCGGCCGAGTTCGCCCGTACTCTGGCCGCGCACGGCACGCGGATTCTGGCCTCGGGCGGAACCGCGAAGCATCTGGAGGGCGCCGGCGTCGCGGTGACCGCGGTCGAGAGCCTGACCGGCTTCGGCGAAATGCTCGGCGGCCGCGTGAAGACGCTGCATCCCCACGTGCACGCGCCGATCCTCGCGCGGCGTGGCCGCGAGGAAGACCTCGAGGAGCTGCGCTCACGCGACCTCGCGCCGATCGATCTCGTCGCCGTCACGCTGTACCCGTTCGAGTCCCGCGCGCGCCAACTCGATGATGCGGGCGCGGTCGAGGAGATCGACATCGGCGGTGTGGCGCTGCTGCGCGCGGCGGCGAAGAATTCCGAATCGGTGATCGTGATCCACGATCCGTCGCAGTATCGCGAGGTACTCGCGGCGCTCGAGGCCGGAGGTCCCGATCCGAGTCAGAGACGGGCCTGGGCGGTGCGCGCGTTCGCGCGGACCGCGCGCTACGACGGCGCGATCGCGTCCGAGCTGGCGCGGCGGAACGAACCCGGGAGCCCGGCCCCGGCCTACTACCATCTCGATCTCGAGCGCATTCGAACGCTGCGCTACGGTGAGAATCCTCATCAGGCCGCGGCGCTCTATGCGCGGACGGGAGACGCGACGCGGCTCGAGGCGTGGAAGGAGGGACGTGAGCTCTCCTACAACAATCTGCTCGACCTCGAATCGGCGGTGAGCCTGGTGTCGCGTTTCCACGACGCCGCGTGCGTGATCGTGAAGCACGGACAGCCCTGCGGCGCGGCATGCGGCGCGAATGCCGGCGACGCGTATCGGCGCGCGCTGGCTTCGGACCCGCTCTCGGCATTCGGCGGTATCGTCGCGCTCAATCGTTCCCTGGATGCCGACGTGGCGCGGGCGCTCGGCGACCAGTTCCTCGAGTGCATCACCGCGCCGGAGCTGGAAGCCGGCGCTCTCGACCTGCTCAAGAGCAAGAAAAACCTGCGGGTTGTGCGATTGACCTCACGTGACGTGGAAAGTGATGACGGGTGGTCGCTGCGGCTGGCGGGACGATGGGGATTGATGGAGCGTGGATCCGCGAACGCGGCGCCGGAGTGGCGTGTCGTGACGAAGCGAGCGCCTTCGGTGGATGAGCGCGCCGGGCTCGAATTCGCGTGGGAGATCGCGGCGGCCGCGCGCTCGAACGCGATCGCCATCGCGCGCGGCGCGCAGCTGATCGGTCTTGGCTCGGGACAGACCAGCCGGGTCGACGCCGTGGACGTGGCGCTGATGAAGGCGCGGCGCGCCGGACACGACGTGAAGGGCGGGGGAATCGCGAGCGATGGTTTCTTCCCGTTCGCCGACAATATCGAGCATGCCGCGGAGGCGGGAATCACGGCGGTGGTCCAACCGGGCGGCTCGGTTCGCGATGACGAGGTGATCGCCGCCTGCGATCGGCTCGGCGTCGCCATGCTGTTCACCGATCGACGAACGTTCCGGCATTGAGGTACCGCCGGGCGCGGGAGCGACACGCATGAGCGACGACGGCGGGACGATCCGCGATGATTCCGGCCGGCGGGGGTGGAATCTCTTCGCGCAGGAAAAGCGCGTGCTCCATTCGAACCTCGATCCGGAGTCCTGTCGATCCCGGCTGGCCGCCGAGACCGGCTCGCTGTGGAATCCCCTCTCCGGGTGGAGTCATGTCGTCCGCGGCCGAGTCAACGAGAGGGGATTCTGGATCGTGCGGACGATTCATTACCGCAATTCGTTCCAGACCGTCGCACGCGGACGCTGGAGCGCGGATGGAAATGGAACGCGCATCGAGCTGAAGCTCGGCCCCGACGTCACCGTGAGGATCTTCATGGCGGCCACCATCGCGATGGTGGCCGCCATCGCGGCGGTGTGGTGGCTGGAGATCGGGAAGTCGACGACGATGCCGCCCGGCGCCGAAGGGATTCCGCGCGTGTTTCCGCTGCTGATCGTGATGTTCTCGCTGCTGGCGATGGCGTTCGGGCGCTGGCTCGCGCGTAACGACGCTGCGTTCCTGATGCGATTCCTGACCCGCACGCTCGAATGCTCGCCCGATGCCGAGCCGATCGAGTAGCGTCCGGTCCATGCCCCGCGAGCTCGTCCTCATTCTCGACTTCGGCTCCCAGTACACGCAGCTCATCGCCCGGCGCGTGCGCGAGCTCGGCGTCTATTCCGAAATCGTGCCCGGCAACACGCCGGTCGCGGCGATCCGCGAGAAGCGCCCGAGCGCCCTGATCCTCGGTGGCTCACCAGCGAGCGGCTATCGCGCCACCGCGCCGATGCCCGATCCGGGCATCTACGAGCTGAAGAAGCCGCTGCTCGGCATCTGCTACGGCTTTCAGGCCACCATGCAGCTCACGGGTGGGGAGGTCGCCAAGGCGGATCGCGCGGAATACGGCACGGCGACGTTCGTTCAGGATGGGCGCTCTCCGCTCTTCACCGGCGTGCCGCGCCGCTTCCGCGCCTGGATGAGCCACGGCGACGAAGTGCGTTCGCTCGGCCGCGGCTGGAAGAAGGTCGCGCACACGTCGAACTGCGCCTTCGCCGCCGCCACCCACGAGAGACATCCCTTCCATCTCATCCAGTTCCATCCCGAAGTCGTCCATTCGCCCTACGGCAGGAAGGTGCTGTCGAATTTTCTGTTCAAGATCGCGAAGCTGCGCGGCGGCTGGAGCATGAAGAGCTTCCTCAGGCGCGCCATCGCCGACATTCGCTCGCGGGTTGGGGGAGGGCACATCCTCTGCGGGCTCTCGGGCGGCGTCGACAGCAGCGTGGTCGCGACACTGTGCCATCGCGCGGTCGGCAAGCGGCTGACCTGTGTGCTGGTCGATCATGGTCTCCTTCGCGAAGGCGAGGTGGAGGAGGTGGCGCGCGAGCTGGGAGAGAAGCGGGGGCTCGACCTCCGAGTCGTCGATGCGCGCGAACGCTTCCTCACGAAGCTGGCGGGAGTGACCGATCCCGAGCAGAAGCGCCGCATCATCGGCGCGGAGTTCATCGCCGTGTTCGAAGAAGAAGCGCGCAGGGTGGGACCGGTCGAGTTCCTGGCTCAGGGCACCCTCTACCCCGACGTGATCGAGAGCGCGTCGGCGGGCTGGGGCGCGCAGGTGATCAAGACGCACCACAACGTCGGCGGACTGCCGGAGAAGATGAACCTGAAGCTGATCGAGCCGCTGCGGTGGCTGTTCAAGGACGAAGTTCGCGACCTCGGCCGTGAGCTCGGTCTGCCCGCCCATCTGGTGGACCGGCATCCCT
>DATJEP010000118.1:0-3101 GCA_035496475.1 Candidatus Udaeobacter sp.
CGGTTAACAGCCGCCTGCTCTACCACTGAGCTACTCCGGAATGGGGGCTAATTGATGACGTATCCGGTGCCGGGTTGTCAAGGCGCACGCGACTCGCTGCGTCGACGAAACCCGGGTATGACGGGTTCGTGGAGCTTCTGGAGCGGTATCGGGCTGGTGAATGCGACGCGGTCTACCGCGAGCTCGTCCGTAACCCTGCTCATCTCGACGCGAACGCGGTTGCGGCCGAGATGATGAAGCGGGTCCGGGCGAACCTCGAGGTGCTCGCCGCGCGCTGGCGGGAGCGCGGCTTCGAGCTCGCGGAGCCGATCGGCGAGCGCGGGAGTCAGGCCGCGCGGCTCGCGGAGCTGGACGGCGAGCTGCCGCCGGCGTTGCGGGCGTTCTACGAAGAGCTCGGGTGGGTGGATTTTGTCGAGGATCCGCCCGACGAGGCATGGCCCGATGTCGAGCACGTCGATCCGATCCAGGTGTTTGCGCTCGATGGCCGTGCGCGGGGCGACGCGGAGGACGTGCTGTATATCTGCGACGATCCGCTGCACAAGTTCGACATCAGCGGCGTCGGCCCGATCTACGTGCCGCTGCCCGTCGCCGAGGGCTTCGATCCGGTGCTGTTCTTCGAAGGTGATGCGATGCGGGTCGACGGGCCGCTCACGTTTGTCCAGTACCTGCGGCTCACCATTCTCGATCGCGGCGGCATCGGGCTCGCCTGTCCCGACGACATGATCAGCGACGAGCTCGTCGAACAACTGGTGGACGGCCTCGTGCCGTTCTGAGTAGTGTCCGCGCCATGGCGAAGGTCATCGGCATCGGCGGCGTGTTCATCAAGGCTCGCGACCCGAAGGCGCTGAACGCGTGGTACCGCGACGCGCTCGGCATGGACGTCACCCAGTGGGGCGCGCAGATGTTCAACGAGCCCGAGCATGGGCGCACGTACTCGGTGTGGAACGCGTTTGCGGCGGACACGAAGTACTTCGAGCCGAGCACGAAGGACTTCATGATCAACCTGCGCGTCGATGATCTGGATGCGCTCCTCGCGAAGCTGCGCGAGCGCGGCGCGAACGTGCTCGATCGCGGCGAGGATGCCGATTACGGCAAGTTCGGCTACGTCGTCGATCCGGAAGGCACGCTGATCGAGCTGTTTCAGCCGAAGGAGTAGCGGGTGGCGCACGCGATCACGATCACAGCGTTCGAGAGCTCGCCGGATGGCGGCAAGGGGCTGGCGCGCGATACGCGCGTGCGCTGGGCACTCGAGGAAGTCGGCCAGCCGTACGAGATGCGGCTGGTTTCGTTTCGCGCGCTGAAGGAACCGGCGCACCTGGCGCTGCATCCGTTCGGCCAGATTCCGACGTACGAGGAAGGCGACCTCGCGCTGTTCGAGACCGGCTCGATCGTGTTGCACATCGCCGAGCGGCATGCGGGCCTCTTGCCCGCGGATGCGAACGCGCGGGCGCGCGCAATCACGTGGATGTTTGCCGCGCTCAGCACGATCGAGCCACCGATCCTCGATCTCGTGACCGCGAAGCTGCTCGAGGGCGACAAGCCGTGGGCGCAGGAACGCATGCCGCTCGTGCAGGAGCGGATCCGGGCCCGGTTGAAGCAGCTCTCGGCGCGCCTCGGCGATGCCGAGTGGCTCGACGGTGCGTTCAGCGCCGGCGACTTGATGATGGTGTCGGTGCTGCTCCGGCTCAAACCATCGGGCATCGTGTTCGAATATCCGAACCTGGCCGCGTATGTCGCGCGCGGCGAGGCGCGGCCCGCCTATCAGCGTGCCTTCGAGGCGCAGCGGGCGCTCTATGCGCCTACAGGTGAACGAGCGCGGTGAGCGCGATCGCGTAGGCGTCGCCCGCGTTCTTGAAGTCATCGCCGAAGCTCACGCCGACATCGAGGTTTGTCGCCGCGTGATAGAAGACGCCGAGCGTGACCGGGATGAAGTCGGCGAAGATCACGCCGCTGTTGCCGTTGTGGAAGTGGACGTCGAAGAGCTGGGTCTCGAGGTACGCGAAGAACATCGGCGTGATCTGGAACGCGATGCCCGCCGGGACGCGCAGCGCGATCGGGTCCTTGTCGCCCAGGCCGATCGTCAGCTGCTGGCCGACCGGGCCCGCCGGCAGGATGTTGCCCGTGTACACCGCGAGCTGATCCGAGAGGTAGTACTTGAAGCTCGCACCGAGGTTGATCGCGAGCTGGTCCGTGTTGCCCACGTTGATCGCGAAGTCGGCACCCGCCGACAGCGAGTACTTCGTCTTGTGCTTGATGTTGTAGCCGCCGTAGACGTCGAGCGGCCCCTTCGCGTCGCCCGGGAACGCGCCCGACGGGTCATGCACCACCATCGTGTACGTCAGGCCGCCCGTGATGCGATCGGTGATGCCGTAGGCTCCGCCGACCATGAGGCCTTCCTCGGTGGTCACCGTATCCATGCCGCCCATCATCGTTGCGGGATGGGTGACGCGTGAGATCGCGAACGACCCGAAGACCTCGATGCCGCTCTTGTTCAGCGTCGCCGGGTTGCGGATCAGCTGTGGGCTCCAGATCGCCGTGCCGGCGTCGCTGATCGTGTACGTGTTGAGGCCGCCCGACCCGCCACCGCCGGAGCCGCCCGTGTACGTGTCATCCGCAAACGCTACGGTCGGAACGAGCACCAGAGCGAGAGCTGCGAGCTTCATGTGGCAATTTTCCCCGCCCGCCGCGCGGGGCGGCAACTTTTGCGAGGCGAAGCCGAGGGTGATCAACGGCCTTCGCTGCGGCCGCGCTGCGCGATGTACTCGCGGAGCAGTGTCTCGGAGGGCGCCGGCTCCTTCTTCTGGTGGTTCTTCGCGCGCTCGAGCGCGTAGCCCACGATCTCCTGGATCGCCTGCGCGTAGGTCCGGCCACTGGCGCGCACGCACTGGGCGAACGCGCAGCCATCGGCGAGGTCCGGGTTCGGATTGACCTCGAGGATGAAGACCTCGCTGGTCTCCGGCACCACGCGCATGTCGACGCGCGCGTAGTCGCGGCAGCCCAATGTGCGGTAGGCGCGGAGCGCGACTGACTGGATCTTCTCGATGAGGTCCGGCGCCAGGTCATCGACCGGGCACTTCGGCACCATCGCGTAGTAGTCCTTA
>DATJEP010000119.1:0-25105 GCA_035496475.1 Candidatus Udaeobacter sp.
ATGGAATCTGAACCAGCAGCACGGCGACCGGCGATTCCTGGATCAGCACGGCGTGGGTCATGGCTTCACGCTCCATCAGGTCCTCGAGCTGCTCGGCATGGTAGACCGCATCGGAGGCGCGTCCGTGCGGCGCGCGCCGGAGCTGATTGTGGCTGATCACCTTCTCACCACGCGCGCGGAACACGCCGGCGAACGACCAGAAGTCGTAGGCGGCGAGATCACGCGCCCGCATCAGCCGGTACGCGGCGACCATCGGCAGGCGGTCGAGCACGCGGAGGAAGCTCTCGGTGGTCCGCGTGTCGGCGGCGGCGATGCTGCGCACCAGGCCCGGCCCGCGCGCGACCTGACCGTGAGCGTGCACCCGCGTGTGGATCATCACCAGCAGGATGATGCAGGCGAACATCGAGCCGGCACGGGCCACCGTCGCCGCCCGGAAATCGCCGATCACGTACGCCTGGAGGGCGCCGAGCAGCGTCGCCAGCGCGATCACCGCCAGATTCGCGACCAGCAGCCGGCGCGCGTTGCTGCGCGGCTCCTGGGCCACCACGATCGCGTGCACGAAGATCAGAATCCCCACCGATCCCACCCGCACCATGTGGAGCCCGAGATCGGCGGCGAGATCGGTGGCGACGAACGGCACGATCATCACCACCGCGACGGCGATCGCCGCCACCGCGCGATCCTCGACCGCCGCGAAATCGGCGGGGTCGCGGAACACGATCGCGCCGCTCAAGACGAGCTGCATCGCGAACACGTAAGCCGTGAACACCGGAAGCCACAACGGATGAGCGTGGAGATTGCCCCACAGCGCCAGCACCAGGAAGAACACGGTCCCGGCCAGCACGAACAGCTTCGACCACAGCGCGAAATGGCGGCGCAGGAGCGCTTCGACGTAGAGAAGGATGGCGAGCGGGATCACCGCGGCGACGATGTAGGTCAGGATGCCGAAGAACTTGATCCCGCTGATCCAGAAGAATCCGCGCACGAACAGCAGCGCGCCGAGGCACTCGAGCAGGAACATGATGCAGAGCTCGAGACGGTTGCGCGTGGTCTGATTCCAGTAGACGAGAAACGCGGTGATGACGCCGTAGAGCGACAGCCACGAGACCAGCGCTTCGGCGAGAACGCCGCGGCCGTCACCGTGCATCGCCGACGTTCGCGAGGAAGCGGCGCACGATCCGTCGCCGGATCGCGGCGATCAGGGCGGCGCGCGGGCGCTCGATTCTTCCCGCATAGGGATCGAGGAACCAGCCGCGGCAATCGGCCGGCGGCACCCGGCCGCACAACGCCGCGACCGCGGCATACGCGAGCAGATTGCCGGTCGTGATCACCATCGGCGCGAACGAGATGCGCGCGCGCTTGCCGGAGATGATCTCGCCCGCGATCGAAAGGTCGAGCCTGTCGGCGGTCGAGGAATGCACCAGCACGTACTCGATCTCGATGAGCTTGCAGCGGTCGAGCATCTCCCGGGTGAAATGCTCGGGCGCGATGCCGCGGGTCGGATAGCCGAGACGCTCTTCCGGCCTCGGATCATTCGGCGCGACCACGATCACCGACGGCAGGGTCGAGGTATACGCGTCGATGACGGTTGCTCCCGCCGTCCGCGCGGAGCGATAGAGCTGGATTCCGGCGGCCAGGTCGTCCATGCCGTTCACCACCACACGGGATCGCGACAGGATGCCGCCGAGCTCGGACAGCCAGTCGGCGCCGTGAGTCCGTACTTCGATTTCGGGATTGATGTCGCGCAGGCGCTCGGCGGTGACCTCGACCTTCGGCCGGCCGAGGTCCGACAGCGTGGCGAACACCTGCCGATTCAGGTTCGAGACCTCGAACGAATCGAAGTCGGCGATCTCGAACGCGCCGACTCCGGCACGCGCGAGCGACTGCAGGCAGGCTCCGCCCATTCCGCCGGTGCCGCACACGAACACGCGTCCGGTGCGCAGGCGCTCCTGCTCGGCCTCGGTGACGAAGCCGATGTTGCGCCGCGTCATCTCGGCGTAGTCGAAGCGCATCAGCGCCGCCTCTTCGCGGGCCTGAGGTCGCCCATCGGCACATCGGGCGTCAGCCACTGTAGGACCGGTACCACCAGCATGTTCGCGAGCACGAACGCGAAGCGCGACAGTGCGAGCGACCAGGCTTCACGCGGCAGCGAGTGCGCGATGTAGCGCCACAGCGTGAACAGGTTCACCTGGCCGAGTTGGAGGAAGTCGTCGCCGCGCTCGTAGTCGAGCTCGCGCGAGCACATCTCGTTGAAGCGCTCGTCGCGGTGGCGCGGCGCGTCCTCCCAGCGCTTCTTCAGATGATCGCTTCCGCCGGTGTAGGAATTCAGGATCACGAAGCGCTCGGAATCGAAGGTGGCCTCCTCGCCGACGCCGAACGCGTCGCGATGCCGGCGCATGATCTCCTTTGCCAGCACGACGTGATCGAAGCTGCGCCGCGCCTCGGGATCGGGCGATGGGAAGACGTTCGCCGCGGCCTCGGCCACCATGCCGATCGCGGCCGGCACCTGGGAGACGTTGCTGATCCAGTAGGGGCGGAGGCCGTTCTTCACGAACAGGAGGAACGTGGTGAACCCGGTCAGGATCCACGACACGCCGCGGCTTCGGAACGCGGGGTCGACCGCGGTGAGGCCCAGGTGGATGACGTCGACCCGCGCGCCGCGCAGCGTGCAGTCGAGCGCGAACATCGCGTTGAACGCCACCGGAGCGCCGGTCTTCTGATCCTCGATCAGGGTGAGGATCAGCCGGTCGAGATGGCGCCGATCGCCGATGAGGATGCCGTAGGAAAGATCGCCGACACCCAGCGAGCGCACCACGGTGCGCACTTCATCGACGAGCCGGTCCAGCTCGGCCTGCTCGAGCCAGAGTCCGGGCCGTTCCAGCACGCGCACGCGCAGCTTGCCGCCCCCGGCCCGGAACTCGAGGGCGATGTGAGGACGCAGCGCGGCCCAGCTCCGCATGACGAACGATGAAGCCTCGCAGCGGTCGCACTGTCAACCTCGTTCGTGGCTCCGCGCGTTGACCTTCGTCATGCGCTGCAATAATCTCCGGGACCCCTTGGGAGGCGCCGGATGATCCGCAGCATGACCGGGTATGGTTCCGCCGACATCGAACGCGACGGCCAGCGCCTGACGGCGGAAGTCCGCTCGGTCAACCATCGGTTCTGCGAAGTTTCGGTGCGGGCCCCGAAGGTCATGGGGCTGTTCGAAGATCAGATCCGGCAGCTCATTTCCGAGCGCTTCTCCCGCGGCAAGTTCAACCTCACCATCACCTGGAGCGGGGCGGGGGAGACCGGCGAGGTCCTGAGGCTCAACGAGCCGGTGGCCGACCGCTACGTGGCCCTGCTCGAGCAGCTGCGCAAGCGCTACAAGATCGATCATGGTCTCGACCTGAAGACTCTGGCGACGCTGCCCGACGTGTTCGAATGGGAGCATTCGGCGCTGTCGGACGAGGAAACGTGGGAGCTGGTCAAGAGGCTCGTCCTCGGCGCCTGCGACAACATGAACGCGATGAAGGCGCGCGAAGGCGAGGCGCTTTCCAAGGACTTCCATGCGCGGCTCCTGCTCATCCGCCAGCATCTCGGCATCGTCTCGGAGCGCGCGCCGCTGCGCCCGCCCGAGGCCCGCGACCGCCTGATGTCACGCCTGAAGGCCCTGCTCGGCGACGTGGAGATGGATCCGATCCGCGTCGCGCAGGAGGTGGCGATGATGGCGGACCGCCTCGACTGCTCGGAGGAATGCGTGCGACTCGCCGCGCACCTCGATCAGTTTCGTGCGCTGATGGAGGGCTCGGAGCTGGCGGGACGCAAGCTGAACTTCCTGCTGCAGGAGATGAACCGGGAGGCCAACACCATCGGATCCAAGTCGAACGACGTCGAGATCACGCGCTCGGTCATCGTGATCAAGGAAGAAATCGAACGCCTGCGCGAGCAGGTGCAGAACGTGGAATGAGCGTGAGCGCGCCGCATCCGGCATCGCGGGCCGCTGGGTCGGGCATCGCTCGATTCAAGGCGGGTGGATTCCTGCTGGTGCTCTCCGGCCCCTCGGGCGCGGGCAAGGGCACGCTGGTCGATCGGCTGGTGTCGGCGAGGCCGGACTGCATCTTCGCGATCTCGAGCACGACGCGCCCGAAGCGCGCGATCGAAAAAGAGGGAGTGCAGTACGAGTTCGTCACGCGCGAGGAGTTCGAGCGCCGGCGCTCGGCCGGCTACTTCCTCGAGTGGGCGGAAGTGCACGGACATCTCTACGGCACGCCGGCGAAGTTCGTGGATGAAGAGGTGCGCTCCGGCCGCATCGTGGTGCTCGACGTCGACGTCCAGGGCGGCGCGAGCGTGCGGCGCGCGCGGCCGGATTCGGTCTCGGTGTTCATCTATCCGCCGTCGATCGACGCGCTGCGCCAGCGCCTGCTCGGCCGCGGGATGGACGACGGCGCGACGGTCGAGCGCCGGCTCGGCAACGCGCCGGGAGAACTATCGCAGTACCGGGAGTATGACTATCTGGTGGTGAACGACGATCTCGAGCAGGCGATGAGCCGGCTCATCTGCATCGTCGACGCCGAGCGCGCGCGCGTGCGGCGACTGACCGCCGAGAGCTGAACCCGCTTGAGCCGCGACGCGAGTCGCTGCTGAACCGTTTCGATACGGCCGCGATCCCCGCGGCCCCGTTCCAGAGGAGGAGCATCGCATGAAGCTGGCTTCGCTGATTCCCCCGCCCGGCACCAACAAGTACGAGCTCTGCATCATCGCGGCGCGCGAGGCGCGGCGCATGAACGATTGGGCGCGCCAGACCGGCCAGACCCAGGCGCCGTCGGGCGCCAAGCCGACCGTGGTCTCGCTCGATCACACCATTCGGCACGAAGTGCCGTTCTTCTACGAAGAGCCCCTGGCTCAGTAGCGTTCGAGGCGTTCCATGCTGAGTGGGCGCACGGTGGTCGTCGGAGTGTCGGGCGGCATCGCCGCCTACAAGGCATGCGAGCTGGTGCGCCGGCTGCGCGATGCCGGCGCTTCGGTGATCGTGGCAATGACTCCGGCCGCCGCCGAGTTCGTGACCCCGCTCACGTTCCAGACGTTGTCCGGCAATCCGGTGGTCCGCGACCTCTGGGGCCCGCAGAAGACGAAGTTCGACGTTTCGAATGACTCGGCGAAGAAGATCCGCGGCAAGGTCGAGCACGTCGACGTGGCGGAGAGCGCCGATTGCGTCGTCATCGCTCCGGCGACCGCGGACCTGATCGCGCGCCTGGTGCACGGCGAGGCGCCGGATGCGCTGACCGCGATCGTGCTGGCGAGTCCGGCGCCGCTGGTCGTCGCTCCCGCCATGGATCTCGAGATGTGGAGGAACGCGGCGACCCAGAAGAACGTGCGCGCGCTCTCCTCGCGCGGCGCGCTCATGGTCGGCCCCGCCGACGGACCTCTGGCCTCGGGCCTCGCGGGTCCCGGGCGCATGGCCGACGTGCCGCTGATCGTCGAGGCGGTCGAGCGCGCGCTCACGCGTCGCAAGAGTCTCGAGGGCGTGCGCGTGCTGGTGAGCGCAGGCCGTACCGAGGAGCCGATCGATCCGGTCCGCGTCCTCACCAATCGATCGAGCGGCAAGATGGGCTTCGCTCTGGCCGAAGCCGCGCGTGATCGCGGCGCCGCGGTTACTCTGGTGGCCGGTGCGGCCAGCATCGAGCCGCCGGGGGGCGTGACGCTCGAGCGCGTCGGAACCGCCGCCGAGATGCAGCGCGCGGTGCTGTCCGCGGCGCGCGAAGCCGACGTGGTGCTGATGGCGGCCGCGGTCTCCGACTATCGCCCGATCCGCGCCCGCGCCGAGAAGATCAAGCGCGCTCCGGTCACGTTCACGCTCGAGCTGGCGCCGAATCCCGACATTCTCGCCCGCGCCGCCAACCAGCGGCAGCCCGGCCAGGTCTTCGTCGGCTTCGCGCTCGAGACCTCGCGCGCCGAGAAGAACGCGAGGCTGAAGCTCGAGCAGAAGGGAATCGATCTCGTCGTCCTGAACGCACCCGAAGAAAGCCTCGGCAAGGACACCAATCACGTCACGCTGATCGATCGACGGAGCACCGAGAAGCTCCCGGTGATGACCAAGCGCGAGGTGGCGGAGCGCATCCTCGATCGCGCCATCGCCATGCGCACGCGGGGGGCGCGGACGCGGGCCGCCGGCAAGGCGACGGACGGTGCTCGGCCGGCGGCGAAACGCCGTGGCGTGGCGCGCGCGAGGGCACGGCGATGAGCGACGAGCTCGAGCCCCGGCAGGAGCTGGCGTCCGCCGCGAACAGCGTGAGACGCATGCTCGAGCGCGAGCGCGCGGGCGGTGGGGGGGAGCTGGTGGGCGCCAGCATCGCCGCGGCGCGGCGCGCGCGAGCCGATGCCGGCGCGGTGGTGGGCACGGCGCCGCCCGTGGCCGAAGGAGCAAGCATCGACGTCGAGAGCGATCGCAAGGTGGCGGTTGAAACGGTCTCCGCCGCCGTCGTGGATTCGGAAGCGGCGCGGCTGGTTCAGGCCGGCAGTGATTCGCTGTTCGAATCGCTGACCGCGCCGGCCGGCGGGCCGCGCGGCACGGAGACGCTGAACCCGCGCGATCCGGGAGCGCGCGCCGCGATCGATGTCGCGTCGCGGCCGGTGCTCGATGCGATCGCGACCGAAGTCCGCGCCTGTCAGAAGTGCGCGCTGTGGCAGTCCCGCACCAAAGCCGTCCCCGGCGTCGGCTCGGCGATCAGCGGCATCGCGTTCGTCGGCGAGGGTCCGGGGGCTGACGAAGACCGCCTCGGCGAGCCCTTCGTCGGCCGCGCCGGCCAGCTGCTCGACAAGATCATCGAAGCGATGGACTCTGCGAAGCTGATTCCCGGCGTCCCGCTCAATCGAAAGACCGTATTCATCGGCAACATCATTCACTGCCGGCCGCCCGAGAATCGTGTTCCGCTCCCGGTCGAGATCGAGCAATCGTCGCCGTTCCTCCTGCGCCAGCTCACCGCGCTCAAGCCGCGGGTGATCTGCTGCCTGGGGAAAACCGCGGCCGAAGCGCTGCTGGGCGAGAAGGGCTCGCTCGGCTCGATGCGCGGCCGTGTTCAACGATTCATGGGCGCCAAGCTCATCGTCACGTACCATCCGGCCGCGTGCCTCCGCAATCCGGCGTACAAGCGTCCGGTGTGGGAGGACATGCAGCTCCTGGCGCGCGAATACCTTCAGGATTGACCGGGGAACGCCCCCGCGCGGAACATCCGCGGAAAGGCTCGTCATGACGGACATGCTCTCGCGCCCGATCGGCGCGACCACGGAAGGCCCCACGCCGCCGCAGGCGCTCGACGCCGAGCGCTCGGTGCTGGCGGCGCTGCTGCTCGATCACGAAGCGGTGGGGCGCGCGATCGAGATGATGGACGCGAGCGATTTTTACCGCCTCTCGCACCAGAAGATCTTCGACGCCATCGTCGCGGTCTACAACCGCAACGAGAAGGCCGACCTCATCACGCTGGCCGAGGAGCTGCGCAAGCGCAGCGAGCTCGAGGTGGTGGGCGGCATGGCGGCGCTGTCGCAGATCATGGAATACGCCACCACCAGCGCGAACCTCGAGTCGCACGTCAAGCTGATCGCGTCGAAAGCGATCCTGCGGCGCCTGATCCGGGCCTCGAGCGAGATCCAGCAGGACTGTTTCGCTGGCTCCGACGAAACCGGCGCCATCCTCGATCGTGCCGAGCAGCGGGTCTTCGAGATCGCCGACGCGCGCGTGCGCACCGGCTTCGTGGCGCTGCGCGATCTCCTGAAGCCCGCCTTCGAGCACATCCAGCAGCTCTACGAGCGCAAGGCGCACGTCACCGGCGTGCCGACGGGCTATGACGATCTCGACTCGCTCACCGCGGGATTCCAGGCCAGCGATCTGGTGATCATCGCCGGGCGGCCGTCGATGGGAAAGACCAGCTTCGCGCTCAACATCGCCGAGAACGCGGCGATCCGCTACAAGGTGCCGGTCGCGATCTTCTCGCTCGAAATGAGCAAGGAGCAGCTGGTGCTGCGCATGCTGTGCTCGCAGAGCGAGGTCGGCCTGCACAAGGTGCGCAAAGGCTTCCTTGGTCACGAGGACTGGCCACGGCTCACCACCGGCGCCGGATTGCTGACGCAGGCGCCGATCTCGATCGACGATTCGGCGGCGCCCACCGTGCTCGAGATCCGCGCCAAGTGCCGGCGGCTGAAATCCGAGAACAAGCTCGGCATGGTGATGATCGACTACCTCCAGCTGATCCGCGGGGCCGGGAATCCCGAGAGCCGCGTGCAGGAGATCTCGCAGATCACCCGTGCTCTGAAGTCGCTGGCGAAGGAGCTGAACGTGCCGGTAGTCGCGCTGTCGCAGCTCTCGCGCGCCGTCGAGACGCGGGGCGGCGGCGGCCGTCCTCAGCTCTCCGACCTGAGGGATTCAGGCACCATCGAGCAGGACAGCGACGTCGTCATGTTCGTCTACCGCGAAGAGAAATATAAGACCGACGATCCCACCGTGAAGGGCAAGGCCGACATCCTCGTCGCCAAGCAGCGCAACGGTCCGACCGGCGACATCGCGATGACGTTCCTGCACGAATACACCAAGTTCGTGCCCTACAGTCCGACGATGCCGGGCGAAACGGAGACGAGTTTCTAGGCATGGAGGCCGAAGAGCTCGCGCTGCGCGGGTTCAAGTACGTCCGCCGTCGCGCGTTCGACTGGGTCGCGGAGGTCGGACGCATCGCGATGCTGGTTCGCGAGTTTCTGTGGCTGCTGATCCCCGGGCTCAAGTCGCTGCGGCTGCTGGTCGACCAGATGCAGGCAGTCGGCGTCGGCTCGCTGTGGCTGGTGTTCGTCATCAGCCTCTTCACCGGCGCGGTCGCGGCGGTGCAGGCGGCGTATCAGTTCAGCTCGGTGGTTCCGCTCAAGTACATCGGCTCGGTGATCCTGCGCTCGGTGATCATCGAGCTCGGCCCGGTGCTCACCGCGCTGGTGGTCGGCGGACGGGTCGGCGCCTCGATCGCGGCCGAGCTCGGCACCATGCGCGTCACCGAGCAGATCGACGCCATGCGCGCGATGGCGATCAATCCGGTGCGCTACCTCGTGGTGCCAAGGGTCGCGGCCGCGATCATCATGATGCCGATCCTCACCATCTTCTCCGACTTCATCGCGGTGTTCGGAGGCTACGTCGTCGCGGTCACCTCGATCGGCGTCAGCACCCACACCTACGTGCTCGGGCTCCAGCAGTACTTCTATTACAAGGATCTCTTCTCCGGCCTGCTCAAGGCGGTGTTCTTCGGCGGCATCATCGGCATGATGGGCTGCTATTACGGATTCGCCACCGAGGGCGGCGCCGAAGGCGTGGGGCAGGCCACCACGCGCGCCGTGGTCGCTTCCTGCGTGCTGGTCCTGATCAGCGACTACGTTCTGGCCAACGTCCTCTTCCGGTTCATCTTCGCGCAATGATCCAGCTGCGCGGCGTCAGCAAGCGTCTCGGCTCGAAGCAGGTGCTGGACGGCCTCGACCTCGACGTCCAGAAGGGCGAGACGCTGGTGGTGCTCGGCCCGAGCGGCACCGGAAAGAGCGTTCTGCTCAAGCACATCATCGGTCTCATGACGCCGGATCGCGGCAGCATCGAGATCGACGGCGAGAACATCGTGGGCATGAAGGAGCGCGAACTCGATGACGTGCGCAAGCGCTTCGGCATGCTGTTCCAGGGCGCGGCTCTGTTCGATTCCATGACGGTGGGCGAGAACGTCGGGCTCGGGTTGCGCGAGCACACGCGCATGAAGCCCGCCGAGATCGAGAGCCGCGTGGTCGAGCGGCTGGAATGGGTGGGGCTCAAAGCGGTCGAGAACATGAAACCGGCCTCGCTGTCGGGTGGAATGAGGAAGCGCGCCGGTCTGGCCCGCGCCATCGCGATGGATCCGCAGTTCATCCTCTACGACGAGCCCACCACCGGGCTCGATCCGATCATGGCGGACGTCATCAACGAGCTGATCCGCGACCTGCAGAAGCGCATGGGAGTGACCTCGGTGGTGGTGACCCACGACATGACCAGCGCCAGCAAGGTCGCGGATCGCATGGCGATGCTGTATGGCGGCAAGGTAGTGTTCCAGGGCACGCCCGCCGAGGTGCATGCGACGAGGGACCCGTTGATGCGCCAATTCATCGAGGGCTCGAGCACGGGCCCGATTCAGCCGGTCTAAACCGGGAAAGGCCGACGTGTCACGCAAGACCGAAATCCAGGTGGGACTCACGGTGTTGGTGGCGCTCGCGCTCCTGCTGTGGGGCGTGACCTGGCTCAAGGAATTCTCGCTGGCGCGACGCGTGCGCGTCTGGCACGTCGCGTTCTCCCAGGCCGGCGGCCTCGGCAAGAGCGACGAAGTCCAGGTCAATGGGATCCGAAAGGGCGAAGTGCGCGACATCCGGCTGTCCGGAGATCACGTGGTGGTTGATCTCGCGCTCGCCTCCGACGTCGGGCTGACCGATCAGAGCCGGGTCGCGATCCGCAACGTCGGACTGATGGGCGAGAAGCAGATCGCGGTCGACTTCAAGCCGACCGGGCGCGTCTGGACCGAGCGCGACACGATCCCGGGCGTCTACGAGGCCGGCATGGGCGAGGTGATGGCGGGCCTCGGCGGGTCGGTGGACGTGCTGAATCGCCTGATCGGTCAGCTCGACAAGGTCTCGGTCATGATTTCCGAGCAGGGAGAATTCGGCCAGACGTTGCGCAACTTCCGCGACACCAGCGAGCAGCTCAAGCAGGCGGTGACCGAGAACCGCTCCGCGCTGCGCAGCACGCTGTCCGATTTCTCCGCCAGCGCACGGACCATGAAGTCGCTGACCACCGACAAGGACACCGAGCTGCGCGCGGCCATCGATCATCTTTCATCGGCGTCGAAGAATCTCGACCAGCTCAGCATGCGTTTCGATTCGCTGCGGACCGCACTGCAGAGCACGGCGCGCAAGATCGATCGCGGCGACGGCACGCTCGGCAAGCTCGTCAACGACGACAAGCTCTACGCCGACCTGAATGCCTCGGCGAAGGCGATCCGGCTGCTGCTCGAGGACATCAAGGCCAACCCGAAGAAGTACCTGACCGTCAAGATCTTCTAGGACCACGCATGGCGAAGGCGCCGAAGGCCAGCTTCTTCTGCTCGGCGTGCGGACACGAGGCCGCGCGCTGGTTCGGACGCTGCCCGGCGTGCGGGGCGTGGAACACCGCCGCCGAAGCTCCGGCGGCGGCGGCCGGCGGAAAGCGCGGGGCCGAAGCAGGCGCCGCGCGCGCGTCGCGGGCCCGGTGGGCGCCCGGCACGGCGCCGCGCGTTCCGCGGCCGCTGGCGGACGTCGAGATCGCCTCCGCGCCGCGACAGTCGTCGGGCATCGGCGAGCTGGATCGGGTGCTCGGCGGTGGATGGATGCCGGGTTCCCTGATGCTGGTCGGCGGCGATCCCGGCATCGGCAAGAGCACGCTAATGCTCCAGTTCGCGATCGCGGTCGCCCGCGGCGGGCCGATGGGCGCGTCAGCTCCGGCGCCGCCCCGGCGCGTTCTCTACGTCACCGGCGAAGAGAGTGAAGAGCAGGTGCGCCTGCGCGCGGCGCGCCTCGGCGCGCTGCCCGCGGATCTCCTGATCTTCTGCGAGACCGACCTCGATGCCGTGCTCGAAGCGGCGAGCGCGTCGGCGCCCGCGGTGATGGTGGTCGACTCGATCCAGACGCTCTCGCACGCCGGCCTCGAAGGCGGCCCGGGCTCGGTCTCGCAGGTGCGCGAATGCGCGCTCGCGCTGCTCCACTACGCGAAGGGCTCGGGCGCGGCGGTGTTCCTGGTCGGACACGTCACCAAGGACGGCGCGGTCGCGGGCCCGCGCGTGCTGGAGCACATGGTGGACGCGGTGCTCTATCTCGAGGGCGAGCGCTATCAGCACTATCGCGTGCTGCGCGCGGCCAAGAATCGATTCGGGGCGACGCACGAGCTCGGCGTGTTCGAGATGACGGGCGCGGGCATGACCGAAGTCGCGAATCCGAGCGCCGCGTTCCTGACCGAGTCGGAGCGCGCCGAACCCGGCAGCGCGGTGGTCGCGAGCCTCGAAGGATCGCGACCCCTGCTGGTCGAGGTTCAGGCGCTGGTGTCGAGCTCGTTCTACGGGACGCCCCAGCGGGTCACCAGCGGCTACGATTCGCGCCGCCTCGCCGTGCTGCTCGCGGTGCTCGAGCGCCGCGCCGGACTTCGCCTCGGGCGCCACGACGTCTTCATCACCGCGACCGGCGGGATCACGCTCGACGAGCCCGGCACCGACCTCGGCGTGGCGCTCGCGATCGCCTCGTCGTTCCGCAGCCGGCCGCTGCTGCCGCGCACCGTCGCGATCGGCGAGATCAGCCTCTCCGGTGAACTGAGGCGCGTGCCCCGCGTCGACGCCCGCGTGCGCGAGGCGGCGCAGGTGGGATTCCTGCGCGCCGGAATTCCGCGGGCACAGGCGGGCGAGGCCACGGCATCGGGGCTCGAGATCGTGCCCCTCGCCACGCTGCGCGAGGCGATCGACGCGCTGCTCGGCGAGAAGATCGAGACCCGCGCTCCGGAGCGCGATGAATCGCGGACGCGCGCCGGAACGCCGGCGGGGGCCGAGGGTCGCGCCGGCGCCGTGCTCTCCGGAGAACCGCGCGGAAGCCGGTCGTGAGCGGGACCGCCGCGATCCTGCTCTGTGCCGGACGCGGCGAGAGGCTGAAGAGCGAAGTACCGAAGGCGCTGGCGCCGCTGGCGGGCCGGCCGCTCTTCACCTTCGCGCTCCAGGCGCTGGAAGAAAGCGCCGCGATCGATGCCATCGTCGTGGTGGGACCGGCGCGCGCGCTGCAGGCTGCGCTCGCGGCGTCGGGAATCGCGGCGCGCAAGGTCGTGGCGTGGACAGAAGGCGGGCGGGAGCGCCAGCATTCGGTCGGCCGGGGGCTCGCTGCGCTGCCGGCGGGGCCGGATCTGGTCGCGGTGCACGATTCGGCGCGCGCGCTGGTGCGGACGGATGTGGTCGCGCGCGTGATCGCGGACGCGCGCGTTCACGGCGCCGCCATCGCCGCGATGCCGCTCGAAGACACGCTGAAACGCGGCGCGCTCGGCGTCATCGAAGCCACCGTTCCGCGCGCCGGACTCTTCCGCGCGCAGACGCCGCAGGTCTTCCGCCGCGACTGGCTCGAAGAGGCGCATCGCGCCGCGGGCGAGATGCTGGGCAAGGGAGTGCGGCCGCAGTCGGCGACCGATGACGCCGCGCTGGTCGAGGCTCTCGGGCACCGCGTTCATCTGACACCGGGAGAGGCGATGAACTTCAAGATCACCACGCCCGAAGATCTCGAGCTGGCTGAATCGGTCCTGCTCGGACGCCCGCAGCCGCGCAGGAATTGACATGGCGCTCCGGATCGGTCAGGGCTACGACATCCACGCCAAGAAGGACGGCCGCGTGCTGACGCTCGGCGGTATCGTGTTCGAGGGGGAGCGCGGACTCGACGGCCATAGCGACGCCGACGTTCTGCTCCATGCCATCGGCGATGCCCTGCTCGGCGCGGTCGCGCTCGGCGACATCGGACAGCACTTTCCTCCCGACGATCCGAAGTGGAAGGACGCGTCGAGCCTCAGGCTGCTCGGCATGATCCGCGCGCTGCTCGACGGGCACGGGGCGAAGATCGTGAACGTGGACGCCACCGTGATCGCCGAGCTGCCGAAGATCCAGAAGCGGCGCGACGAGATGCGGCTCGCGATCGCACAGGCCCTGAGAGTCGGCGCCAGGCAGGTGTCGGTGAAGGCGACCACGCATGAGCACCTGGGCGCGGTCGGACGGGACGAGGGCATCGCGGCCTTCGCGATCGCGATGGTGGACATCACGTGAGCGGGTCGCCGTGGGCCGGGGCGCCGGCATGCTGAGCCGGCGGATCCGCGCGGACGCACCATGACGGCCGCGGTGCGCGTGCGCTTCGCGCCGAGCCCGACCGGATGGCTGCACGTCGGCGGCGCGCGCACCGCCTACTTCAACTGGCTGTTCGCCCGCCAGCATTCCGGCGTCTTCGTGCTGCGGATCGAGGATACCGACCTCGACCGATCGAGCGCGGAGAGCGAGCGGGGCGTGCTCGACGACCTGCGCTGGCTCGGGCTCGAGTGGGACGAGGGTCCGGACCGCGGAGGAGCACTCGGTCCCTACCGCCAGAGCGAGCGGCTCGATCTCTACCGCCGCCGCGCGACCGAGCTGCTGCAGCGCGGCGCGGCCTATCCCTGCTTCTGCCGCGACGACGAGCTGGAGGAAAGGCGCGCGGCCGCGCTCGCCGCCGGGCGGCCTCCGCATTACGACGGCCGCTGCCGCAAGCTCACCGACGCCGAGCGAGACGAGCGGCGCCGCGAAGGACGGCCCGAGAGCGTGCGCTTCGCCGCGCCGCCCCGCGATCAGGTGCTCAACGATCTCGTTCGCGGCGAGGTGACGTTTCCCTCCGGCATGGTCGGCGACTTCATCCTGCTTCGCGCCTCCGGGCTTCCGACCTACAACTTCGCCTGCGTGGTCGATGATTCGGCGATGAAGATCTCGCACGTGATCCGCGCCGAAGAGCATCTCTCGAACACGGCGCGCCAGCTGATGCTGTATCAGGCGCTGGAAGAGCCCGCTCCCGAGTTCGCGCATGTCGCCCTGATCCTGAATCCCGACCGCACCAAGATGAGCAAGCGCGGCGGCGAGGCCTCGGTCGCGGTCGGGGACTGGCGCAAGGCCGGCTATCTACCCGAGGCGCTGCTCAGCTACCTCGCGCTGCTGGGCTTCCATCCCGGCGATGATCGTGAAGTGCTGTCGCGCGAGGAGCTGCTGCAGTCCTTCACGCTCGACCGTGTCGGCAGGAGCGGCTCGGTCTTCGACGCCGCGAAGCTGCGCTGGATGAACGCGCACTACCTCCACGCCATGAGCGGCGCGGATCTGCGGCGCGCCGGCGCCGCGTTCCTGCCCGAGGCGGCGGGTTCGGTCGGCCCGGACCACCTCGAGCGCCTGCTCGAGGCGGTGCGAACCGATCTCGGCACGCTGGCGGATCTGCCGCATGCGCTGGAGCCGTTTCTGGCGGGCGACGTGCGCTTCGAACCCGATGCGCGCGCGCTGATCGACTCCGAATCGGCGCGCCGCGTCTGCGCGACGCTGTCGAGCGAGATCGGTCCGCTTGATGACTGGCGCGCCGAAGTGTTCAAATCCGCGGTCCAGTCGGTCGGAAAGCGCCTCGGCCTCAAGGGGCGTGACCTCTATCAGCCGGTTCGAATCGCGCTGACCGGGAGGACCCACGGTCCCGAGCTTCCGATCGTGGCCGAGCTGCTGGGAAAGAACCTCTGCGCGACTCGGCTGCACCTCGTCTCGAGCTGAAAGGATTCGGATCGCGTGAAGATCGCGGTGCTGATGGGGGGATTGTCATCGGAGCGCGAGATTTCCCTGCGCACCGGGCGCGGCGTGGCTCAGGCGCTGCGCAATCTCGGCCACCAGGTCGTAGCGGTCGATGCCGCGAACGGGCGCATGCTGCCGGCCGGGGAGGAAGAGCGCGCCGCGCTTCCCGCCGAAGCGCTCGAGCCGGCCGGAACCACCGTGCTCGCGCGGCCGGAGACGCTGGCCGGAGCGGACGTGGTGTTCATCGCGCTCCATGGCGCGGCGGGAGAGAACGGCACGTTGCAGGCGCTGCTCGATCTCGCCGGCAAGACCTACACCGGCTCGGGAATGCTGGCGAGCGCGCTGGCGATGAACAAGGCCATCTCCAAGCGCATCTTCGCCCAGGCCGGGATTCCGACGCCGCGCTGGAGGCTGCTCGAGCCCGGTGAGACGGCGGCCAACGTCGACGTCGGCGCGCTCGGCGGCCTGCCGCTGGTGGTCAAGCCGAACGAGGAAGGCTCGAGCGTCGGACTCACCGTGGTGCGCGAGATGTCCGAGCTCGAGCCGGCCATCGCGCTCGCCGTGAAGCTGGGCGCGGTGCTGATCGAAGAGTTCATCGAGGGCCGGGAGCTGACGGTGGCGGTCCTCGGCGACGAGGCGCTGCCGATCGTCGAGATCCGCCCGAAGAGCGGACTCTACGACTACGAATCGAAGTACACCGCGGGGCGCAGCGAGTATTTCTGTCCCGCCGATCTGCCGGCATCGGTCGCCGGCGAGGTGAGCGCGCTCGGGCTCGAGTCGGCAAAGGTGCTGGGCTGCCGCGGCGTCTCGCGCGCCGACTTCCGGCTCGGCCCCGACGGGATCGCCTACTGTCTCGAGGTCAACACGGTGCCGGGCATGACACCGACGAGTCTCGTTCCCATGGCCGCCAGGGCACGCGGTCTTTCCTACGATCAACTGGTGCAGCGCATGGTCGAGCTCGCGCTCGAGGATGCGCGCCGCCGCACGGGCCAGCCGCTCAGGGCCTGATCGCATTCGAGGAGATCCGATGGATGCCACGCTCAGATTCCTGAAGGAGATGGTGGAGACCGACGGCGCCCCGGGCGCCGAGCGCGCGGTGGCCCAGGTGATGGAGCGTTACCTGAAGGGCGTCGGAACCATCACGCGCGACAAGCTGGGCAGCTTCATCTGCGAGAAGAAGGGCTCGGCCTCCACGCCGCGCGTCCTGCTCGCCGGCCACCTCGACGAAGTCGGCTTCATGGTGAAGTCGGTCACCAAGGACGGCTTCATCAAGTTCCTGCCGCTCGGCGGCTGGTGGGGGCACGTCGTGCTCGGCCAGCGGCTGCGCATCCACACGCGGCGGGGCCCGGTGCTCGGCGTGGTCGGATCCAAGCCGCCGCACGAGCTGCGCGAGGAGGATCGCAAGAAGGTGCTCGAGATCAAGGATCTCTTCATCGACGTCGGCGCCACCTCGGACTGGGACGTGAAGAAGAAGCTGGAGATCAGGCCCGGGGATCCGATCCTGCCGATCTCCGACTTCACGCTCATGGCGAATCCGAATCTCATGCTGGCGAAGGCGTGGGACAACCGCATGGGCTGCGGTCTCGCGGCGGAAGTGGCGAAGCGGCTGAAGAACGCCGCGCACCCCAACACGCTGTTCGCCGCGGCGACGGTGCAGGAGGAAGTGGGCCTGCGCGGCGCCCAGACTTCGGCGTTCAAGGTTCAGCCCGACGTCGCGTTCGCGCTCGACGTCGGCATCGCCCACGACATTCCCGGCACCGAGGGGGACGAGAAGCTGGGCGGCGGGCCGCTGATCGTCGTCTTCGATGCCACCTCGATTCCGAATCGCGGGCTGCTCGATCTGGTGATCGAGACCGCCGCCAAGCTGAAGATGCCGCTCCAGTTCGAATCGGTGGAGCGCGGCGGCACCGACGCCGGCAAGTTCCACATGTTCGGCGAAGGCGTGCCCAGCATTTCCCTCGGCGTCGCGGCGCGCTACATCCACAGCCACGTCAGCATCATCGACCGGCGCGACTTCGACCGCACCGTCGATCTTCTGGTGGCGGTGGTGAAGCGGCTCGACCGCCGGACCGTGGAGAAGCTGACGTAGTGATGCTCCCGCCGCGCGCCGGATCGGGGCCCGCCCGATGATCCTCGCCGTCCACGTCTCCAGCGTGCTGCCGGCCCCCGACGTGCTGGCCGACATGGGCTGGCGCATCGCGATCACGATCGTGATCGCCTTCATCGTGCAGCGGCTGCTGTTCCTGCTGTGGGGACGGCTCGCCGCGCTGATGATCCGCGCCGCGCACGATCAACACGAGGCGGTGCAGCGCGCCACCACGCTGAAACACATCCTGCGCCACCTCACCACGGTGGTGGTCGCGCTCGCGGTGCTGATCCGCTCGCTCGACGTGCTCGGGTGGGACGTGAAGCCGCTGCTCGCCGGCGCCGGCATTCTCGGCGTCGCGCTGGGCTTCGGCGCGCAGACCCTGGTGCGGGACTGGATCGCCGGGATCTTCATCCTGGTCGAAAACCAGTTCAGCGTCGGCGACACCGTGGAGATCGACAAGCGCCCGGCGGTGGTCGAGGCGTTGACGGTGCGCTCGACCACGCTGCGCGACTTCAACGGCTACCTCCATTTCGTCCCGAACGGCGAGATGAAGGTCGTGACCAATCGCAGCCGCGGCTGGAATCGGCTGGCGGTGGACGTGCCGGTTCGCGCCGGGCAGGATCTCGATCGCGCGCTCCAGCGCTGCCGCGCGATCGCGGAGGAAATGAACGGCGATCCCACCTGGAAGGAACGGCTGCTGGAGCCGATCCACGTGTGGGGAATCGAGCGCCTCGGCGCCGACGCGGTGGTCATCCGCCTCGTGGTTCGCGGGCGGCCGGGCGGCGACGTGGCGGAAGCCGCGCGGGAGCTGCGCCGACGGGTGCACGACGCGCTGGCCGAGGCCGGGGTTCAGTATCCTTCCGCCGCCGCCGCCGCCGCTGCCGCCGAGCATCACGACGCGGCGATCTGAGTCCCAGGGAGATCCCGGTGCCGCTTCGCATTCACGACACGCTGGCGAGGGAGAAGCGCGAGTTCGTTCCGGTCACGCCCGGAAAGGCCGGGCTCTACGTCTGCGGCATGACGGTCCAGAACAAGCCGCACGTCGGGCACATTCGCGCCTCGCTCGCGGGCGAGGTCATGCGCCGCTATCTCGAGCACCTCGGCTTCGAAGTGACGTACGTCTACAACTTCACCGACGTCGACGACAAGATCATCGAGCGCGCCAACACCGAGGGTCTCGACTGGCACGAGGTCAGCCAGCGCAACATCGACGCCTACCTGCGCTTCGCCGAGCTCCACAACATCAAGCCGGCCACCCACTATCCGCGCGCGACGCAGCACATCCCCGAGATGCACGCGATGATCGCCACGCTGATCGAGAAGGGTCACGCCTATGCCGCGGGAGGGGACGTCTACTTCGACGTCCGCAGCAAGCCCGACTACGGCAAGCTCTCGGGACGGCGGGTCGACGAGCTGCGCGAGGGCTACCGCATCGAGCCCGGCGAGGCGAAGCGCGACCCGCTCGACTTCGCGCTGTGGAAGGGAAGCAAGCCGGGCGAACCGGCCTGGCCGAGCCCGTGGGGCCCCGGGCGACCCGGGTGGCACATCGAGTGCTCGGCGATGGCGATGAAGTATCTCGGCAACCCGTTCGACATCCACGGTGGCGGGCAGGACCTGATCTTTCCGCATCACGAGAACGAGATCGCGCAGTCCGAGGCCTGCACCGGCCGGCCGTTCGCGAACTACTGGACCGAGAACGGCATGGTCAATCTCGGCGGCGAAAAGATGTCGAAGAGCACCGGCAATCTCTTCTTCATCGAGGACATCGTCGCCCGCGTCGACCCCGAGGTCGTGCGCTACTACCTGCTGTCAACCCACTACCGGAGCCCGATCGAGTTCACGCTCGAGCGACTGAGCGAGGCGGCGGTGGCGTACGCCCGGCTTCGCTCGCCGCTCGAGCGCGCCGACGCCTGGACCGCGGCGCCCGCGGCCGATATCGGCGGGTGGCTGGGCGAGGCGGTGGCCGAGGCCGATCGCCTGTTCCATGAGGCCATGGACGACGACTTCAATACCGCCCGGGCGATCGGCCACCTCTTCGACCTGTCGCGCCAGGTCAATCGCGCTCTGGATGAGGCCCTGGGACCGCCCGCCCGGGCGGCGGCCAGGGCCATGCTCGATCTCGGCTCGGTGCTGGGGCTGTTCTGGAAGGCGCCGGCGGCCGAGAGCTGGGATCCGGCGGTCCTCGAGCTGGTCGAGGCCCGGGAGCGGGCCCGGCGCGAGCGGAACTGGAAGGATGCCGACCGCCTGAGGGCGGAGCTGCTGGAGAAGGGTGTCGTGGTCGAAGACAGCCCGGGCGGTCCCAGGCTCAAGCGCCGTTAGAGACCCGAAAACCTTTTCTTGACCTTCACTTCGGGCCGGGACTACGCTTGTTCTGTCGTTCGGGCGTAGCTCGTCGCGTACGGGTGTCAGTCACCCGTATCCTCCCTCCCTCTACCTACGCGACGGGTCTTCGGGACGACGTCATTCCGGGCATTCGTGTGCCCAAGTCGACCAGGGAACCAGGAAGGGGTTTCATGCCTCGGTTCATTTTCAAGCGTTGGTGGGCCCTCATTCTCGCGCTCGCCATCGTCACTGCCCTGACCTCCACTTCGTCGCGCCCCGCCGTCGCAGACACTGCGAGCGGTACCGGCTATCTGGATGGTGGAGGCGGCGACGCTGGTGGTGGCGGTGGCACCAGCATCGGCGATCCGGACGTGCCGACTTCACCGGGCAAAGGCAAGGTGGGTCGTATGGTCTGGACAGCGCCGGGCGGCGCCGCGGTTTCCGTGGGTGACGGAAACGCGCCGAACAGCGTGCGAGTGATCGGTCTTCGCGTCCTGCTCCAGAGCTTGATGGTGCGGTGGTTCGGCATCTGAGCTAGGGGTTGCAGTGACATCAGGAACGTGACCGGAGTTTCGGTGTGTTGAACGACGACCGAAATGTGATCGCGCACCTCGAACGTCGGCTGTCGCACGAGTCATCCGCCGACATGCTCGCCGAGCTCGAGATGCTTGCCGATCTGTATCTGCAGGCGGACAGCCACCTGCCAGCGCTCGAGACCATCGAGCGTCTGCTCGGGCTGCCCGCCGCGCGCACTCTGTCGGTGCCGCGCCGTGCCGCGCTCGAAAGCAAGGCGATCGGCTGCCGGCTGGCGCAGGGTGATTCGCAGGCCGCGCTGGCTCAGTGCCGGGAGCTGCTCCTTCGTGAAAGCGAGATTGGCTCCCCGGCGCTCGCCGCGCGGCTGCACCTCCAGAGCGCGGACGCCTCGTTCCGGCTGGGACGCCTCGAGGATTCACGAGCGTCGGCCGAGCGCGGACTCGCGCTCGCCGACCAGTGCGGCGATCTCGCCCAGTCGGCGTGCGGCCTCAATCAGCTCGGCCGCATCGGCTACCGGCTCGGCGATCTCGGCGCGGCGCGCGACCACTACGAGCACGCGCTGGCGCTGTTCCGCCGGCTCGGCGACGAGTCGAGCGCGGCCTTCGTACGCAACAATCTCGGCCTCGTGCACAAGAACCTGTGCGAGTGGGAGACGGCCACTCATCACCTGCAGGCCTCGCTCGCGCTCCATCGTGCGGCGGGGCGTTATGGCGAGACTGGACCGCCGCTCCTCAATCTCGGCATCGTGTACCAGAAGAGCGGTGACTGGATGCGAGCCGCCGAATGCTATCGCGAAGCGGAACGCATCTTCATCGAGGTCGGCGACCAGCTGCGGCCCGTGATGACCGGGATCGGGCTCGGCAACGTCGCCCGCCTCGAGAAGCGGTTCGGCGACGCCGAGAGCCTGCTCAGCCATGCGCTCGAACGCGCGCGCACGCTGTCGGCGCGTCGCGAGGAAGTGCTGGCGATCGAGTTCCTCGGCGAGCTCGACTTCGATCGCGGCCGGCCCGAGGCCGCGCTGGCGCGCTATCGTGACGCGCTGGCGCTGGCGGCCCGGATCGCACCCGAAGGAGACCTCGTCGTCGAGCTCGAGCGCCGGCGGGCCGAGGCCCTCGCCGCGCTCGGCCGGCTCGATGAAGCCGAGGCCAGCGCGCGGCGCGCGCAGCTGCTGGCGCGCTCGACCCACGATCGCCTCGAGCTCGCCGTCACCGATCGCGTGATCGCCGCGATCGCCACGCTCCGCGGCCGCACCGACGATGCGATCGGTCTGTGGCGGACCGCGGTGACGCGGATCGCCGAGTGCCACGAGCGCCTCGAGCTCGGTCGTGCCTGGATCGGGCTCGGTCGCGTCACCACCGATCCACGCGAGGCGCGGCGCGCCTTCTATCTCGCCGGCGGACTCTTCTCCGAGCTGTCGTCGCCGAGCTACCTCGAGCAGGCCGAAGGCGAGCTGCATCGCGTGCTGGGGGGCAGCGAGCCCATTCCGGTCCGCCCGGCCTCGGTGCTGGGCCGCCGCCATCGCGCGCCGGGTCTCGTTGCCTGCTCGAGCGAGATGCGGCGCGTCGAGGCGCTGGCCCGCCGCGCGGCGATGACCGAGCTCTCGGTGCTGATCACCGGCGCCACCGGCTCCGGCAAGGAGCTGATCGCGCGCACGATTCACGGCCTCTCGCCGCGGGCGGGCAAGTCGTTCCTCGCCGTCAATTGCGGCGCGCTGCGCGCGGATCTCGCGCTGTCCCAGCTCTTCGGCCACCGCAAGGGCGCCTTCACCGGCGCGCACGCCGAGGGCGTCGGCCTGGTCGAGGCGGCGCATGGCGGGACGCTGTTCCTCGACGAAGTCGGCGAGTTGCCGCACGACGTGCAGGTCACGCTGCTGCGCTTCCTCGAAAGCGGCGAGTACCTGCGCCTGGGCGAGACTCAGGTCCGGCGCGCCGACGTGCGGGTGATCGCGGCCACCAATCGCGAGCTGCGCGGCGGTGAAGGCGAGAGGATGTTCCGCCGCGATCTGCTGTTCCGACTGAACGAGATCGAGATCCGCCTGCCGTCGCTGCGCGAGCGCGCCGGCGACATCATTCCGCTGGCGCGGCATTTCCTCGCCTTCTACGGCGGAATCGAGGGACCGCGGCTCACCGCCGATGCCGAAGCCGTGCTGCTCTCGCACCCGTGGCACGGCAACGTGCGCGAGCTCGAGAACGTCATGAAGCGCGTCGGCGCTCTGCACGCCGGCGACAGCGAGATCGACGCCGCCGCGCTGCTCCCGTTCCTCGGCGATGACTTCACCTCGGAGCCCTTGGCGGCTCGCGCGCGCCGAGTCACCGACGATCGGGCGGCGGTCGCGGCCGATGAGCGCGCCGCGATCCTCGAGGCCTATCAGAAGGCGCGCGGCAACAAGAGCCGCGTCGCCGAGCTGCTCGGAATCAGCCGCAAGACGCTCTACGCGCGGCTGAAGCGACTCGAGCTCGAGCTCGAGTAGGCGGCGCGGCGTTTCCCTCGCCGCCCTTTCAGCCGCTTCTGTAACCCCCCGGTAACAGCTGACGCAATCGCATTTCCCGCAGCGTCTTGCGTTACCCATGCCGCACTTCCGGCTGTTTCCAGCGAATCAGTCGAGGCGCGCGCGAGCCCGGACACCGCGTCGCACGTTCGCGCCCGCCGGCTTGCCGATTCGACTGCTGTTCAATCGTTTAACTCGACAGCTCACGACGCGAGAATGATCGTCAAGGTTTTGGCACGTGCGCTGCAATAGCCCGGGGCCAGGATACGGAGCACGACCAGAGGTCGTGCGGAATCGTGTGAGGTTCCTCTGGGGGAGAGGCACTTCACTGGGGGCGGTCGGCGGCGCGGAGTCGCACCTCCATCGGCGTCGACGGACCGCCCGCCCGTTCCGCAAGGGCTCAGATCGGCAGAACGCAGTAGACGTGAATCGGACGAGAGATCGTCCCGGGGGGCTCGTACCCTCAGCTTCGGGAAACACCCGAAGCATCGTTCCTCAACTGGAGAGGGGTGAGAGCGAAACAGGTCAGCCCGCTCACGCCGTCCAGGTGAGCAGAGTGCAGTAATCAAAAAAACCGAAAATTACGCCCGGTCAACGAAGCCGGTAGCACAGAGGGGTTTATCCCGGTCACTCCCTGGGCTATCGGGAAGAGGCAGCCCGAGATCAAGATCCGAAAGGATCCCGATTCCCGTGGCTGCCTTTTCAATTGTTTGAGGTGCGTCGCTGGGCGGCGGCTGATATGGTGCGGACATGCTCCCTCGGCAGCCCGGCATCCGCTCGTGCCTCTCGCTGATCGCCGTATCGATCAGCGTGATTCTCATCGGCTGCGGCAAGTCCTCCCAGAATTCCTCGACCGCGACGTCGACACCGCCGCCGAGCACCTCGGCACCATCGACGACTTCCGCCGGCGTTCCGATCGACACGACGCGCAGCACCACGTCGTCGACCGAAGTCAGCCTCGCGCTCGGTGAGAAGGTGTTCAAGCAGCGCTGCATGCTGTGCCACGGCCCGGATGGCCATGGCAATGGAACTGCGGCCGCCGCGCTGAAGCCGCACCCGCGGAACTTTCACGACGCGGCCTACATGAAGAGCCGAACCGATGATCAGCTTCTGCTCACGATCCACAACGGCAAGGGTCCGATGCCGGCGTGGAAGACGGTGCTGAGCGAAGCCGAGATGCGATCGGCGCTGATGTACGTCCGGCAGTTCGCCAGCTCGCCCTGAGTTCCTGGCGCGGTTGAGCGCCGGAGGCGCAGAAACAGCCCGAAATCTTGACACCATGGGGGGCCGCGACTATGTTGCGGGCGGTCCTTGGAGTCGAGGCTCGAGCTCTGCTGGCGTAGCTCAATTGGTAGAGCATCTCATTTGTAATGAGGTGGTTGGGGGTTCGAGTCCCTTCGCCAGCTTTGATTTCCCGCATGCGCCGCCGCCGCGCGGCCACGGTTTCGGTGGGGTTCCCGAGCGGTCAAAGGGAACAGACTGTAAATCTGTCGGCGATGCCTTCGAAGGTTCGAATCCTTCCCCCACCACCATCCTGTTTTGCTGCAAAGATTTGAGCGGGAATAGCTCAGTGGCTAGAGCGTCAGCCTTCCAAGCTGAGGGTCGCGGGTTCGAATCCCGTTTCCCGCTCCAGATTGGACGGGCCCGCGCCGCCGACCGCAGCCGGCGCGGGTTTGGGGCCGATGGAACGCCGAAATCTCACGTCGGGCCGCGGTCGGTCGGGTCCTCGAGCCGCCGCCCATTCCGATCCCAGGGCCGAAGCATCCGCCCGGGTCCAGACGTCATAAACTCCCAAATTCTAAGATTTTCCCGTTGACACTCCAGGCGCCGGCGACTTAGATTTCCGGGCTCGCACGAATCCCCGACGACTTTTCGAGACCGAAAGTCGCCTCGGGGTAGTGCGTCTTTCGACCCCAGGACGCTGAGCCACGTCGTCACGATCCAGTGCAGTACTTCCAACACTGCCTTTTGACCGAGCAGTGCTGCCCACCTGGACGTCCCGGGTCGTCAAAGCCCACGTAGCTCAGTCGGTAGAGCATCTCCATGGTAAGGAGAAGGTCATCGGTTCGATTCCGATCGTGGGCTCCACTTCGCGCGAGCTCGCGCGGCGAGCGATCCGCTCCGAAGTGCAGCGCCGAATGAAAACGTGGCCGACAGAACGTCGAACTTGAGGAGCCTCGGGAAATGGCGAAGCAGAAATACGAGCGCACGAAGCCGCACGTGAACGTGGGGACGATCGGACACGTGGATCACGGGAAGACGACGTTGACGGCGGCGATCACGATGGTATTGGCGCAGAACAATCCGAAGATCGCGGTGCGGGAC
>DATJEP010000120.1:0-11496 GCA_035496475.1 Candidatus Udaeobacter sp.
GGAATTCCAGAACGCGTGCGAGAGCACCACAGGCCAGATGCTTCCGGTCTCGAGTCGCATGCGCGCGAGCGCGAGCGCGAATGCTCCGAGCGTCACGAGAATGATCGCGGCCGAGAGCGGCCGATTGGGCCCGGCGGGATAGGAGCCCCACAGAACGCTCGGCACGTGCCAGAATCCCCAGATGATTCCGCTGAGAAGCACGGGCCGCCGCACGCCGGCGTCGATCAGGCGGGGAAGCAGATACCCGCGCCAGCCGATCTCCTCGCCGAGCGCGAGCAGCAACCAGGTGGCGATGCCGCGGCCAAGATTCGAGAGCGCGAATCCGGCGAAGCGCGTCGCCGGATCGGCGCCCGGCCACGGCGCGGCGGGCGGGAGTGTGAACGGCGCGAGCGACGAGCCCCACGCGGCGCCGTAGCCGATCAGCATGACGGCGAGCGGAGCCGCGATCGCGACGGCGAGCCAGCGCGCGTCGCGACGGAGCGCGAAACCGAACGAGACGTCACCGAGGCCCTCGCGCCGGATCGCGCGCGCGATCAGGCAAGCCAGCGCCGGCGCCCAGGTGAGGCCGATGAGGCAGGCGTAATCGAAGCGCGGGTGCGCGGGGCCGCCGAAACGCAGACGCAGGAAGAGCGGAAGCGCCACCAGCGCCGGGATCAGGACCAGGAAGAGCACGACCCCGCGCCGCGCGCGCGCGGGGCTCGTGATCCACGACGCGTGTTCCGCGGCCGGCTCCCGGTGCGAGACCGGCGTCCCGCGGCTCATGCCGCGATCGGGCGTCCGAGCAGTGTGATCGGCGTGGCGCCGACGATGCGGACGCGACGCAGCGAGCCCGGGGCGGTCCCATCGCGATCGAAGACCACGGTCTTGAACTGCGGATTCTTTCCGTACAGCTGGTCGGGCGCGCGGCGCGCCACGCTCTCGACCAGCACCTCGGTCTCGCGGCCGATCCAACCGTCGTTGATCGCCCCCGAGATGCCCTGCTGAAGATCGATCAGTCGCGACAGACGTTCGCTCTTCAGCTCCTCGGTCGCAGTTTCCTCCCGCTTCCACGCGCGGGTGTCCGGTCGCGCCGAGTACTTGAACAGGAACGCGCTGTCGTATCGGATCTCGCGCATGATCGCGATCGTCCGGTCGAAGTCGTCGTCGGTCTCGCCGGGGAAGCCGACGATGACGTCGGTGCTGAGCGCGACGCCGGGGATGGCCTGGCGGAACTTCGCCACCAGCGAACGATACTGATCGATGGTGTACGTGCGCTGCATCGCCTCCAGTACGCGGTCCGAGCCGGACTGGATCGGCAGGTGCACGTGGGGACATACACGCTCGCATTCCGCGATCGCCTTGATGACGCGATCCGTCATGTCGGCGGGATGCGGCGAGGTGAAGCGGATGCGGAGAAGACCCTCGACCGCGTCCGCCGCCCTCAGAAGATCGGCGAAGTCGCATTCGCCGTCGTGATACGAGTTCACGGTCTGGCCGAGGAACACGACCTCGCGGAATCCCTGTGCCACCGCCTCTCGCACCTGCCGGATGAGATCGTCGAGCGGCAGGCTGCGCTCGCGGCCCCGGGTGTAGGGCACGACGCAGTAGCTGCAGAACTTGTCGCAGCCGCGCTGCGCCGTGATCCAGGCCCGGATGCCGGGCGCGCGGCGTGGCTCGAGATCGCCGTAGGTCTCGTCGCGGTCGAGCCGGACGTGCGCGAGCGGCGTCACCTGGGCTCGCTCGAGCAGGCTCGGCAGATCACGGTAGCCGTCGGGCCCGACCACGAGATCGAGCACGCGCGAGGAGTCGAGCAGGCGCCGGCGCAGGTGCTGCGCCATGCAGCCAGCCACGCCGACGACGAGATCGGGACGCAACCGCTTGAGGCGCGCGAACTCGCCGAGCCGCCCGATCACGCGCTGCTCGGCGTGCTCGCGGATCGCGCAGGTGTTGATCAGCACGGCGTCCGCGTCCTCGGGGCGCTCGACCAGGTTCATGCCGGCGCGCTCCAGCACGCCCGCCATGGTCTCGCTGTCGGCCACGTTCATCTGGCAGCCGTAGGTTTCGAGGAACACGTTCTTCATGAGCGCGCGAGACTATCACGCGCCGGGGCCGGGGCCGCAGGCGCCGCCCGACGGCATCGGAACGCGTGAAGCGCGGATTTCTGCGTCGCCACTTGACCCCCGGCGCCGCGTCCTCCAAGCTCGCCCGCTCTTCAGCGAGGGAGAGTCCCATGCCGACCCGACCGAGCCGCCGGCTCGCGACGTTCAAGAACCCGACGCCTGAGCGCGACTACCTGATCCGCCACGACTGCCCCGAGTTCACCGCGGTCTGCCCGGTGACCGGCCAGCCCGATTTCGGCGCCATCCGCGTGCTCTACGTCCCCGACCGGCTGTGCGTCGAGCTCAAGTCGCTGAAGCTCTACCTGTGGTCGTTCCGCGACGAGGGGCACTACTTCGAGCAGGTCACGAATCAGATCCTGGACGACCTGGTGCGCGCCGTCCGCCCGCGGCGCATGAAGATCGTTGGACTCTTCAACGTCCGTGGGGGTATCCGGACACGGGTGGTGGCCCGCTACGAAAAGCGCCGCCGCGGTTGACCGCGCCGCCCCGCGCCGCCGACAATTGATGCGCGCGTGACCGGCGCGCCGGGCCGGCGTTCGTATCCCTGCTTCCGAGGAGTCCGATCTCGCATGGCGTGCCGCTGCCGCGTCGCGTGGTTCATCAGCCTGCTATTCGTTCTCGGCCCCGCCGTCGTGCATGCGGCGACCGCCACCGGCCCGGTCCGGGCCCGGTCGTCCGCGGGCGTTCCGACTGTTCCCGTGATCCCGGCCATCGTCACCGACGATCCGCCGCGGGCGGTGCCGGGCGAGATCCTGGTCCGCTACCGGCCGGCGGTTCGCTCCGCCGATCGCGACGCGATCGCGCACGCCCGCGGCGCCCGGCCGCTTCACCGATTCCGGTTCATCGACCTCGATCACCTGCGGGTCGAGGAACCGGTCGACTCCGCTCTCGCCCGGCTGCGCGCGGACCCGCGCGTCCTCTACGCCGAGCCGAACTGGATCGTGCACGCGTTCCGCACGCCGAACGACCCGCGCTTCCCGGAGCAGTACGCGCTCGACAATCAGGGTCAGACCGGCGGCACGCCGGGCGCCGACATCTCGGCGCGCCGCGCGTGGGACGTCTTCACCGGCGACTCCACGCTGATGGTCGGGATGATCGACAGCGGGATCGACTACACGCATCCCGACCTCGCCGCCAACATCTGGACCAACCCCGGAGAGATTCCCGGCAACGGCATCGACGACGACGGCAACGGTTACGTCGATGACGTCCATGGCTACGACTTCGCCAACAACGACGGCGACCCGATGGACGACAACGGCCACGGCACGCACACCGCCGGCATCGTCGCCGCGATGGGGAACAACGGCACCGGCGGCACCGGCGTGGCCTGGCGCGACCGGCTGGTCGCGATCAAGTTCCTCGATGCCAACGGCTCGGGATCGATCGCCAACGCGGTCGCGGCGATTCAGTATGCGATCACCGTCGGCTGCCGCATCACCAGCAACTCATGGGGCGGAGGCGCGCTCTCGGCCGCCCTGTTCGACGCCATCCAGGCGGCGGGGTCGGCGGGTCAGCTGTTCGTCTGCGCGGCGGGCAACTCGCACCTGGATCTCGACACCAATCCGGTATACCCCGCCTCGTATCCGTCGAGCTACATCCTGTCGGTGGCGGCGAGCGATGATCGCGACTCGCTCGCCAGCTTCAGCAATTTCGGGGCGAATAGCGTCGACATCGTCGCGCCCGGGGTCAACATCTTCTCGACCTTCCCGGGCTCGCGCTACGCGCTGATCTCGGGCACGTCGATGGCGTGCCCGATGGTGGCGGGAGCGGCCTCGCTGGTGCTCGGCGAAACACCGACGCTGGGCCCGCTCGAGGTCAAGGGCATCCTGCTCGGTGGCGTCGACCATCCCACATCGCTCGCCGGACTCACCCGCAGTGGCCGGCTGAACGCGTTCAACGCGATCGCGACGCCGGACAGCATTCCGCCCGGGGCGATCACCGACCTCACGCACGGGGAGGTGGGATCGAGCACGGTCGATCTCAGCTGGACCGCGACCGGTGACGACGGCACGATCGGGCGCGCGTCGGGCTACGACCTGCGGTGGTCGCGAAACGCCATCGTCGACTCGGCGTCGTTCGCCGCCGCCACTCCGATCCCGGGTGCGCCCGATCCCGCGCCGGCGGGAACGGTTGAGCACTTCGTGGCTCGCGGCCTGCCGTTCGAGACGTCGCTCTTCATCGCGCTTCGCGCCCTCGACGAGTTCGACAACGCCGGGCCGGTCTCGAACAGCGTCGCGGTCACGACGCTCGGCATCCCGCACCTCGCGGTGGCGCCGCACTCGGTCTCGGGCGCGTCGCTCACCGGCGTGATCGATTCCTCCGCGGTCGTGATCACCAACATCGGAGCGGGAACGCTGGACTTCACGCTTCCGACGCCCACGGTCGCGTACGCGGCTCAGCCGCGGCACGATCCGATCCGCTACGCCAAGGGTGAGGCGGGACCGCAGGGGACCGTGGTGAGCGGGCACGCCGGCGGACCCGATGGATTCGGCTACCGCTGGATCGACAGCGACACCACGACCGGGCCGGCCTTCGACTGGGTCGACGTCACCGCCATCGGAACCGCCATCAATCTGAATGGCGACGACAACATTTCGGATCTGATCCCGATCGGCTTCGCGTTTCCCTTCTATGGAACGCAGTTCGATTCACTGCGGGTTTGCACCAACGGCTACCTCACGTTCACCGACGACTTCGCGCTGTTCGCGAACCAGCTGCTGCCGAATCTCTTCGCGCCGAAAAACGGCATCATGCCGTTCTGGGATGACCTTGTGTTCGGCGCCGAGCATCGCGCCTGGGTATGGGGCGACGCCTCGCGGCTGCTGATCGAGTTCGATGGCGCCCAGCACTTCGAGAGCGGGGGGCCGTACACGTTCGAGGTGGAGCTGCGCCCGAGCGGCGAGATCCGCTATCAGTACCTGCACCTCGGAGATCCCGCCAACAGCGCCACGGTCGGAATCCAGGACGGCGCCGCGCAGACCGCGCTCGAGGTCGCGTTCGACGCCCCCTACCTCCACGATTCCCTCGCGATCAAGATCGTTCCGATCGGGCAGTGGATGACCGTGACGCCGACCTCCGGACGCGTTCTGGCCGGCCAGACCCAGCCGATTTCCATCCGCTTCAATCCCGCCGCGCTCGCCGGCGGCGACTACAGCGGCGACGTCCGGATCGAGAGCAACGATCCCGACTCCTCGGTGGTGCACGTTCCGGTTCACCTGCACGTCACCGGCGCGCCGGATCTCCGCGTCTCGCCCGGCACGCTGGCCTTCGGCGACGTCTACGTCGGCGCGCATCCGACCCGATCCCTCGCGGTCACGAATCCGGGTTCGGACAGCCTCCGCGTCAGCGCGATCACGGTGTCGGATTCGACGCTCACCACCGACGTCACCGCATTTCAGATGGCGCGGTTCGAGCACCGTGCGGTTACGGTCACCTGGGCACCGACCGACACCGGCGCCTTCTCCGGTCAGGTCGCGTTCCAGAGCAACGATCCGGATCTGCCGCACCTCGCGATCGCGGTGAGCGGTCACGCCATCCCCGCGCCGAGCGTCTCGGCGTCGCCCGAGTCGCTGGCGGCGGAGCTGCGCACCGGCGCGAGCACCAGCCGGACGCTCCACGTCGCGAACCGCGGGGGAGGGGACTACGTGTTCCGCGCCGTCGCGCTGGCGAGCCCCGCGGGCGTCCCGATGGCGGTGGATCGCGAGCCCACGCCGGCCAAGGGCGCGGTCGATCAGAGGCCGGGCCGCGCCGCGCTCCAGGGCGGAGGGCCGGACGGGTTCGGTTACACGTTCCACGACAGCCGCGAGCCGGGCGGGCCCGCGTTCCAGTGGGAGGACGTACGCGCCCACGGCACGGCGATCGCGCTGAGCGGCGACGACGCGGTCAGCGCGCCGCTCGCGTTCGGCTTCGATTTCCCGTTCTACGGCGAGTCGTTCCGGTCCCTCCGCGTCTCGACCAACGGTTTCGTCTCCTTCACCTCGATGAGCGCGGGCTTCGCGAACACGCCCCTGCCGAGCCAGGCCGATGGCGTGCCGGAGAACCTGCTCGCCGCGTTCTGGGACGACCTCGTCTTCCCGAGCCCGGGGATGGCGTGGTTCGCGTCGGATTCCGCGCACGCCGTGGTTCAGTTCCAGGACGTGCCGCGCTTCGGCGAGCCCGGCCGGACCAACACGTTCGAGATCGTGATCGACGCCACGGGCACGATCGAATATCGCTATCTCGATCTCCAGACGCGGACGCTGACCAGCGCAACGGTCGGCATCCAGAACGGGACGCGCGACGACGGCCTCCTCGCCGACTTCGACGCCCCCTATCTCGCCGACAGCCTCGCCGTCCGCTTCATCCGGCCTCCGCGCTGGGTGACGGTGACGCCGGATACCGGTCGGATCGCGCCGGGCGGAGCCGAGGATCTCGCCGTCACGTTCCACGCCGCGGGGCTCGCGGGCGGCGGCTACGAGGGTCACGTCGAGCTCGACGGCAACGACCCGCTCGCGCCCCGGCTCATGATTCCCGCGCGGCTCCACGTTCTGGGCGTTCCGCTGCTCGATCTCGATCCCGTCGCGCTCGACTTCGGCACCGTCCCGATCGGCACGTCGCGGACCCTGGATCTCGGCGTCGTGAATGCCGGCAGCGACACGCTGCGGGTCGACAAGGTCCTCAGCAGCGATCCCGGTTTCACCGCGGCTCCGGACCATCTCGCGATCCCGCCGTTCTCGCGGCGTCCCGTCGAGGTCACGTTCGCGGCGCGAGCTCGTGGAACGTTCCCGGCCACGCTGACGCTGCGCAGCAACGATCCCGATACGCCGGAGCGGACGATTCCGATCAACGCGCGCGCCGCCGAGCCGCCCGCCGCGGCGTTCGCCGACACCGCGCTGCGATTTGCGCTCGCGCACGGCGCCGGGGATCGGGCTCTCACCACGCTCCACGGCGTGGCGCTCCACAACACCGGCGGTTCCGCGCTCATTTATCGCGCCCATGCGCTGACCGGGCCCTCGGCGAGCGCCCTCGCCGCGCCACTCGACCACGAGGGGCCGAAGGGGGCGACGGCGGTGTTGGTCGAATCCGGCGCGCGGCCGGCACGGCCCAACGCGGCGCCGGGCACGCGAGTGGGCAGCGCGACGAGCGCGCCCGGAGCATTCGGCGCCGGAGGTCCCGATTCGTTCGGCTACCGCTGGATCGACAGCGACGAGCCGGGCGGTCCCGCCTTCGACTGGATCGACGCGACGTCGGGACAGCAGCTGCCGCTCTTCGGCGACGACGAGACCAGCGGGCCGATCGCCCTGCCGTTCCGCTTCACGTTCTACGGGGTGCCGTTCGACTCGATCCGCGTCTGCACGAACGGGTTCGCCTCGTTCACCAGCTCGCTCTCCACGTTCACCCACGCACCCCTTCCGAACTCGGGCGCGGTGGTGCCGGAGAATCTGCTCGCGGCGTTCTGGAGCGATCAGGACTTCCGTCCGACGGCGGGTTCGGCGCGTGCGTTCGTGACGGGTGACAGCGCGCGTTTCGTGATCGAGTTCGAGGACGTGCCGCACCTCACCGTCGGTGGCCCCTACACCTACGAGATCGTGCTCGGGCGCGACGGCTCGATCGACTATCAGTATCTCTCGATGCTCACGCGTCTGACCGAAGCCACGATCGGCATTCAGAACGACGATCGATCGATCGGGCTCCAGGTCGCCTACAACGCGGCCTACGTCCACGACCATCTGCGCGTTCACTTCACCACCGCTCCACCCTGGGTCGCGGTCTCGCCGGACTCGGGCGCGCTGCCGCCGGGAGGCATCGACACCCTGAAGGTCGCGTTGTCGGCCGCTTCGTCACTGGATGGGGACTACGAGGGAAGTCTCAGGATCGAGGACAACGAGCCCGGTGTGCCGCCGCACGCGCTGCCGGTGCGTCTGCATGTCGGCCTGGCGCCGGCCTCGATCACGGTCGAGAATCGCGCGCTCGCGATCGAGCCTCCCGATCACGACGCCCATCTCCGCGTTGCGCTGCCGGGGTTCGACGCGCGCGCCATCGATCCCGCGACCGTACTTCTGAACGGAAGCCAGCCGGTGCACGGCGACAGCGCCGGTTCGAGCGCCGCCGCGGCACGGCTCGGCGTCCCGATCCTGAACCTGCTCCGATCTCAGGGCGGCGCGGATGTGATCCCGATCGAGCTGATCGGCGAGTCGCCGGGCGTCACCTGGTTCGTGGCGCGCGACACGGTTCGACTCGCGCGGCCCGCATTCACGAGTCCGGCGGGACTCAAGACCTATGGCTCCGGAGGTCCCGTCCCAACCGTGCCGTCCGACGACGTCATCGACCTCGAATGGAGCGAGGCGCCCGGCGTCACCGTGGCGGCGTGGGACGTCTGGCTCTCACTCGACGGTGGCGACACCTGGGTTCCTCTGGCGTCGCGGCTGGGGGAACGCTCGCTCCACTGGCTCGCGCCCGCCGCGGCGGATTCGGCCCTGATCGAGATCGTGGGCCGTGCCTCGTCGGTCCCCGTGACCGCGCTGATCTCCGATCCGTTCCGGCTCGCCCCTCGCGATTCCGCGAACGGAGGACGTCCCGCCGTGTTCGCGCTCCGTCTTCGCAGCGCGAATCCCGCCCGCGACCTCGCGTTCCTTCAGCTCGCGCTGCCTCGAGGGGGAGCCGCCGAGGTCGCGATCTACGACGTGACCGGCGCGCGAGTCCGGCGGCTCGACACGAGCCACCCGTCACCGGGATTCGTTCCCCTGCAATGGGACCTGAGGGACGATCGCGGCCGCGCCGTCCGGCCGGGGCTCTATTTCGTGCGTGCCTCGGCGCGGGGGAGTGTTGCCACCCTGAGGCTCGCGGTCGTGCGCTGATCCGTCCCGGCCGTGAGATGATTCGGGGACGAGGCGGCCGCCGGGATTCCGCTTGACCCCGAGAGCCCACCCTCCAACACTCGACCGTCAATCGTGGAAGTCCATACCCTGGACAGGGGCGCGAAGCCGCGGGCGTCGCGCAACTCACGGGGCCCCGGGACGTAGTACTCCGTGGCGGTGCCCCGGAATCCGGGGAGCCAGGCGAACCGGCGAGGGCGATGAATTCCTATCTGCTGCTGTCGACGCTGAATCTCGCGCTCGGCGGGCTCGTCTTCCTGCTCGGCATCGTCATCCTGCGCGAGAACCCGGCGCATCGGGTCAATCGCACCGTCGCGCTGATGTTGTTCTTCGGCGGGCTGGGGGCGATTCTCGCCGGCGCCGCGTTCCTGGCCGCCCGGGGCGTGAAGGGCAGCGCCGCGCCCGAGATCCTCAACAACGTCTCCTACCTGTGGGAGTTCTTCTTTCCCACGCTGTTCCTGTTCGCGTGCCTGTTTCCCGAGGAGCGTCCGTTCGTCCGCCGCGTCGTCCTGTTTCCGGGGCGGCGCTGGGCGCCCGGCTTCGGGACGCTGGTGTTCGCTCCGCACACCTTTCACTTCGCGCTGACGCTGCTGATCCTCGCCTGGAAGCCGACGGTGGCGGTCCCGTCGGAGGGCCTGCTCCGCCTGGCGGCGCCGGTGCTCGGGGTGATCGGCGTCGTGGTCAACCTCTTCCTGCTGGTTCATCGCGCGCTGTTCTCGCTGGTCAATCTGGGATTCGGCGCCGCCACCATGGCGCTGCTGGTCAACAGCACGCGGCGCGCCACCGTGCCGCGCATCCGCCAGCAGCTTCGCGTGATCACCGTCGGGCTCGGCGCCTGCCTCGGGTTCTACAGCGCGGCGACGCTGATTCCCACGCTGCTGAACCTTCACCTCGAAGAGAGCGTGCGCGCCACGCTGATCATCGCCGCGCTCACCACCGGCCCCGGGTCGATCGCATACTCGATCGTTCGCTATCGCTTCCTCGACGCCCGCCTGCTGGCGCGGCGCGGAATCGTCTACGCGCTGGTATCGGGCGCGCTGGTCGGCTTCTACCTGCTCGTGGTGTCGAGACTCGGACACTTCGTCGCGCGCTCGGGCGGCTTCGACGAGCGGGTCTTCGATCCGGTGCTGCTGATCCTCGCGGTCGCCTTGTTCCAGCCGGCGGTGGCGCGGCTCGAGGAGCTGCTCGACCGATTGATGCTGAGGGACCCGAACGACTACCGGAACGTGCTGCGTCAGCTCGGCCGCGACCTCCAGACCACGATCGATCTCGACGTGCTGCTGTCGCGCACGATTCACACGCTGTCGGCCGCGCTGCTGCCGAGGAGCGCGATCATCGTCGCGCTGGCCAAGGACCGCGCCATCGCCCGAACGGCGGAAGGAGAGACGCTGCCCGACGAGACACTGTCACGGCTGGCCGAGGTGCTGCCGCGCGTTCCGGGCGGCGCGGCCAGCGTCCAGCTCTCCAGCCGCCTCGATGGCATCTCCGAGGAGGACGTCACGTTCCTCCGAGGTCCGCTCGCCACCAGCCTGGTCGTGCCGATGCGCTGGAGATCCGATCTGGTGGGGGCGCTGCTGCTGGGCGAGAAGCTCACCGGCACATCGTATGGCGCCGAGGACGTTACGCTCCTCACCACGCTCGCCGCCCAGGTCTCGGTATCGATGCAGAACGCGCTGCTGCTGCGCGAGCGCGTCGAAGTCGCGCGCCTCGAGGAGGAGATGAGCCTGGCGCGGCGTATCCAGCGTGCCCAGCTGATCTCGGATTTCCCTCTGATTCCGGGCTGCGAGGTTCACGCGCTCTCGATTCCCTCGAAGCAGGTCGGCGGAGACTTTTACGACGTGGTGCCGGTCGGCGACGGTTCCTATCTGCTCGCGATCGCGGACGTGTCGGGCAAGGGAGTTCCCGCCGCGCTCCTCTCATCCATGCTGCAGGCTTCGCTGCGGACCCAGGCCGGAAGCGTGCACGCGCTTCCCGACGTCCTGCGCAACATCAACACCCTGCTCTACCGCAGCAGTGAGAGCCATCAATTCGCGACGTTCTTTCTGGCGCGGATCGAGTGCCATCCACCGCGGCTCACCTTCTCGAACGCCGGCCACAACTGGCCCGTGCTGGTGCGGGGAGGAGTGGCGCCACAATTCCTCGATCGTGGCGGCCCGCTGCTCGGGGTCTTCGACAACGCGAAGTTCGAGCAGGGCATGGTCGCGCTGACCGCGGGGGACTGCGTGGTGCTCTACACGGACGGCATCAGCGAAGCGGCGAACGCCGCCGACGAGCAGTTCGGCGACGAGCGCCTGGTCGAGCTGGTCCGCGCGCTGCCGCGGGACCTCGAGGCACGCGAGGTCGCGGATCGGATCCTGGAGGGACTGCGAGGGTTCCTCGGTCCGGTCGAGCCGCAGGACGACATGACGCTGCTGGTGCTGCGGACGCTGGGCCCGATTCCGGCCATGACCAGCGGCGAGCCCGCACGCGAGGTCGCCGCCGCGCGCTGAGTCGCGTGATGTTGCTTGGGCGGCGCGCAGGCGGTGCGTGGGAGGCGACCG
>DATJEP010000121.1:0-4730 GCA_035496475.1 Candidatus Udaeobacter sp.
TCGAGCGCGGCGCGCAGCCGCTCGTAGCTCGGATCGCGCGGGGTGATCTCCGCCAGCGAGCGCTCGACGCGGTGATTCTGGATCGCGTCGGCCAGCACCGGAGCCAGGTTCGGACGGCGCAGGTTGAGGTGCCAGTCGGCCGGCAGCAGACGCGGGTCGACCTGACCGCTCGAGAGATTGGCCGCGTAGGTGAGGAACGCGCGCGTGAGCTGAATGTCGAGCGTGGCGAGCGCGCGGGCGCTCGGCGCCGGCCCGACCAGCCCGGCGTCCGCATTCTTCATCAGCTCGCGCAGGCGCTCGGGGCCGTATTTCCCGGGATCGATGCCTTGCTGCGGCGCCGCGTCGAGCGCCGCGAGCAGCGCACGCGCGTCGCCGGTCGGACGCCGCCCGTCGGTCCACGCCGGGTCGAAGCCGCGCGACTGGTAGAAGCGACGCACCACCGGCTGCAGGTCATCGGCGTCCACGGTCGGGCGCCCGAACCAGTGAAACCGCGCGCGCAGCTCGCGCCGCAGCTCGGACCGTACCGCGTGCGCCGGCTGCGGCGACGTGTCGCAGCCGAGCGGGAATGCGGCGAACGTCAGGAACGCCGCCGCGACCAGAGCGTGAGGGACGCGCCGACGCACCGTCATTCGCCGCACCCGGGACTACATGCGGACCGCGAGCGACTGGCTCGTCGTGAACGTGAGCTCGGTGCCCGGCTTCAGCTCCACCTGATAGCCCTTCGACTTCGCCACCGCGCCGGAGGCCGCCGCTCCGCCCAGCACGCCGCCGATCAGGGTTCCCTTGCCGCCGCCGATCGCGTGACCGATCAGCGCGCCGGCCGCGGCGCCTCCCGCGATCGCTCCGAGATTCCGGGCGCGCGGCGAGCCGGCGATGATTGCCTCGGTGCCGCCATGGATCGCATGGCTGGTGCCGTGGATCTCGACCGACGAAAGGCTGAGATCGAGCGTGGCGCGGTCACCCTTCTGCGCCGCTTTCGACGTGCTGACGACACCATGAATGGTGGCGCCCGCCGGAATCACGACGCGGTCGCCGACGATCACGGCGTTTTCGACCGTCCCGCTCCAGGCGTCTCCGACATTCGCGGTCTCGGTCGAGATGGCTTCGTTCACCTTCACCTGGATCGCGGTCCCCGACGGCATGGTGACGAGGTTCTTCGTCGACGCACGCGGATGCGAGGGCGCGGACGTCGAGGTTCCAGCCGGCGGCGGGGCGGGCGACGTGTAGCCCTGCTGAGGCGTCAGATTTCCCTGACCCTGTTCCTGGGGATTCGCGCCGAGCAGGCTGTCGCTTCCGGTCTGGTTCGCGGTTTCGGTCTTCTTCGAGCATCCGACGAGAACGAGGAGCAATGCGGCGACGCCGGCGTACATCCATCCGGTTCTGCGTTTCATGGGACCTCCCTCCCGGCACCTGCGATCACTTCAGGGCCTTCCGGAGAAGGCAGCGAGCGAAGGCGAGCCTACGCCTCGCGCCGGCAGCCCGCGAGTGATCGTGAATCCGAGTTCGTATGAGCTTCGAAGGGACCGCGCACGCGCCGCGAGTGGCGCATGACTCACGCCCCGTGCGATCCCGGACAGGTCGGCGGCGTCGCGATCACGAACACCGCGCGCAGAGCGCTGATGTAGAACCAGGCGTCCGGTCGCGTCGTGCGGGCCCGAGCGATGTTGCGGTACGCATAGAGGAAGGCTTCGCACACCACGTCGCCGATCCGCTCGGGATCGGAGAAGGCGGCCGCCGCGAGCGCGTAGACGCGATCGCGATAACGTGACACCAGCTCGTCGAACGCGGCGGTATCGTTCGCCTGGGCGAGACGCATCAGGTCCGAGTCTTCGCGCGTCTGGTAACCGATCGAAATCGCTCCCGAGCGAACGTCCTGGTCCAGCCGCTCGGCGGCTTCGGTTTCGCGGCGGGCTGCGCGTGGTTCATCCAGCATATCGGCCCTCTCTGATGTCAGGAGTTGCAGGCGATGTTGATCGGCACGAACCCGGACCCGATCCCAGCCGGGCGCGCCGCGCGAAGTGTTCAGACATGGACCCCGATGAGCCACTCGTGGACCGCATGCTCGGCCAGTTCCCGTGTCATGCCATAGCGGGCCTGAATCCGGCCGACCAGGCGCTCGTACTGACCGTTGACCATCTCGAGGTCGTCATCCGTCAACTTGCCCCACTGTTCCCTGATCCGGCCGCGCAGCTGCTGCCAGTTGCCGGCGATCTGATCGGTATTCATCGATTTCTCCCCGTGCTTCCTGCATGTCCGCGTTTGCGGGTGTTTCCAGGCGGCGCGAAGTGTCAACGCACCTTTCATGCCACGCAGCCGGCAGCGTCAATCCATTGATTACGGGGGCGATGGCCTGTCGTGAATCATCACCGGATGTAAAGGTTACGCGCGTCATGTACTTGCTACATGCTCGTCATGCGTGTCGGCGATGGAGATTCGATCCGCCGGAGTGGATCCACGTCACCGAGCACTGGAATCACGCTGCTGAATGGACGCGGCGGGTGCCGCCACGGTCGCTCACGATCCGGGATGGATCGTTTGATGGAGCGCGGAGCGGCTCAGGGCGGCGGTGAAGTGGCGGCCGCGCTCGCCCACGATCGGAATCGCGCGCGGTCTCGCGAAGAAAAAAACGAACGGCGGAGGCGCGACTTAGGGCGAGCGAGGCCGCATCGCTTTACCCTGTGCCGGACATTGTCCGGTCTGGTCCCGTCCTCCGCCGTTCTTACTTCTTACGACGTGAGGCAATTCGCTTCGCTGGCTGGCTGGTTGACTGCCTCGACGGGCCTGCATACGCGAGATTGGTGCCACGACGCAGTGACGCGTCGATTTGGATGGCAATGCTTTGTGGTCCAAGTCGTTGCGGGATCCTCGCCGATCGGAGCTCGTCCGCCGCGATTCACGTTTGTCTTCGTAGATTCTTCAAATCACAGAAAAAGATTTCAAGAGGCGGTCACGGTGCAGCTTCGCCACGCCGCCAATCCGCCAGCCGCGAGAGCAGGACCGCGACCCGGCCGGCCTGCATGGTGAACGTGCGGAGGTCGGCGGTTTCGCCGGGTGAGTGATCGTCATGTCCCATCAGACCGAGACCGTCGAGCGCCATCTCGACGCGGCCTTCCGTGAAGGAGATGTCGGCGGCGCCGGCGCGCGCCGGGTCGACCGCGGTGACGGGGCCGTCGCCGAGGTCGCGGCTCACTTGATCGAACAGGGAGAGCAGACGGCGATTGCCGGCGCTCGGAGCGAGCGGCGGATAGCCGTCCTCGAAGGTGATGCGGGCGTCGGTATGCGGCAGATGCGCCGCGACGATCCGGCTCATGACGGTTCGCGCCCGCTCGCGCTGATCGAGGGAGAGCGAGCGCAGATCGCCCGAAACCGCGCTGCTCTCCGCGATCACGTTCGATTTCCCGGAGGCGGCGCCATGCCCGCTTTCGGAATCGAGCGAAAGGCCGGACCCGCCGACGATGAGACCGGGGTTCACGGTGAGGTAGCGCTCGTGCGAGAGCGAGTCGCGGAACGCCGCCAGGATCCTCGCCAGCTCGTAGATCGCTCCATCCCCCATGTCGTCGCGAAAGATCTGCGACGAATGTCCGGGGCGGCCCGACGCCCGAACCGTCCAGCTCCCGGCGCCGCGCCGCGCCACCACCGCCGTCGACGGATCCCCCGCCGCGTCCTCGAATCCGAGCGCGACGTCGGCCCAGTCTGCCGCCCCTTCCAGGTCGTGGCGGGCGAGCGCGAGCGGCGTGCCGGCGTTCTCTTCGTCGCCGCTCAGAACCACGGCGATCGACAGACGGTCGAGCCGGCCGGCGTCGGCGAGCGCGCGCAGCGCCATCAGCATGATCACGTCGCCGCCCTTCATGTCGATCACGCCGGGGCCGCGCGCCGTCGAGTCGGGCAGCGGCTCGAAGCGCTGGAACGGGCTGTCGCGCTCGAACACCGTGTCGAGGTGACCGATCAGCACCAGCTTCGGCACGTCGCCACGCCCGACGCGTCGCGCGATCAGGTGCCCGGCGCGCCCGAATCCGGCGCCGTCGGCCCACCGGCAGGTGAAGCCCAGCGACTGGAGCTCGGGCTCGAACAGGCGGGCGACCGCGCGCACGCCATCGAAGTTCATGGTCCCGCTGTTCACGTTGACGGCGCGGATCAGAAGGTCCATCGATGAGGGCGCCTGTCGCGCGATCGAGCGGACCAGCCGGCGCTCGACCGCGGACACCGAGGGCTTCGGGGTGCCGTGCGCACGCGAGGGCATGGCGGCCGCGATGGCGCCGGCCCTCGCCATGCCGAAGGCCGCGGCACACGCGATCAGCGCGAGCGCGCACGCCACCGGTGCCGTGCTTCTTCCGCTCCGCGGCGCGTGGGCCGGCCGCGTTTCGACGCCGGGAGATCTCACGAGGCCCGGGCCGCCACGCGCAGCCATTGATCGAGGAACTCGGAGAGGCGCTCGGGCTCGAGCCTCAGCGTCGCGCGCGACGCGCGATGCGCCCCGACACGCACACCGAATCCGCCCGAGCTCACCACCTCGAAGGCGTCCTCGTCGCTCCGGTCGTCGCCGACGAACACCGCGATCGTTCGACTCGGGCAGGCGCCGATCAACGACGCCGCCGCGCTTCCCTTGTCATGGCCGAGCGCCCGCAGCTCGAGGCCGCCGTCGGTGCGGTCGAGGCGAAGAGTCCCCTCGCCGGCGATCGGTTGCCAGCGCTCCTCCAGATCGGCTTCGACCGAGCGGGCGCGCGCGGGGT
>DATJEP010000122.1:0-16852 GCA_035496475.1 Candidatus Udaeobacter sp.
GAGGCGGCCCGGCTCTGGAAGCTCGCGGTTCGCGTCGATCCCGGCGACGCGCGCGCGAACGGATACCTGGCGAAAGCTCTCGAGCAGCTGGATCGACTGGCATCGATGGGAGGAAGCACCAAATGAATCGATCTCCGGAAGCTGGTCCGCCGGCCGCTCCCGCAGCGCGGCAGCCGGGTGCGAAGACGGCCTCGTCCTCGCGTCGCTACGTGAGCCTGCGCTGGATCATGGCGGGCGCGACCTGCGCTCTCATGACCGCGCTCATGATGGCGCTCGGATTCCTGGCCGAGCGGAATCTGCGTCGGGTGATGACCGCGGAGACCGAGGCCCGTCTGAGCCTCCAGGCCCAGAATCTCGCGCTGGCCGGATCGAGCGCGCTGCTCTCCGACTTCCCCGAGCTGACGCTGAATCCGATGGCGAAGACGATGATCGAGCGCCAGCCGGAGATCGCGTTCGTCACCGTGGTGAGCCCCGACGGACGGATCGTGGGCGACGCCGAGCTGCAGCGGATCGGACAGCGATTCGTGGCGCCTGCGGCGCTCGAGCCCGAAGGCCGGTCGCATCCGGGCTCTCGTGCGCGACTGCTCGCCAACCGCACGCTGATCGTGGCGTCGGCGCCGGTCCAGGTCGTGAATGGCCGATCGCTCGGCACCGCCTATGTGGGCTATCGCCGCGGTCACATCGACGAGCAGGTCGACCACATGCGTCGCACCGGGCTTCTGTGGCTCGCGGCGTTCCTGCTGGTCGGCGGCCTCGCGACCTACGTGATGATGTGGCGATTCCTCCGTCCCATCCAGGCCGTCCGCGCCGGGATCGAGCGCATCGGCCGCGGCGATTTCCACCAGCCGGTGCTGCTCGACGATCCGACCGAATTCGGAATGCTCGCCGACGCGCTCAACACCATGAGCTGGGAGCTGACGGTCGCGCGCGACAACCTGGTCGAGACCGAGCGGCTGTCGCACGAGATGGAGCTGGCGCAGTCGATTCAGCAATCGCTGCTTCCTTCCGCGCGGCTCCGTAGCGGCGCGTTCACGTTCGACGGCGCGCAGCGCGCCGCCACCGAGGTCGGCGGCGACTACTTCGACTCGTTCGAGCTTCCCGACGGACGGATCGCGGTGGCGATCGCGGACGTGGCCGGCAAGGGACTGGGCGGCTGCATGGTGACCAGCATGGTGTCGGCGCTCCTCAAGGCGTACAGCGTGATCCACTCGAGTCCGTCGGACCTGCTCGGCGCGCTGGACCACTGCCTGGCCGGCCTTCTGCCGCGCGCCACCTTCGTCACCATGTTCTATGCCGTGGTCGATCCCGGGAGCGGCGAGATGGTCTACGCCTCAGCCGGACACAACCCGAGCATGCTCTACCGCCGCCGTGACGGATCGGTGCTGCGGCTCAACAACCACGGCGCGCCGCTCTGCCTCGTCCGCGGCGATCGCGTCCGCCGGACGCTGAGCGACAGCTCGATCCGGCTCGAGCCCGGCGACGTACTGCTGCAGACGACCGACGGGGTCAACGAGGCGTTCGATCCACTGGGCGCCGAGCAGTTCGGATTCGATCGCGTCGAGGAGGTGCTGCAGCGCGCCGCCCCCGAGGGCGCCGACGCGGTGTTGACAGCGCTCCGAAAGGCCCTCGACGACTGGCGTCAGAGCGAGCCGTTCACCGACGACGAGACCGTGCTCATCATCGCGCGGGATCCGGCCCCGGTGGATGAGGTGAGAAGCGACGGCGAAGCTCCCGCGGCGCTGGTGGCCGAGGCGCTCGCATCCGGGCACGCGCTGCGGCTCAGGGCCGAGCTCGACGCTCTCGACGGCCTCGAGCCCTGGCTTCACGGCCTTCCCGAGGTCTCGGAATTCGATGAGCGCTCGTTCCGCGCGCTCCACCTCGCGCTCTACGAGCTCTGCGCCAACATCGTCGAGCACGGCTATCGCAATCAGTCCGCGGAGGACTTCATGGTGTGGTGGATCGCGTCCCGGCGGCACTTCCTGATCATCGATTGCGGCACGCCATTCGTGCCCGCGCCCTGGCTGCCCGCCGACTACGCCAACCCGGAGATCCGGCGGCGCGGCCGCGGCCATGGTCTCGACATCGTCCATCGACTGGCTTCCGTCAAGTTCTACCCCGCCACTCCGGAAGGAAACATCACGTTGCTCACACCGCGGGAGCATGCGGCCCGCACGCCTGAGGAGGTAGCGCAATGAACAAAGAGGTCAAGTTCTCGCGAGTCGAGCGACCGGGCACGATCGTGCTGCGCGTCTACGGTCCGCTCGACGCCAGCACCTCACCACGGTTCCTCGACGAGTGTGGCGACATCCAGTCACTCGGAAAGAACCTGGTCATCAACCTCGCCGAAGTGCCGTTCATCGCATCGAGCGGCATCGGCGCGATCATGGCGGTGGCGGACGCCTACCACGAAGGGCAGCTGAATTCGGTTCGTCTGGCTGCCGTGTCCCCCGCGGTGTCGATGGTCGTCGACCTCCTGAGTCTCCATGAATTCCTCGAGATCGACGACAACGAAGACGACGCCTGCTCGAAGCTGAAGGCGGCCTGACATGAATCCCGACCCCTCGAACACCGGCGAACACCTCGAAGCGTCTCATCAAGCCGTGAACGGCGATGCCGATGCGCCGGCCGGACGGATCTGGCGAAGGAACCGGCGCGACCACGCGCTGGCGTCCCTGGTGGAGTTGAACACCGACCTCGCGAATTCGACCGACATCTTCGATACGGCGCGTCTGCTGCTGCTCGCCCTGATGGGGCAGCTCGGCACGTCGAAGGGGATGGTCTGGATGCACTCGGAGAGCGAGGCGTCGCTTCCGGTTCTGCTGGCGGCGCACGGCATCTCGAAGCCTCTGGCCCGAGCGGTCGTTGCCGCATCCTCGGTGAGCCTGTGGAGGCTGTTCTCGGAGTCTTCGGCTCCGGTCGGTGCCTGGGACATCGACGGTGGGATCGGCTATGCCACCTCGACGTTGATTCAGGAGGCGGGACTGGTTCTGTTCGCGCCCGCCCGCGCCGCCAAACGATTCGTGATCGTCTGCGGCCTGGGTCCGCCGTTCGGGCAGCATCGCTACGGGCGCGTCGAGATGAGCGTTCTCGAGGCATCGATGGCGGTGGCCGGCGTTTCCTTCGCGAATCTCGACGGCCATGCGTGGCAGGCTGAGAGCATCCGGAGGCTGCGCAGCGAGAACGAAGAGTTTCGCCGGCGAGAGGAGCTCAACGCGCGCGGGATGAGCGAGCTCGCCAACGCGGCGCGGACACCGATCTCGGTCCTACGCGGGTGTCTCGAGCAGATCCTCGAGCGCGCCGGACAGTCGGAGCGGGCGGCGGTCGAAGTGGCCCGCGCCTCGACGCGCAAGATCGAGTCCCTGCTCGACTGGCTGTCGGTTCCCCCCGACGTCGATCGCCTGATGAAGGACGCGCATCTGGATGGAGCCGAGCTGCGCCAGGTGCTCGACGACTTCTATCGCGACCGGGCCGCCAGCGCCGCGTGCGCGCGCTGCGAGCTCGTGCTCAACGTTCCGGAAGCGCTGCCGGACATTCACTGCGACGCGCCGCGGTTCTCGAAGATGCTGCACCGGCTGTTCGACGAAGCCCTGCGCTACACCCGCGCCGGCAACAGCATCAGCGTTCGCGTCTCGGTGGAGGAGAGCGACCCCGGCACCGAGCTCCACGTCGCGTTCACGGTCGGTGATCGCGTGCCGCAGGTGGAGGACGAGCACGCGCACGGGAGCTTCGACCTCGACACCGGATGGGGACGGGTTCGGCGAGCCGGTCTCGAGCATCTGAGCGGACTGGCGAATGAATTCGGGGCGCGCATCGAGATTCGCGGCCTGATCGGAGACGGCGGCGCGCTCTGCCTCATGGTGCCGGTCGAGATCGGGCGGAGGAAGAAGGCGGCATAGTCACTGGACGCGGTGGGCCGGTCGCTCCATGATCGCGGGGTGACCGACTCCAGGAGGGTTCGCAAGCCGGATCACGTCCCGGGCGCCACGGCCGACGAGAGCGAGACGCTGCTCGCCGGAATCGTCGGCTCGGCGATGGACGCCATCATCACCATCGACGAAGGCCAGCGGGTTCTCGTCTTCAACGCCGCGGCGGAGAAGACGTTCGGCACTTCGGCCGAGGAAGCGATCGGCCAGCCGCTCGATCGCTTCATCCCGACGCGGTTCCGCGCCGCGCATTCGGTACACGTCCGCAACTTCGGCGAGACCAACGTCACGCGCCGGGCGATGGGCCGGCTGAACTCGCTGTTCGGCGTGCGCTCGAACGGTGAGGAATTCCCGATCGAAGCCTCGATTTCCCAGGTCGAGATCCGCGGCAAGAAGCTCTTCACCGTGATCCTGCGCGACATCACCGAGAAGCGCCGCGCCGAGGCACAGCTGTTGCGCTCGCAGCGCCTCGAGAGCGTCGGAACGCTGGCCGGCGGGCTGGCGCACGACCTCAACAACATCCTGGCCCCGATCATGGTTTCGGTGCGGCTGCTGGAGCGCAAGCTGGCGAAGGATCCCGAGGGCCTCGAGTGCGTCGCGATGCTGGAACAGCTCGCGGCCCGGGGCGCGAACATCGTGCGGCAGGTTCTGTCGTTCGCCCGCGGCGTCGAGGGTGACCGGGTGCCGACGGAATTGAAGCACATCGTTCGCGAGGTCTCGGGAATCCTGCACGAGACGCTGCCGCGCAGCATCACGGTCATCGAAGAGGTCCCGAGCGATCTCTGGATGGCGCGAGCCGACGCGACCCAGATTCACCAGATACTGATGAACCTGTCGGTGAACGCCCGCGACGCGATGTCGGGAAGCGGCACCCTCACGCTGTCGGCGCAGAACGTCACGCTCGACCAGCACTTCGCGCAGATGCATCCGGAGGCGCACCCGGGGAAGTACGTCTCGATCTCGGTCGCCGACACCGGAATCGGCATCGATCCCGAGCACATCGATCGCATCTTCGATCCGTTCTTCACCACCAAGGCCCACGGCGAGGGCACCGGGCTCGGGCTCTCGACCACGCTCGGCATCGTGCGCGCGCACGAGGGATTCATCAACGTCTACAGCGAGCCCGGCCGCGGCACGCGCTTCACGGTGTACCTGCCCGCCTGTCTCGAGGAGGCATCCCCCGAGAGCCGGCGCCCCGCGCCCGAAGAACTCTCCGCGCTGCCGATGGGACAGGGCGAGCTGGTGATGGTGGTCGACGACGAAGCCAACATCCGCGAGATGACGAGCCGCACGCTGGCGGCGTTCGGCTACAAGGTGCTGACCGCCGAGGACGGAACCGGCGCCGTCAGCCTGTTCGCGCAGCACCAAGGAGAAATCGCGGCGGTCCTGCTCGACATGATGATGCCGTTCATGGACGGCGCGGTGACGGCGCGAGCTCTGAGGCGAATGGATCCGCATGTCCGGCTGATCGGCAGCAGCGGTCTCGTCGACAAGCGCAAGCTCGACGAGGCACACGAAGTGGGCTTTTCGGGATTCCTTCCCAAGCCCTACACCGCCGACGACCTGCTGAAGGTCCTGTCGCGGGCGCTGAAGGCCCCTTCCTAGGACGACGCCGCGCGAGGCGGCTTCACCACCGCGGTCGTCGCGGCGACGCGCGCGTGCTCCAGCACACCGCGTACGACGTCGCGCAGCTCGAAGAGCTCGAGGGGCAGGACTCCATAGTAGGTGGGCTTCAGCTCCTGAATGCTCCGCCGTGAGGCCAGGTCTCCGGGTCCGCCGAGCAGGATGATCGGAAGCATGGGCGCGATGGCGCGGAGATGAGCGAGCAGCACGAGGTCACGCTCGACGTCGGCGAAGACGTAGACCAGAACGTCGGGCCGGCGTTCGGTGAGCGCCACCACCAGCGCTTCGCGATCACGGCACCAGATGACTTCATTCCCCCTCGCCTCGAGCAGGGAGAGGGAATCGTCCTGCGCCGGATCGGGCTGATGGATCAGAATGCGCGACACGCGTGAGCCCTCGTAGGTTCCATCGAGAGCACAACGCAACTCATGTGCCGGTGTGAACCGGACGCACCCCGCTGCGGGAGCGAGCTTTAGAGGAGCGGGTCGTTTCCATGCCCGAGCGCGTTCCTGCCGGGATGGCAGTCCGGCTGCCGCCGTGTCAGGACGACGGAGACCTCTAGGGCGGGGACGGCTCGCTTTCTTCTTCCTTCTCGGCGCCCATCTCCTTGAGCTTGCGGTAGAGGTTCCGCTCGCTGATGCCGAGGATGCCTGCCGCTTTCTGGCGATGGCCCTTGCATTCGTCCACCACCCGCTTCACGTATCGCCGCTCGACTTCCTCGAGCGTGACCAGGTGCCCATCCTCCTCGGTCGACCGGAAGGTCGGCTCGAGGCGCACGCCGAGGGGCAGATGCTCGGGCTCGATGATCCCGGCGTCACACAGGATCAGTGCCCGCTCGATGACGTTCTCCAGCTCACGGACGTTGCCGGGCCACGGGTAGCGCTGAAGCACGTTCATCGCCGCTTCGGAGACACGGACGCTGCGCTTCTGGGCGACCGCCGAGTTGCGGATGAAGTGCTCGACCAGAACCGGGATGTCCTCCTTGCGCTCCCGCAGTGGCGGGATCTGGAGGGAGAACACGTTCAGGCGGTAGAACAGGTCCTCGCGAAAACCGCCGTCCTTCATCATCACCTCGAGTGATCGATTGGTGGCGGCGATGACCCGAACGTCCACCCGGATGTCGACCGTCCCACCCACGCGCCGGAATACACCGGTCTCGAGGACGCGCAACAGCTTCACTTGCAGCTGGGGCGTGAGCTCGCCAATCTCGTCGAGGAAGATGGTGCCGCGGTCGGCGACTTCGAAGAGCCCGTGCTTGAGGCGGATCGCGCCGGTGTAGGCGCCCTTCTCGTGACCGAACAGCTCGCTCTGGAGCAGGTTCTCGTGCAGGGAGGCGCAGTCCACCACCACGAACGGCTGGCGGGAACGCAAGCTGCGCCGATGGACCGCGCGCGCGATCAGCTCCTTGCCGACCCCGCTCTCGCCGCGGATCAGCACGGTGGATTCGGTCTCCGCGACCCGTGACAGCATCTGGAGCAACTCGCGCACCGCGGCGTTTTCGCCGATGAACCCATCGCTGGGATGAATGCGCGCCACTTCGCGCTCGAGCGCGGTGTTGCTCCGCTTCAGGGTCTGGCTCTCGACCGCCTTGTCGAGCACCGCCTCCAGCTCCTCGAACTTGAAGGGCTTGGTCAGGAAGTCGAGCGCTCCTTCCTTCATGGCGCGGATCGCGCCCTCGACCGTGGCATGGCCGGTCAGCATCACGACCTGCGTGGCGGGAGCGCTTTCCTTGATCTCGGCGAGGAGGTCGAGCCCTGATCCGTCCGGCATCCGCACGTCGAAGAGGGCGATGTCGAACCGGTTCTCGCGGAGGATCTCGCGCGCCTCGGCCAGATTCCCGGCGGTCGTGACCTGGTAGCCGGTGTGTGCGAGCTCGTTGCCGGTGAGTCGGCGGAAGGCTTCTTCATCATCCACCAGCAGCAGCGAAATACCGGAAGTGGAGGCCACGCGCGTTCTCTGGGGGATCGCCAATGGTGGGCCGCTCGAGCCAGCAGCGGAACGTGCATGCGACAATGCCAGATTGTCGTTGCCGAAGTCGAGGCGCGCCTCATTCAGTCCCGGGGCGATTGGGCCGATAACCCTTCCGGGCCGGCGCGCCAGGAACGCCGCCGTGCACGATTCAGGGCGACATTTCGGCCGCGATCCTTCGAGATCGCGCCCAGGGAAGGGGAATCGCGATGCGCAGGATACTCGCGTTCGTTTTCGCGGCAGCGCTGACCACTCCGGTCAACGCGTTTGCGCTCGGTGAGCGGGCGTGGCTTCAGATCAGCGGCGGCGGCGGAAACTATGCGATGGGCGACATCAATCGGGACGCCAGCGCGTACAACCAGGCCAATCCCGGCGCGGCGGGGTTCAACCTGATCAAGAACGGCGCCTCGTTCGGCGGATCGGTGGGCTTCGAGACGCCGAGTCACTGGAACTTCGGTGTCTCCATCGACCGGATGCTCGCCGACACCAAGGTCAGCGATGCGAGCGGCGCCGCCGACTACCAGTTCCATGCCTATGCGATCCGCGGATTCGGCGAGTACTCGCTTCGACCGATCGGCAGCTCGTCGCTGCGAATCGGCGCCGGTGTCGGAATGGTGGCGGAGAACGGCGACCTGGTCGAGTCCACGCCGGGCAACGCGCCACAGAAGTTCAAGATCGGCGGCTCGGGACCGCTGTACGAAGGCTACGCGGGTGGCGATCTCTGGCTGGGCCCCACCTTCGCGATCGTCGGCACCGGTGGTTACCGCTACGCGCGGACCAACTCGGTCACGATCGCGGGCGGAACCCTGATCACCAGCAACGGCGAAGCGGACAAGGCGGACTACAGCGGCGTGTTCTTCCGCGTCGGCATCAAGCTGGCGGCGCCGGAGAACTGACGGTGCTCGCGGTTCCCCACTACGCGTTCGCCGAGCCGAATCGCTGAGCCGCGCGCACGCGCGCCTTGGCGGCTTCGGTCTCGCGGTCCTTCGGCGGCGCCGTGGTGATCAGGCCGCCCAACAGGCGACGCGCCGCGATCGCGACCTCGTCCACGGCGCGATCGAACGCCGCCTGATTCACCTGCGACGGCCTGGTGAAGCCGCTGATCTTCCTCACGAATTGAAGGGACGCCGCGCGCACTTCCTCATCGGTCGCCGAGGGCGCGAAGTTGTACAGCGTCCGGATGTTTCTGCACATCGCATGACTCCTTGAATGAGCTCAGCTGTCCGGGGCGCCCCGCGGCGCCCCCACCGTCTATTTCCCCGCCAGTTTCATCAGCCGTTCGAACTGCGCTTCGGTGAACGGCATCACCGAGAGCCGCGGCAGCCGCGCGAGCTCGGTGGCCTTGAGCACGGCGTCGGCCTTCACCGTCGCCAGCGTCACCGGCCTCGGCAGCGTCTTCTCGGCGGCCAGATCCACCACCGGCCGCTTCGGATCCTTGAGCTTGGGATCCGGATAGGCGTCGGACACGGCGACGGCGATTCCCACCGCCTGCTTCTCGTCACCGGTGTGGTAGACAACCACGGTGTCACCCTTGCGAATGGTGGCGAGATGTTTGAGCGCAACGGGATTCGAGACGCCGTCCCATACCGTCTTCTTGTCGCGCTGAAGATTCGCGAACGAGTACGTGCTGGGCTCGGTCTTGACCAGGAAACGTGCCATGCCGGAAGCATAGGCGGGAGATGCCGCCCCTCGCAACGGCCGCGGCGGGGGCTGCGCCTCACCCCACGGTCAGCGTGGGCTCGAGCGAGGCCGGGTGCGCCAGCTCGACGAAGCGGCAGAACGCGTTCGCCAGCTTCATCTGCTTCTGGCTCTGGCAGTCCGGGGCGAAGAGCCGCGGGCTTCCGACGATGATGCAGGCGCACATCGCGCGCGAGGTGGCGACGTTGAAACGATTGGCGTCGTAGAGGAAGTCCATGCCGCGCGGCGCGTCCTCCGGGCTCGAGGTGGTGAGCGAATAGATCACGACCGCCCCCTCCTGCCCCTGGAACCGATCCACCGTGCCGACACGCGCGCCTCGCGGCAGCCGCGCGATGAGGTCGGCGACCTGCGCGTTGTAGGGCGCGATGACCAGGATGTCGTCGAGCATGAGCGCGCGGCTCGCGCCGTCGCGATCCCGCCATTCGACGCCGCCCGCCAGCAGCCGGTCGATCAGCGCCGCCACCACCTCGACTTCTTCGCGGCTGGCGCTCTGATTGGCATCGTGCTCGACCGGAAGGAACCAGAGCCCCGCGCCTTCGAAACGCGGGTCGCCCGACAGCCGCTGAACTCCCCGCGGAGACTTCGCGAACAGGCGGTCCTCGTAGAAGAGCTCGGAGGTGAACGCGCAGATCTCGGGCGGCAGCCGCCACGTCTCGGCGAGGAAGAGCCCGCGATCCCGCGGAATCGTCAGGTGGTCGGCGAGCACGTGCTCGAGCGCGGAGACCGCCGTGCCCTCGGGATGACTTCCCTGGATCGGCTGTTCGAGCTGCCGCGGATCACCGAGCAACACGACGTTCTTCGCCGAGCCGGCGATCGCGAGCACGTTGGCGAGCGACATCTGGCCCGCTTCGTCGACGAACAGCACGTCGACCGCCTCGAAGAACTCCTCGCGCGCCCACAGCCACGCCGTCCCGCCCGCCACCTGCACCGTGCCCATGCGCAGCGCGGTCGCGACCTCGGCGTTGTCGGTGGTCTCGGCCAGCCTCGGATCCAGCGCCGCCGGCTCTCCCTTCTTCTTCGCGCTCTCCTCGCGCACCTTCTGCAGGCAGCGCACGATCACGCGCTCCTCGGTCGCGGCGCCGAGCACGCCCTCCAGCAGATGGCGCACCACCTTGTGACTGACGGCGCAGACCCCGACGCGCTTTCCGGCGCGAACGAGATCGCAGATCATCCGCGCGCCGGTGAACGTCTTTCCCGAGCCCGGCGGCCCCTGAATCGCGAGCGTACCGTGATCGAGCGCCACCGCGAGCCGCCGCGCCGCCCGCACGCCACCTTCGTCGTCGCGCTCGAGCGGACCCGCCGCCGCGGCGTCGAGGCGCGGCCCGCGCCTGAGCAGTAGATCGCGCGCGGCGCGATAGGGTCCCGGGGCATCGACGCCATGCTCCGCGACCCAGGCACCCAGCCGCATCAGCGACTGGGCCTGGATCCTGGACGACACGGTGTCGTGCGCGAACACCGCCGCCGGGTGCAGCTCCGCGCACGCGCCGCTCTTCTTGACGTCGACGATGCGCGCGGTGAAATCGACGTCGACGACTTCGCCGAACGGCCGGTCGTCGGGCAAAGGCAGATGGAGCGTGTCGCCTTCGCGAATTCGGGTCTCCTGCGCGGGGAATCGATAGCGATCGACCGGTACGCGCTTCGCACTCACCCGCTCGACGAACTCGAGGCCGGAGAGCGCGGCCATCTCATCGAGCAGGTCTTCGCTGGAGAGCTCGCGCAGCCGGTAGAATTCCCACCAGGGGGCTTTCTCCTCGCGCCGATGCCAGTCGAGGAGGTGGGCGAGCAGCCAGCGCCCCTGCTGTTCGGCGGTGCGGCCTTCCGGATCATCGGGCACGCCCTGCAGCAGTTGAACCGCCATTTCATGCGCACGACGCTCGCGTTCGCCGATCTCCGCGTTCGGCGCGCCGAACTCCGCGACCGGACGCGGGACCTCGGCGCCGCCGGCGATCAGCCCGGCGCGCAGCGATTCCAGCCAGTCGCGCAGAGCGCGGGCCGACAGGCAATCATCGCGGTTGTAGGCGTGAACGATTCCCGCGTTCGCGTCGTCCGGCGCGACCGGCGCGCCGAGCTCGAGGCTGCGCTCGATCACGCGCAGCGCGGCGCCGGCCTCCTTGAGCGGCTGGCCGCGCTCGAATCCGAACAGGCATTCCAGTGCCTTGATCGAGTATTCCTCGACGCTCGCGCGCAATGCCTGGCGCACGATCGAGTGAAGGTCGACGAATCGGCCGGCGCGCAGCAGGCGGTCGACCTCGGCCTCACGCGTCGCGTAGCGGCCCATCAGGCGCTTCATCGCGCCCGGCTCGTAGGCGCCGAAGTGATACACGTGCATGTTCGGCTCCACCTCCCACCGCTTCATGATGGCGTCGATCAGCGCTTCGAACCCGCGGCGCTCGGCCGCGCGATCGAACGCCCACGAGGAGTGGTAGACCGGGACGCCGGCGTCGAGCGCGAGCAGGCCGGCCGGCGCGGGGTCGGCGATCACCCAGCCGAACAGGTACTCGATGCCGCCGCCTTCGACATAGGGATCGCCCTCGAGATCCATGAAGAGATCGCCGGGTGATGGTTCGGGAAGAGCGGTCAGCCCGCGCCCGGGTTCGACCGGCAGGAGCTCATGGAGCGGGCGTCGCTCGGTGCGTCCTTCCAGCTGAATCCGTGCCTGCTCGCGCACGCGCCCATAGCCTTCGCGGGCGCCGCGGGTGGGCCTCCACGACAGCGGCAGAGGTTCGCGGGCCAGCGTGGCCAGCGTCTCGATCCCGCGCGACTCGAGCTCGCGCTGCTGAAGCCGCGAGATGCTGGCGACGAGGCTCAGATGATCGTCGGCCCTGCGCTGGCGATCGCAGCGCGCCCACCACCGGCAGACGTCGCAGTGCGGAACCGGCTCGGGATACGTGTCGTCCGGGATCGCGTCGCGACCGGCGCGAGCGGACGCGTCTTCGTTCGCCGCCGCGGCGGCCGCATCGACCGCCGCGATCAGTCGACCGCGCACCAGGCGGAAATACGCGCCGTAGTCGGCGACTCGGTGCGTCTCCGGAACGAACTCACTGCCGTAGGCGACGACGTGCATGGATTCGGGCATCACGCCCTGGATCTCGCGCAGGAGCTCGGAATAGAGGCAGAGCTGCAGGATCGCGCCGGCCCGCGTTTCGCGCGCGAGCTTGGTGTCGAGCGCTTCGTACGACCAGTCGCCGAGCTGGCTCGGCATGGGGACGCGAAGAAGCACGTCGGCGCGACCGAGCCAGCGGCCATGGGCCAGGGTGGCCTGAGCGATCACGTCGGCGCCCGAGCGCATGGCGGCGAGGGTGAGCTCGAGCTGGCCGGCTCCCTCCGCCCCCTCGTCGAGCCGGGTGACCTGGCGTCCCTGTGACTCGAGATGGGCGAGGAACGCCCGCTCGTGCTCGAGACCGCGATCGGCCAGGATCGCGGCATCGGGCCGGTACGCGCTCGGCGGGGTGAGGCGGCCTTCGGCCGCGGCGCGATCCAGCGAGGTGAGGTGGCGGCAGGCCAGATGATTCGCGAGATCGGTGGCCGAGAGCCTCAGCGTTCCGGATTCGAGCTTCACCGGAGAAGCTCGATCAGTCGCGCGGCGTGCTTTGGCCCCTTGCCTTCCTCCTCGTGCTTCAGGAACACGAAGGCCTCGGACCAGGGCTGTTCGGCGATCCGGCGCGCCCAGTCCGCCAGCTCCTCGTCGCTGAAGTTCTCGCGGCGCAGGCGGAGGTAGCCCCATCCCGTGGTCGCCACCAGGGGAGCGGCAGGCTCTTCGCCGGTGTCGGCCACGCACAGCGCGGCTTCCTGGCCGCGCAGCATCTCGAACACCTCGTCATCGAACCACGACGCGTGCCGGAATTCGATCGCGACGCGGCGCCGCTCCGGCATCTCTTCGAGAAAGCTCTTCAGTCGCGGAACGTCCTTCTTGAAGTTCGGCGGCAGCTGGAACAGCAGCGGCCCCAGGCGCGGGCCGAGCGTGGTGACGGTGCGGATCAGATAGCCGAGCAGCTCGCCGCAATCCTTGAGCCGGCGGTCGTGCGTGATCCGCTTCGGCGCCTTGATGACGAACATGAAGCTTTCCGGCACCTGCTGCGCCCAGCTCTGCAGCAGCGGTTCGGTCGGCATGCGGTAGAACGTGTTGTTGATCTCGACCGTCGAGAACCGCTCGGCGTAATAGCGCAGCATGTCCTTGGCCGCCATCTTCTCGGGATAGAAGCTGCCCTTCCATTCCGCATACGAGTAGCCGCTGGTCCCGACCCGCACGTTGGCGCTCACGCCCGCTCCCCGCTCCATTGGTCGACCGTCTCCGCCAGCTCGTCCATCACCTGGTCGTCGGTGCGACCGCTCTTCTTCAGCACGTGGAAGGAATGGTCGGCGCCTTCCACCACGTGCAGGGTCGCGCGCTCGCCGAGACGGTCGAGGACCGGTCTCAGGAGCGCAAGGTCGGCGAGGGTATCGCGCGTGCCCTGAAGAAACAGCATGGGAAGATCGACCTTGGCGAGGTGATCCGCGCGCGAGGTCCCGGGTTGACCGGCGGGATGGAGCGGAAAGCCGAGGAAGGCGAGCCCGGCGACGCCCTCGAAGGGCTCGGCGGCGCACGCGCGCGAGGTCATGCGGCCGCCCATCGACTTGCCGCCGGCGATGACGCGAGCGGCTCCGGCCGCGGCGCGACCCGCCTCGATCGCGGCACGCACGGTGGCGAGCAGGATCGGCTCGGGATCGATGCGGCGCATGCGGCGCTCGGTATAGGGAAACTGGTAGCGCAGCGTGCCGATCGCCCGCAGGGCGAGCCGCCGGGCGATCTCCTCCATGAACGCGTGCCGCATTCCCGCGCCCGCGCCGTGCGCGAGCACGTAGAGCGTTCGCATCGCCGGCGGCGTGATCAGGAGCGACGAGACCTCGCCGGAATCCGGAACGTCGATCCGGCCTTCGGTCGCGGTCACCATCGTTTCGGGCATGGCTCGCTCACTCCTTTCTCCGGGCGCTTTCGATTGTCGCGCTCGGCGCCGGTCGCCTATCGTGTCCGCGCTCAGTGGAGGAGCCCCATGACCCGGCAACGCCTCGAAGCCTTCAGTGACGGCGTCATCGCGATTCTCATCACCATCATGGTACTCGAGCTCCACATGCCGCCCGGCGCGGATCTCGCGTCGCTGAAGCCGGTGGTGCCGGGGCTACTCGCCTACGTTCTGAGCTTCATCTTCCTCGGAATCTACTGGAACAACCATCACCACACGTTCCACCTGGTCGATCGGATCAACGGGGCAATGCTGTGGGCCAACCTGCACGTGCTGTTCTGGCTGTCGCTGATTCCCGTCACCACGGCCTGGGTGGGCGCCCACCCGACCGCCGCACTTCCGAGCGCGATCTACGGGGCCGTGCTGCTGATGGCCGGAGTCGCGTATTTCATTCTCATTCGCGTCATCATCGCGTTCCAGGGCGAGCACTCGCGGCTCGCGGCCGCCATCGGCGCGGACATCAAGGGCATCGGCTCGGTGCTGCTCTACGCCAGCGCGATTCCGCTCGCCTTCGTGCGACCGTGGATCGCCCAGGCGATCTACGTGATCGTCGCGCTGATCTGGCTGGTTCCCGACCCACGGATCGAATCGCGCATCGAGCGCTGACTCAGGTTCGCTTCTTCTTCTGCATTCGCTCCTCGACCGCGGCGATCGCCTCCGCCATGTCGATTCCCTTCCCCAGCACGCCGGCCAGCGGATCGTCCATCTTCGCGAAGCGCGCCGGCAGCGTTCGCAGGTTGAATCGCGCCGGATCGAGCTTGCCGTTGACCTCGGTCCACTTGAGCGGACACGACGCCGAGGCTCCGGGCACCGGTCGCAGCGAATACGGCGCGACGATGGTGACGCCGTGCCCGTTCTGTCCCCAGTCGATGTAGACCTTGCCGCCTCGCGCGTGGAGCGGGCGCGCCAGCGTCGAGATCTCGGGCTTCGCCTCCATCGTCAGCGTCGCCAGCACGCGCGCGAAGGTCTTGCACTCTTCGTGGGTGTAGCGCCGGCCGAGCGGGATCAGGATGTGAAGCCCGGCCTGCCCGGAGGTCTTGGGGAAGCTCGGAAGCTCGAGCTCATCGAGCAGCCGGTGGAGCGCGCGCGCCACCTCGACGACGTGCGCGAACGGCGCGCCCTTGGGATCGAGATCGATCACCAGCCAGTCGGGCCGCTCGAGCGATCCCGACCGCGAACTCCACATGTGGATCGGAATCGTGCCGAGATTCGCGACGTAGCGCAGGGACTCGGCGTCGTCGAGCACGAAGAAGCGGATGTCGCGGTCGGAGTCCTTCGAATAGACCGATTCCGTCCGCATCCAGTCGGGAATGAAGACCGGGGCGTCCTTCTGGAAGAAGGACTTGCCCTTGATGCCGTCGGGATAGCGCGTCAGCACTACGGGACGGTCGCGGAGGTAGGGCAGCATGAGCGGAGCGACCGCGTCGTAGTAGGCGATGAGGTCGCCCTTGGTATAGCCCTCGTCGGGCCAGAACACCTTCTTCAGATTGCTGAGCCTCACTTCCGGCACGGGCTCGCGGCGCGAGCCGGTCCCGCCGGCCTTCCCCGAGTCGATGGCACGGGGCTCATCCTTTTCGTGGTCCGCATCGTCTCGATCGGCTGGCTCAGTGCCCTCGGCGGGACTCGAGCCCTCACGATGAACATCCTCGGGCTTCTTGTCGGTCCGCATGCCGATGAAGATCGGATGGCGGAGCCCGCCGTCGGCGGTCCACTCGGTGAAGCGCACCTCGCAGACGAGCTTCGGCTCGACCCAGTGGTTCTCGCGTCCGCGGGGCGCGGTATCGCCGAACGGCGAGCCGTCCCGGGCCAGCGGCCGCAGCTCGGCCCAAATCTGTTTCTGCGTGCGCTCGTCGAATCCGCCCCCGACGCGCGTCACGTAGCGGAGCTGGTCCTTGTCCTGGACGCCGACGAGCAGCGCGCCGAAATGGCGGCCACTGCCCTTCGGATCGGAGTAGCCGCCGATCACGAATTCCTGGCGGCGCTGGCACTTGATCTTCACCCAGTCGGGCGAGCGTTTTCCGACGTACCGGCTGTCGCCACGCTTCGCGATCACACCCTCGAGACCCATCTCGGAACAGGCCTCGAAGAACGCGGTGCCCCGCTCCTCGATGTGGTCGCCGGCCTGGATCACTCCCGCCGGAGGCAGCACGCGCGCGAGCAGCTCCTTGCGCTCGACCAGCGCGAGCTTTCGCAGGTCGTGACCTTCGAGCGCGAGGCAGTCGAAGAACACCGCGCGCACCGGCACCCGTGCCATCGCCGCGGCGATGTCGCGCGGCTTGTTCAGCAGCATCCGCTTCTGCAGGCGACCGAAGCTCGGCCGGCCGGAGTCGTCGTGGGCGATGATCTCGCCGTCGAGGACCGCGCTCTCGACCCTCAGCCCCTTCAGCGCGTCACGGATCTCCGGGTAGCGCGCGGTGATGTCCTCGCCGCTGCGTCCGAGCATGCGTACGTCTTCACCCCGGCGCTCGGCGATCACGCGCACACCGTCGTACTTGATCTCGAAGATCCAGCCCTTGCGCGTGAACGGTTCGGTCGCAAGCGTGGCCAGCATGTGCTCGACCGCGTCGGCGCGGAGGTCGGCGCGCGGTGCCTTGAGCGCGGCGACGCGCTCGCGGACCGCACCGAGCCAGCCCTGGACGT
>DATJEP010000123.1:0-21146 GCA_035496475.1 Candidatus Udaeobacter sp.
GTGACGAACCGGCAGGCGCTTCAGCACCGGCATGCGATCCTTGAGCCCGGGCTGATCGAGCGCGGTCTCGACCGCGGCGGCGCGCTGAGCGATCGCGCGGGCGCCGCGCGGCTCCTGGGCGACGCGGCGCAAGGTCTCGGCCAGGCGCTCGCGGCGGATCGGCTTCAGCAGGTAGTCGACCGCGGCGACCTCGAACGCTTCGACCGCGTACTGATCGTAGGCGGTGACGAACACCACCACCGGCATCGCGTCGCTCTTCAGGTGCCGCGCCACCTCGAGCCCGGAGAGGTCCGGCATGTGGATGTCGAGGAACGCGACGTCCGGCCGCGTCGTCCCGATCTTCTCGATCGCCTCGGCTCCTCCCCGCGCCGCTCCGACGATCTCGACGCCGGGATGCTCGGCGAGCAGCTTCTCGAGGAACTGCCGCGCGCGCGGCTCGTCGTCGGCGATCACGACCCGCAGCTTCGACTCGACCCGTGTGGCCTCGGTCATGCGATTCCCTCCCGTGTGCGCCAGCGCAGCGTCACCGAAAAGCCTCCACCCGGTCGTGTCATGGCCCGCATTGTCGCCTCCGGCCCGCCGAAGCGGCGCAGGCGCTGCTCGAGATTCTGCAGCCCGACCCCGAGCCCGGGCCTGCGATCGCCGTTCACGCGCCCGTCGTCCTGGAACTCGAGCGTGACGAATCCGTTCTCGCGCCGGACCTCGAGCGCGAGGTGCAGCGCTTCGAGCCCCGGAGTGCAGCCGTGCTTCAGGCTGTTCTCGACCAGCGGCTGAAGCAGCAGCGGCGGCACCGCGGTCGACAGCAGCTCCGGCGCGCCGCGGTATTCGAACGAGAGCTCGCTCTCGTACCGCTCGCGCGCCACGCCGAGATAGTCCTCGACGAACGCGACTTCCTCGGACAAGAGCGTCGCCGGCCGCAGCCCGGCCTCGATGGTGTAGCGCAGCATGTCGGCCAGCCGCTCGGTGAATCGCTGCGCGGCGGGCGGATCGGTCTCGGTGAGATAGCTCAGCGCGTTCAGCGCGTTGAACAGGAAGTGGGGCTGGATCTGGGCGTGCAGCGCCTGCAGCTCGGCTCGCGCGGTGGCCTCGCGCAGCTCGACCTCGCGGCGCTCGGCGGCGGCGCGATGCTCCTGCAGCACGATGTTCTCGAGGCGGGTGCCGGCCTGCAGCAGCAGGTTCTCGACCGCGCTTCGCGCGTCGGCCGGAACGTCCTCGCCGCCGGCGAGCCGCGGCATGCCCTGCGCGGGCCATTCGATCGCGACCGGACGCTTGAGCCCGCGCGCGAGCCCGTTCTCGACCGACGCCTTCACCTCGTCGCGATCGAGCGCGCCGAGCAGCTCGTGTCCGGCGCGGTCGAGCGCCGCCCGCAGCATGCGCGGATCGCGGCCGTAGAGGCGATCGAGCGCGTGCTGCAGCCGCTCGCGCAGCGGCGCGAACGCGAAGGCGACGATCAGCGCGGCGACCACGTTGAACACCACCGCTTCTTCGCCGGTCGCCGCGGCGAAGAATCGCTGGCCGACCAGCACCACGCCGAGATAGAGCGCGGCCAGGAGTCCGGTCAGCAGCGCGTACGGAATGCTGCGCACGATCAGGCGCCGCGGATCGAAGGCCGGATCGTTGGCGATCAGGAGCGCGATCACCAGCGGGGTGCACAGCCAGGCCAGCGTCAGCGCCGCGAGCAGCGCACGCACCGCCGGCAGGGTGTAGAGCAGCACCATGCGCGGGTCTTCGCCGACCGCGCCGACCAGCGCCATCGCGACCAGAACGAGCGCGGCGAGAATGGCGAGCGCCCGCTCGCTGGCGCGCGGGCGCCATTCGGCGGTCGAGCGCGCGGCATAGCGTCCCATCAGCAGCAGCGCGCCGATCGGCAGCGCGATGGTCTGGAACCAGCTGAACGCGGTGAGCGCGTCGCGCCCGGTGACGGTGCGATAGCCGACCAGCACCGCGGCGACGCCGTAGGCGGCGACCACCAGCCAGAACCACGGGTTCTTCAGCCGGTGGCCGGCGGTCCAGCGCGGGCGCGGAAACACCAGCATGAAATGCACGAAGCTGGCCGGGAAGAAGCACACCAGCGAGCTGTAGGCGAGGAGATACAGGCGGAAGGCGCCGCTCGGCTCGATCTGCGCGAAGCGGAACGTGGCCCAGATCGTCCCCACGCCTTGCAGCGTCGCGAACCACAGGAACACCCATGCGGCGCTGAGATCCGGCCGCCGCCACACCAGCAGGAACGCCACCAGCGGCGCCGCGATCACCGCCACGATCGGGAAGGTGAAGAGGCGCACGCGCTGCCATGCCCCGAGCTGCACCGGCGGCAGGATGACGCGCTCCGGCTGGCCGTCGCGAAGAAGATCGAGCGGCACCGGGCCCGACATGGTGCCGACGCGGCGCATCACCGGGAGCGCGCGGCTCGGTCCCTCGAAGCGCACGCCGTTGATCGCGACCAGCATGTCGCCCCGCCGCAGCACGCCCTGAGCCGGAGGACCGATCACCTTGTCGACGCGCGGAAAATCCTGGCCCGGCACCCAGCCGAGCTGAACGCCGAGCCTGGGATAGGGGGAATAGGTGAGGAAGCGCGGCAGGGCGAAGGCGATGGCCGAGAGCACCACGGCGAGCGCGAGCGCCCGGCGGGCGCGATAGGACGTCACGGTCGTGGCGCGGCCTTCGGCCGACGCGAGCGCCGGGTCCAGCGGAGGGTGGATCAGATCGATACGCGTCGCCATTCCGCATGATTATCGCTCGCCGATCGCGCTTGGCGCGAGCGGGCCGTACCAGCGCGGCAGTTGTCCCCGCCGAGCGCCGGCCCCGGCCTGACAAGGCCTTGTGGACGGAATGATCGCGCCGTTTCCCGAGTACCTGATGCGGCTGCGTGCGGCTATACTCCTTCGCTGCTTCCGTCCGAGGAGGCCATCGCGGACGCTGATTCCAGGTTCCCCGCGCGCTCGAGCGCGCACCGCTCTTTCAGGGAGGCTCGGTTTGAAACTCACGTCGCACGCGGCGATCGCGGCCGCAGGACTCCGCCCGGTCGTATCGATCGCACTCGTGACTTCTCTGCTGGTTCCGTTCACCGCGATGGCCCAGGGCGCCGCCCCGGCGACGAAGAAGCCGGCCGCGCCGAGCTCCACCGCGCCGCGCACCGGCGCCACGCACGCGGCGACGCGTCGCACCGCGGCGCGCAAGCAGGGAATGCAGCAGCTCGACCGGATCGCCGCGGTGGTCAACGACGACGTGGTGCTCGAGAGCGACGTCGATGAGCAGGTTGTGCTCTTCCTGCAGCGCAACAACGCCCGTCCCGACTCGGCGACGGTGGACACGCTGCGCCGCCAGGTGCTCGATCAGATGATCAACGAGAAGCTGATCGTCGCCGAGGCCAAGCGCCAGGGCATGACCGCCAGCGCCACGGAAGTCTCGCGTCAGGTCGACCAGGCGATCGGCGAAGCGCGCCAGCGGATGGGCGGCGAAGCCGAGTTCCAGGACCAGCTCAAGAAGGAGAACCTGACCGAGGACAAGCTGCGCGAGAAATACCGCACCGAGATCGAGCGTCAGATGCTGGCGCAGCGGCTGATGCAGAAGCAGCTGCCGCAGCACGACGTGTCGCAGTCCGAGGCCGAGACCTTCTTCCAGCAGAATCCCGACAAATTCCCGAAGTTCCCGGCCCAGCTGCGGCTGGCGGTAATCCAGATCCCGGTCACCTCCGACAGCGCCTCGGACGCGCGCGGCAAGGCCGCGGCCATCGCGGCCCGCAAGCGCCTGATGAGCGGCGAGCGGTTCGCCAAGATCGCCTCCGAGGTCTCCGAGGATCCGGGCAGCGCCAAGGCGTCAGGGGATCTCGGCTTCTTCACCCGCGGCACCATGGATCCGGCCTTCGAGAAGGCCGCGTTCTCGCTGCCGCTCAACACCGTGAGCGAGCCGGTGCGCACCAGCTTCGGCTGGCACCTGATCGAGGTGCTGGAGCGCGACACCGTGAAGACCGTGGCCCATACCGACAGCGTCGGCGCGGATGGATTGCCGGTTCTCGAGGCCCACGTGCGGCACATCCTGATCCGTGTTCCGGTCAACGACACCGACTCGGAGCGGGCCCGGCTGCTGGCCGAGCGCGTTCGGGCAGAGGCCTCGCGTGGCACCGACTTCGCCTCGCTGGTCAAGCGCTACAGCAAGTATCAGGGTCAGCAGACCGACGCGGGCGACATCGGCTACGTCGGAATCAACGGGCTGCAGGACAACATCCGCACCGGACTCGATTCGCTGAAGGTCGGCGCGGTCAGCGAGGCGCTGGCAAATCCGGTCGGCTACAACATCTTCAAGGTCATCGATCGCAAGCCGGAGCGGCCGTACACGCTGGATGAGATCCGCAAGGACCTGCCTCAGGCGGTGGCCGAGCTGAAGCAACGCGAGCGTTTCGAAGCGTGGGTGAAGACCCTGCGCGCGAAGGCGCACATCGAAATCCGCGGCTGAAATCGCGTGGATTCGTTGAGCGCGGCCGCCCCGCTCTGTTAGCTTGGCCGGGATGATCACCTTCGATCAGGTGTCGAAGCGCTTCGGCGAGCGGCTCGCGCTCGACTCGCTGTCGTGGCGCATGGACGAAGGCGAATGCGTGGTCTTTCTCGGCTCGAGCGGCGCCGGCAAGACCACCGTCCTCCGGCTGATCACCCACGAGACCAAGCCCAGCTCCGGGCGTGTCACGGTGGGCACGTTCCAGGGCGGCCGCCTGTCGCGACGGCAGCGTGCGCTGCTGCGCCGCACCCTCGGCATCATCTACGAGGATTTCCGCCTGCTGCACGACCGCACCGTGTTCGAGAACGTGGCGCTGGCGGTGCGGATCGCCGGTCATTTCCGCGACGACGAGGTGATTCCGCGCGTGCTCTACGCGCTCGAGGAAGCCGGCCTCCAGCTCAAGCAGGCGGCGTTCCCGCACGAGCTCTCGGCGGGCGAGAAGCAGCGCGCGGCGATCGCGCGGGCGATCGTCAATCGCCCGGCGGTGATCCTCGCCGACGAGCCGACCGGAGCGCTCGAGAAGCAGAGCGCGAACGACGTGCTGGCGCTGCTCCGGCGCATCCATCGCGAGGGCGCGGCGCTGATCGTGGTGACGACGCGAGCCGAGGTCGCGGAGGCGTTCCCCGGCCGCGTGATCGAGCTCGAGGACGGCCACGGCACCGAGCGCGGCCTGGCCGCGGAGCCGTCCTCGGCCGCCGGGGCACCGGCGGGCGGCGGAGCGGGCAGGACGCCGGACGCGCCGGCCGGGACGGGGAGCTGACATGCATCTCTTCTACTTTCGCGAGGCGCTGAGGTCGTTCCGCCACCACGGCGGTCTCGCCACCACCGCGATCGTCGCGCTCACCGCGGTACTGACGCTGGCCGGACTCTTCATGCTGCTGGCGTGGAACGCCCAGGTCGCGATGCAGTTCATCGGCGACCGGCGCGAGATGGTGGTCTACCTCAAGGACGACGTCACGCCTTCGCAGCGCGACGGGCTGATCCAGCGGCTGTCGCAGCTCTATGGCACCGCGCAATACGTTAGCAAGGAGGACGCCTGGAAGGAGTTCACCCAGCAGATCGGCGATCCCCAGCTGCTCGAGGCGGTCGATCAGAATCCGCTCCCGGCCTCGCTGCGCGTGCGTCTGCGACCCGAACTGCTCAACGCGTCCTCGATGGCCACCGCGGCGCACGAGGTCGAGCAGTTCCCCGAGGTCGAGGACGTGCGTTACGGCGCGGAATGGGTGCGACGCCTCGATGATCTGAACCGCGGATTGCGCGGCGGGGCGATGGCGGCGGGCATCGCGGTCGCGCTGCTCGCGATCTTCGTCATCTACAACACCATCCGGCTGACCGTGCTCGCGCGCCGCCACACCATCGAGATCATGAGCCGGCTCGGCGCCACCGATGGATTCGTGGCGCGGCCGCTGGTCGTCGAGGCGCTGATCGAGGCGGCCATCGCCGCCACGATCGCGCTCGGTCTCCTCTACGCCTTCGACCGAGCCGTCAGCCTCCAGCTCATCACCGGCGTGGTCTTCCTGCCGTGGCCGTGGGTTCTGGCGTTTGCGGGCGCGACGCTCGCGCTGGCGTGGCTGGCCGCCTCGCTCGCGCTCTCGAGGATGCTGCGCTCGGTCGGCGCATGAAGCGGCTCGCGGCGCTGCTGGTGCTCGGCGCGCTCATGGCCACCCCGCTCTTCGCTCAGGACAGCCTCGAGACCGCGAAGCGCAAGGAGCTCGAGGACCTCAATCGCCAGGCGCGCGAGAAGCGCGAAGCCGCGGCACAGCTGAAGGGGCAGGAGAACAAGGCCCTGGTCCGCCTCCGCCGCACCGAATCGGAGCTGACCTCGACGCGGCGGCGCCTGCGCGCGCTCGAGAATCGCAGCCGCAACCTCGACGTTCAGCTCGAGGTCACGCGCGCCGATCTCGAGCGGCACCTCGACGCGCTCGGGCGGCAGAAGGCGCGGCTCAGCCGCCGCCTGCGCGCGCTCTACAAGTACGGCGCCGCGCGCGAGCTCGAGTTCCTGCTGTCGACCAACTCGTTCGGGCAGCTGCTGGCGCGCTGGGACTTCCTGGTCATGGTGGCGGAGCAGGACCGTCTGCTGCTCGAGGACATCGAGCAGCGCAAGACCCAGGTCGAGGCGACGCAGCACAAGATCCAGGGCACCATCGTCGAGGTGCAGAAGAACACGCGCAACACGGTCCGGGAGTCGAGCCACCTCGCCGCGCTGCGCCAGAACCGCGAGCAGTCGGTGAAGACCATTCAAGGCCAGCGCACCGCCTACGAAGCGGCGGCCGCCGAGCTCGAGCGCAACGCGCGCGCGCTCGCCCACCTGCTCGCCGATCTCGAGCGCCGCCGGCTCGCCGAGGCCGAGAAGGCGAAATCCGAGGGCCGGAACCCGCAGCCCTATACCGGCGACTTCGCGAAGGGCCGCGGCGCACTCGAATGGCCGGCGCAGGGATCCGTGATCGGCCACTTCGGCCCGGAAACCCACCCCAAGTGGGGCACGACCACCATGAACAACGGCATCGACATCCAGGCTCCGATGGGGGCGGCGGTGCACGCGGTGGCGCGCGGGCGGGTCGAGTACACCAGCGATGATTACGCGGGGTACGGCGAGATCGTGATCCTCAATCACGGCGACGGCTATTACACGCTGTACGCCCACCTCTCGGACATCCTGGTTCAGCAGGGCGCCGCGGTCGAAAGCGGTCAGCTGATCGGCCGGGTCGGCGACACCGGTTCGCTGAAGGGCACGGTCCTCCACTTCGAAGTGCGCAAGGGCGGCAGCGCTCTCAATCCTCAGGACTGGCTGAAGTAGCGCATGCTCGCGCTCTTCGCGCTGACGCTCGGACTCGGCGCGTTCCTGCTCTTCCTGGTGCAGCCGATGGTGGCGAAGATGCTGCTGCCGCTGCTCGGCGGATCTCCGGCGGTGTGGAACACCTGCATGGCGTTCTTCCAGGCCGTGCTGCTCGGGGGCTACGCCTACGCGCACTTCGTGCCTTCGCGGGTCGGCGTCCGCCGGCACGCGCCATTTCACGTCGCGCTGATCGCGCTGCCGCTCCTCCTCCTTCCGCTTCGACTCGGGTCGTATCCGCCGCCCGCGACCGAGAGACCGGTGCCGTGGCTTCTCGGCGTGCTGCTGATGGCGGTCGGCGCTCCGGCGTTCGCGCTCGCCACCTCGGCCCCGCTGCTCCAGCGCTGGTTCGCCGCCACGCTGCATCGCCAGGGACGCGATCCCTACTTTCTCTACGTCGCCAGCAATGCCGGCAGCATGGCCGCGCTGCTCGGCTATCCGCTGCTGATCGAACCGCGCCTGCCGCTGGCCGGGCAGAACGTGCTGTGGACCGCCGGATACGCGCTGCTGGTCGGGCTCACGCTCGGCTGCGCCGTGCTCCTCATCCGCCGCGCCCCGCCGGGCACGATCGAAGTCGAGCGCGCCGTGCCGGAGGGAGCGCCGCTCGAGCGCGCGGTGGTGACGCGGTGGATCCTGCTCGCGCTCGCGCCCTCCAGCCTGATGCTCGGCGTCACCACGTTCATCACCACCGACATCGCGCCGATTCCGCTCTTCTGGGTGCTGCCGCTCGCGTTCTATCTCCTGACGTTCATCGTCGCGTTCGCGCGGCCGGGCGATCGGGTGCGCCAGTTCGTGCTCGCGCTGCTCCCGGTCGCGATCCTCGCGCTGGTCTTCGCCGGCATGGCGGGCAACTCGCTCTCGATCGGCGTGCGCGTCGCCATTCACCTCACCGCGTTCTTCGTCGCCGCGCTGGTCTGCCACGGTGAGCTCGCGGCGTCACGGCCCGCCCGATTCCATCTCACCGCGTTCTATCTCGCGATCGCGACCGGCGGAGTGCTGGGTGGAATCCTGAACGCGCTGATCGCACCCGTTCTTTTTCCGCGCGTCATCGAATACCCGCTGATGATCGCGCTCGTCGCCCTGCTCCGGCCGCGCCTCTTCTCGCCGGCCGCGGGCGCCAAGCCGCGCTTCGGCGCGGCCTGGACCACGCTCGGCACGATCTCGGGTCTCATCTTCCTCTTGCAGGCGTTCGGCGGACCGGTCGGCCAGACGCTGCTCCTTCACCGCGACTTCTTCGGCGTGATCCGCGTGCGCACCGACGCCGCGCACCAGCTGGTCGGGCTCCAGCACGGGACCACGGTGCACGGCATTCAGAGCCGCGCTCCGCGGATGCGGGAGGAGCCGCTTGGCTACTACTCGCGACCCGGCCCGATCGGGCAGCTGTTCGCCGTGTGGGACTCGAGTCACGCCGGTGAGCCGGTCGGCGTGGTCGGGCTCGGCGCGGGCACGCTCGCCTGCTACGCGAGGCGCGGCCAGTCGATCACGTTCTACGAGATCGATCCCGCCATCGACCGCGCCGCGCGCGACACGACACTCTTCACCTACCTCGCCGACGCCGACCGGCGCGGCGCCCGGACCCGGATCGTGATCGGGGACGGCCGGCTCCGGCTCGCGGCCTCGAGCGAGCGCTACGGCATGCTGGTGCTCGACGCGTTCAGCTCGGACGCGATTCCCGTGCACCTCCTCACCCGCGAGGCGATGCGCGTTTACCTCGATCACCTGGCTCCCGGCGGCTGGCTGGCGATTCACTTCTCGAGCCGGTACGTGACGCTCGATCCGGCGCTGGCGTCACTGGCGCGCGATCGCGGCCTCGCGTGCCGGATCGAGAACGATCCCGGAGCGGAATCGGATTCGCTCTCGCTCGAGCGCAGCCCTTCGAGCTGGGTGGTGATGGCGCGCGACGAAGCCGCGCTGTCGAGCGTGGCGCGCGACCCGCGATGGACGGAGCCGGCCGGCGCCCTGCCGCGTCCCTGGACCGACGACCATTCGAGTCTGCTGGGGCTGATCCGGTGGAGCGCCCGCCCCGCGCCGTGATCGGCGTCTCCTCGGAGTCGGCGCGCCGGACTCCTCGACCGATCGGTTAGACTCCGCGCATGCCGATCCTCCGCCTCTCCGAGCTGACCGAGCAGCGCGAACCCGCCACGTTCCTGCGCGGAGTCGTCGCCGGCGGCCGCTACGCGAACGCCTACCTGTTTCAGGGTCCGGCCGGCGTCGGCAAGGGAACGGCCGCGCTCGCCTTCGCCCGCGCCCTGATCTGCGAGCACGCGGGATCGAGCGCGGTGGCCGCGGAGCCCGCCGACCCCTCGCTGTTCGACGCGCCGGCCGCGCCCAGCTCCGATTCGACGGTGAAGGCAAACGAGGACGACGCCTGCGGGCACTGCGCCGCCTGCGTGAAGAGCGGCGTGCTCCAGCACCCCGATCTCAAGTTCCTGTTTCCGGTCTCGGGTGAGGAAAAGGACCTCGACACGACGATCCAGGAGACCCTGAGCGCGCTCCGCAGCGATCCGTTGTTCGTCTTTCAGTACGAGAAGGCGGCATCGATCCGGCTCTCGATGACCCGCGAGCTGCTGCGCGACCTCGCCTTCAAGCCGTTCGAAGCGGCGCGACGCGTCGTCGTGGTGCGAGACGCCGATCGCATGCGCGAGGATCAGTACTCCGCGCTGCTGAAAACTCTGGAGGAACCGGGCGCGACCACGGTGTGGGTGCTGACCACGTCGCGTCCGACGCGGCTTCCGGCCACCATCCGCTCACGCTGCCAGCGCGTGCGGTTCTCGGCGTGGAGCGAGCGCGCGATCGTGGACGTGCTGATCCGGCAGGCCGGCGTCGCCGACAAGCCGGCGCGGATTCTGGCGGGACTCTCGGCGGGCTCGCTGTCACGCGCGCTGGTCCTCCGCGACGAGAATCCTCTCGAGCTCCGCGACGAGGCGCTGGCGCTGCTCGAGCCCGCCGTGCGCGGCGACGCCGTCCAGCTCTGGAAGGCGGCGCAGGGCCAGGCGCGCTTCGGCCGTTCCGGCCGCGAATCGCTGAGGCGCTCGATCGAGTTCCACGAGCTGTGGCTGCGCGACGTGCTGCGCGCCGGCTGCGGCGCGCCCGCCGAGATGCTGGCGAATCGCGACCGCGAGCGCGAGCTGCGCGAGCAGGCAGCCCGCCTTTCGGCCGGCGAGATCCGCCGGCGGCTGATGGTGCTCGAGGAAGTCCTGCGGGCGATCGAGGGCAACGTGTCTCCCGACCTGGCACTGTTCTCGGGCGCGGCCCGGCTGGCCGGGCGCCGGCTCGGCGAAGGCGCCTGGCCCTCGCATGCCACGGCACGCTGGGATTACTGACTCGGACCTCCCGCTGCGCTATGCTGTCCCGCGAATCTCACGTCCTCCGGAAGACTTCCGGAGGCTGTTCATAGCCGGATTCATCGACCGTCGGCCCACACGGCGCGGCCGGGCGATCCGGACTCGAAGTTCCAACTCTCGCCGCCCTGAACGCGCGGCGTGACCGGCGGACCTCCCGGCCCGCCGATAGAGGTCTCGCGATGGCGGAGATCGTTCAGGTCTCCTTGCGCGGATCGCGCAAGGAATTCTTCCTCAACTCCCGAAAGCTCTGGCTCCGGCTGCGCGACGTCGTCATCGTCCAGGGCGAACACGGCGAATCCTCGGGTCGGGTGTTCCTCAAGGACCCGACGCTGATCGAGCTCAAGCGCCCCGGCAACGTGACGCGCGAGATCATCCGCAAGGTCACCGAGGAAGATCTCGATCAGATCGATCACAACGACGCGCGCGAGCGCGAGGCGTTCGACTACTGCCGCGAGCGCATCGAGATCCGCGAGCTGAAGATGGACCTCTCGGAAGTCGAGGTCGCCTTCAGCGGCCATCGCATCACGTTCTACTTCTCGGCCGAGCACCGGGTCGATTTCCGCGAGCTGGTGCGGGACCTGGCCAGCCGCTTTCAATGCCGGATCGAGCTGCGCCAGATCGGCGTCCGCGACAACGCCAAGCGTCTCGATGGCTGCGGCCCGTGCGGCCGCGCGTTCTGCTGCTCGACCTGGCTCAAGGATTTCCACCCGGTCACGCTGCGGATGGCGCGCGAGCAGCAGCTGTCGCTGAATCCCAGCAAGATCTCGGGCGTCTGCGGGCGCCTGATGTGCTGCCTCGCCTACGAGCTCGCGCAGTACCGCGACAGCTCCGAGCACCTGCCGCCGGTCGGCGCCCAGCTCCGCACCGGGCAGGGCATCTGCACCGTCACCCGCACCGAGACCTATCAGGAAGCGGTGTGGGTGCGCGACGACGAGGGCGGCGAGCACCGCATCGCCTACGCCGATCTGCCGCCCGGCCCCTATCACCAGTGCGGCGACTGCAACTGCGGCAAGAAGAAACCCGAGGGCGCGAGCGGATTGAACGGCGGGAATGGATCGCACGATGAAGACGAGCCGCCGCCCGCGGCATGGGCCGATCCGCCGGGAGAGCCGTCGTGAGCGGGCGCGCGACACGGGCCCCCGCCCAGCGCCGCCAGATCTCCTCGGGCTCGCCGTTCGAGGGCAGGATCGGCTTCAGTCGGGCGATCGTCGCCGGGAAACGCGTGCTGGTGAGCGGAACCGCCCCGGTGTTTCCCGACGGTCAATGCCCCGACGATCCGGAAGCACAGGCGAAGCGCTGCCTCGAGATCATCTTCGCGGCGCTGCACGAGGCCGGCGCGGGTCCCGAGCACGTGGTGCGCACGCGCACGTTCCTGACCCGCGCCGAGGACTGGGAAGCGGTGGGCCGCGCCCATGGTGAGGTCTTCCGCGAGATCCGTCCGGCGTCGACGATGGTGGTGGTCGCCGCGCTCCTCGATCCGCGCTGGCGGGTCGAGATCGAAGCCGAGGCCGAGCTGCCCTAGGAGCGGGCTACTTCTTCCTCAGATCCTCGGTCCAGTTGAACACGACGATGGGCGCGGAGCGGCTGGTGCGCAGAGGCGCCGAGAACAGGAACCGCTTCCCGTCGGCGCTCGGCTGGTAGCGGGAGATCTGCAGGCCCTGCGCGACCAGCGGCGAGGCGAAGAGCGGCACCGGCGTTCCGGCTTCGAAGCGCTCTCCGATCTTGACCGGCACCGCCATCAACATCTGCTGCGGGGTGCGGTAGTAGAGCTCGAGCCCGTCCGCGCGCCAGCGCGCGTCCACGCCGCCCTGATTCGAGATCTGCACCGGAGCTCCGGGCCCGGGGAAGGAGCGAACGTAGACCTCGGTGCGTCCCGATTGATCGGAGTCGTAGGCGATCCATCGTCCGTCGGGTGAGAACCGACCGCGCGTCTCGGAAAAGCGCGTGGCCGCGACCGGAATCGGCTTGATCTCGCCGTGGGTGGGAAGCGCGATCACGTCCCAGCCCCCGGTGCCATCGCTCACCATGCAGGCGAGGTAGTTGCCGTCCCTCGACACGTCGGTGGGCCCGGTCTGGTTGGCTCCCTTGTAGAACAGGGAATCGCTGCCGACGCCTTCGAGCGAGCGCACGTAGACCTGGAACAGACCGCTGCGGTTGGAGGTCCAGTACAACCGCTTCGAATCCTCCGACCACACCGGCCACAGATCGTTGGCGGGATCGGTCGTGAATCGCGACGAGATCCCGCGCGTCAGATCGCGGACCCACAGATCGACGGCCTGCCCGCTGGCATCGTTGATCTCGACCGCCAGCATCCGCCCGTCGGGTGACAGGGCGAGATCGGTGTTCGAGGCCGGAGTACCGACGGCCTCCAGCACCTTGCCGCCCCGATCCATCCACTGCAGCTGGCGCATGCTGCTGCCGGCTTCGCTGTAGGTCAGGACGCCGTTCCGCGACGCCGAGAAGTAGGGCATGCCATTACCGCGATTGACGCCGATGCGATCGGTCACCGTGTGCGCCTCGCCGCCCAGCTTGCCGCTGCCGACATCGAGTCTCTGAGCCATGAGCGCGCCCTCGCGCTCGAACAGCAGGTATCCCGGAGGCGCGAACTCGACCCGGCTCTCGCCTTTCAGGACCGGGACGGATTTCTTCGAACCGACGTCGCCGAGCCGGACCTCGGAGAGGTCCGACTGCGCGTTCTGCGCGATGAAGAGGAAGTGTTTTCCGTCGGGCAGCATTTCCGGCCAGTTGCTCGCCAGCTCGTGACGCGCCGAATCGGGCCCGGCGGCGATGCGTGCCTCACCGCCGGATGAGGACACCATGCGCACCGTCGGATGCGCGCCATCGCCGTCGAACAGGATGACGTCGCCGCCCCAGCTGCCGTCCGATCCACCCGGCGCTTCGCAGATCGTCTCGGGCCTCCCGCCCGAGACCAGGATCTTCTTCAGCTTGTTGTCGGCGAAGAACGCGACGTAGCGGCTGTCCGGAGACCAGAACGGCCGGCCGGCGCCCTGGGTCCCGGGCAGTGGCCGGCATTCGGCGTCGTCGAACGCCCGCAGCCAGAGCTGCTGGACGCCGCTCGAATCGGTGGCATTGAACGCGACGGCCAGGCCGTTGGGCGAGACGCGGACCGGTCCACCGGGAGTCAGCGCCGTCGGAATGCCGAGCTCGAAGCGCATCACGTGTGGGGCGCGGGTCGCGTTCCGCCACGCGAGGAAGCCGAACGCGAGCGACGCGAGCAGGCCGGCGCCGGCGATCATCCACGCCACGCGCTCGCGGCCGCGACGGCGCGCCGCGACCGGCGCCGGCACTCCCGCCAGCGATCCGCCCTCGGCGATCCATTGGAGTTGCAGCTTCACGTCGTGGGCGGTCTGGATGCGCTGATCCGGATCCTTCGCGAGGCAGGCGCGGATCACGCGCTCGAGCGCCGGCGGCGCGAGTGGCGCCACCTGCGTGACCGCGGCCGGCTCGGTATTCATGATGGCGCCGATCAGCGAAGCCTGGCTCTTGCCTTCGAACGCCCGGTGCGCCGTGGCCATCTCGTAGAGGATCGCGCCCAGCGCCCACAGGTCGCTGCGCGCGTCGGCCTCCCGGCCCTCGAGGACCTCCGGCGCCATGTACTGGAACGTGCCGACGATCGATCCTTCGGTCGTCAGCGCCCGCGTCACCGTCGGCGACGTGCTGAGATCGGTGTTCGAGGCGGAGAGCCCGGTCACGCGCGCGAGGCCGAAGTCGAGCAGCTTCGCGCCGCTCTTGGTCAGCATCACGTTGGCCGGCTTGAGGTCGCGGTGCACGAACCCGGCGCGATGCGCCTTGTCGAGCGCGTCGGCGATCTCGATGCCGATCCGCAGCAGATCCGGCGTTGGCAGAGGACCGCGCTCGATCCTCGCCGCCAGCGTCTCGCCCTCGATGTGCTCCATCACCAGGTAGTCGACGTCGCCTTCACGACCGACGTCGTAGAGGACGCAGATGTGCGGGTGGTTGAGCTGCGAAACGGCGCGGGCCTCGCGCTCGAAGCGCGCGCGCACCTCCGAGTTCTGCGAGACCGAGACGGGCAGCACCTTGATCGCGACGTCACGGCCGAGCCGCGTGTCGCGCGCGCGGTAGACTTCGCCCATTCCCCCGGCGCCGAGCGGCGCGAGGACCTCGTAGGGGCCAAGTCGTGTTCCGGGGTTCAAGGGCATGGAGCCGGCCAGTGTAGTCGGCGCACCGCGCCCGCGTCGAGCTTGCGCGATCCGCTATACTCCCCGGCTCACGTTTGCTGAGGAGAGGGATCGTGCCTGCCCGTTTCTACATCACCACGGCCATTGACTATGTCAACGGCCGGCCCCATCTCGGCCACGCCTATGAAAAGGTGCTGGCCGACGTGCTGGCGCGCGTCCATCGCCAGCGCGGGGACGCCACCTATTTCCTGACCGGTACCGACGAGCACGGCCAGAAAATCCTCAAGGCGGCGGCCGAGGCCGGCCTCGAGCCGCAGGTGTTCGTGGATCAGATCGCCGCCACGTTCCGCGACGCCTGGAAGCTGCTCGGCATCTCGTACGACAAGTTCATCCGCACCTCGGATCAGCGACACACCGTGGCGGTGCAGGAGTTGTTCCGGCGGCTTCACGACGCCCGCAGCCCGAAGAGCGGGGAGCCCGTGCTGTTCCAGCAGCACTACGAGGGCCTGTATTGCGAAGGCTGCGAGTCGTTCAAGCAGGAAAAGGACCTCGTCGACGGCAAGTGCCCCGAGCATCACACCGTGCCGAAGCGGGTGCGTGAGACCAACTTCTTCTTCCGGCTGTCGGAGTACGACGAGGCGCTGCTGCGCCACATCGAGGCGCATCCCGAGTTCATCCAGCCCGACTATCGCCGCAACGAAGTCGTGAACGTGATCCGCGAGGGGTTGCAGGACATCAGCGTCTCGCGGCCGAACATTCCGTGGGGGATTCCGCTCCCCGACGACATCCCGGGAAGCGAGGGGCACACCGCCTACGTGTGGCCGGACGCGCTGCTCAACTATCTGTCGGCGATCGGCTGGCCCGACCGCGTCTACTCGAAATGGTGGCTGGCGCGCGAGGGCGAGACCGGCGGCGCCGGGGCGGCGCGCCAGGATGAATTCCAGGACCTCGACGGCGCCGGCCGTCCGGGCGCGGCGTGGGCCGGCACCGCGCAGCCGCAATTCACCAACGCGCTCCACCTGATCGGCAAGGACATCAGCCGCTTCCACTGCGTGCTGTGGCCGGCGCTGCTGCTCGCCGCCGGCGTGCCGCTGCCGCGGCAGGTCTACGTGCACGGCTTCATCTACGCGCGCGGCGAACGGCTGTCGAAATCGCTCGGCAACGTGGTCGATCCGGTCGAGCTGGCGCAGGAATTCGGCGCCGACGCGCTGCGCTTCTATCTGACCGCGGCGATTCCGACCGGACGCGACGGCGAGTTCACGCTCGATCAGTTCATCGAACTCGTGAACGTCCGGCTCGCAAACGAGCTCGGCAACCTCGCCAGCCGCTCGCTCACCATGGTGCACAAGTATTTCGGCGGTCAGAGCCCGGCGGCCTGGAGTCCGGAATCGCTTCAGGATGCGGAGGCCCGCGCCGCGCTCGATCAGCTGATCGGAAGCGCGGAGAACGCCGCGATCGAGACGCCGAAGGCCTATCAGGAGCTGCGGCTCCACGACGCCGTCGCCGCCGCATGGCAGCCGGTGGCGCGGGCCAACGAATTCATCGAGCGCTTCAAGCCGTGGGCGGTGGCGAAGGACGAGTCGCGTCGCGAAGAGCTCGGCACCGCGCTCGCCGCGCTGCTCGAGACCCTGCGGCTGGCCGCGCTGTGGTCGTGGCCGATCGTGCCCGCGAAGTCGGAGGAGTTGTGGTCGCTGCTGCGGCTGCCCGCCTTGCCGGGCGAGACGCGGGGTGAGGATGCCGCGCCGCGCTTCCGCGCCGCGCCCGAGCGCGCGCTCGCCGAGACCAGGATTCTCTTCCCGCGCATCGAGTCCGGCTCGCGCGTGCGGGCGCCGGCCGAGTAAGGTTCGAGCCGCGCGGCGAGACGCTGGCGCGCGGCGACGGTCTTCCGCGCATCGCTCGGGGAGCCCCAGCACGAATGATCGGGCGAAAACTCTCCCACTATCGCGTCATCGAGTCGCTCGGACAGGGCGGCATGGGCACGGTCTACCGCGCCGAAGACACCCTGCTCGGCCGGGCGGTGGCGCTCAAGTTTCCGCATCGCGAGCTGATCCACGACCGCGAGGCGCGCGAGCGATTCCTGCGCGAGGCCCGCGCCGCCTCGGCGCTCGATCATCCCAACATCGTCGTGCTCTACGACGTGTGCGAAGCCGAAGGCGAGACGTTCATCGCCATGCAATGCGTCGAGGGCCATTCGCTGCGCGAGCGCCTGGATGCCGGGCCGATCCCGGCGCCCGAGGCGATTTCGATCGGCCGGGCGGTGGCGGACGCTCTGGCCCACGCGCACGCGCGGGGCGTGATCCATCGCGACATCAAGCCCGAGAACATCCTGATCTGTGACGATGGTCGCGTGAAGGTCGCGGACTTCGGCACCGCGCGCATGATCGAGGATTCGCGTGTGACGAGGTCCGGGGTGATGGTGGGAACACTCGCCTACCTTCCGCCCGAGGCCGTGGCCGGTGCGCCGGCCGACGCCCGATCCGATCTCTATTCGCTCGGCGTCACGCTCTACGAGATGTGCGCCGGCGAGCCGCCGTTCAAGGGCGAACCGGCGGCGCTGCTCTATCAGATCGCGCACGGGACGCCGCCGGCGTTGCCGAGTCACGTGCCGGCCGGACTTCGCCGCCTGATCGAGTCGCTGCTTTCGCGCTTCCCCGACGACCGCCCGGCCCGCGCCATCGACGCCGCGGACGCGCTGGAGCGGACCGTGTCGGCCGCGGCGGGAGCGTCCGCGGGCGGTTCGGCCGAGCGGGGCGCCGAGCCGCCGGCGCGATCGATCGCCGTGCTCGAGTTCGCGAACCTCACCGGAGATCCCGAGGATTCGTATTTCTGCGCCGGGATCACCGAGGACGTCAGCACCGACCTCATGAAGATTCCTGATCTGACCGTGGCCTCGCGGCAGATGGTGTCGTCCCTCGCCGGCCGCACCGCCGACGTGCGCGAGACCGGCCGCGCGCTCGGCGTCGCCACGCTCTTGAAGGGCGGCGTCCGTCGTGCCGGCGGCCGCGTGCGCGTCACCGCCGAGCTGGTGCGCACCGATACCGGACACGCGATGTGGGCCGAGCGCTACGACCGGAAGCTCGAGGACATCTTCGAGGTCCAGGACGATCTGTCGCGGCAGATCGCGGCGGCGATGCGGCTCGCGTTCCAGCCCGAGGACGCCGACGCGAAGCTCGGCCGCCGCACGCGCAGCACGCGCGCGTATGACTTGAGGCTCCAGGCGCTCGCGCTCTACCACCGGATGGATGATGCCGAGATGCGGCGGGCGATCGCGCTGCTGGAGGAGGCGATCCGCGAGGATCCGGATTACGCGCTGGCTCACGCCGAGCTGGCGGAGTGCTGCATTCAGATGGTGTGCAAGAGCTGGGATTTCGATCCCCAATGGCTGAGCCGCGCCGGGGTCGAGTCGCGCCGCGCGCTCGAGCTCGCGCCCTCGCTGCCCGAGGGGTTCCGCGCCTCCGGCCACCTGTTCATGCACCGCGGCCTGCCACGCGACGGCCTGCGCGATTTCAGCCGCGCGGTCGAGCTCGATCCGCACTTCGCCGACGCGCTGCTCAAGGTCGGCAACGGCCATCTCTTCCTCGGCGACTCGAGTCGCGCTGAAGTGTTCGCGCGCCGCGCGGTCGGGCTCGGCCCGCATGATCCGCGCTACCACATGTTCCTCGGCGAGATCCTGCTGCGGCAGCGCCGGATCGGAGAGGCGCGCGCCGCGGGACGGCGGGCTCTCGATCTCGGTTCCGGCCGGTACATGCGGCGCGCGGTCTACAGCCACCTGATGCTGGGATACGCCTGGGAGAACGATCTCGACGGCGTGCGGCGCGTGGCCGACGAGGCGGGAGCCTCGCTCGGAGAGGAGGACGTGTTCGTGCTCGGCCTGCGCGCCCAGGCCGCGGCATTCGCCGGAAGCATCGACGAGGCGCGCCGGCTGCTCGCGGGACCGGCCCTGCGCTCGGGACAGGAGAATGATCTCAAGATCCTGCTGGCGCGCTGCCACATGCTGTTGGGCGACCCCGACGCCGCGATCCGAACCCTCGAGAGCGCGGTCGAGATCATCGACCTCGACGAGCTGCGCACCGACCCACAGTTGAGCGCGCTCTCCGGCGACCCGCGTTTCGACCGCCTGCTCCAGCGCTACGACGCCGGACCCGCATGATCGACACGCATTGCCACCTCGCGGACAAGCGCTTCGACAAGGATCGTGAGCCGGTGCTCCAGCGCGCGCTCGACGCCGGCGTGACGCACCTCATCGAGATCGCCTATGCGCCGGCGATCGTCCCGCGCGCCCACGACATCGCGCGGCGCCATCCCGGCGTCTACCTCTGCGTCGGCGTTCACCCCAGCGAGTCGGCAAAGACTCCGCATACCTATCTCGACGACCTCAGGGATCACGCACGCCATCCGAGAGTGGTCGCGATCGGCGAGACCGGTCTCGATTTCTTTCGCGACTACGCGCCGCGCGAAGATCAGCTGCGCTGGTTCCGGGCTCAGCTCGCGCTCTCGGCCGAGCTCGGCCTGCCGGTCGTGATCCACCAGCGATCCGCGCTCGACGAAACTCTGGCGACACTGGAAGAGGCCGGGCTGGAAGCCGGAGGTGTGCTGCACTGCTTCGACGACGGACCGGCAGCGGCGGCCCGCGCGCGCGCGATCGGCTTCAAGCTCGGCCTCGGCGGATGCCTGACCTACGGACATGCCGAGCTGGATGACGCGGTGCGGCAGGCCCCCGAGGATCAGCTCGTGCTCGAGACCGACGCCCCCTACCTCGAGCCCGAGCCCCGCTCGCTCCGGCGCAACGAGCCCGCGCTGATCCTCCGCGTGGCGAAGCGGCTCGCCGAGCTGCGCGGGTGGACGATGGACGAGGTCGATCGCATCACCTCGGCCAACGCCCGCGCGCTGTTTCGCGCGCCTCTCGGCGTGTAGCCGGCCGCCGCCTCGAGTCGGCGCGACCCCTCGCGATCTTCGCGCCCCGGTTGCCCGAAGCCGGGAGCGCGTTCCGGCCGATAACGGTGAGATGAGTCTCGATCCCCGCCGCGTTCTCGCGCCCACGCTCGCCGCGATGCTGGTGGCACTGGCGCTCACCGGTTCCGCCGTGCTGGCACACTTCGCGGCGCGTCGCGAACGGACGCGCCGGCGTGAGCGCACACGGGATCTCGGCCGCGATCTCGAAGCCTTCGCGGGGGGATCGCTTCATCCCGACGACCTGCTGAAGGCGCTGGGCGCGGCCGACGACGAGTCGTTCTGGACCGCGCTCGAGAGCTGGACGCTCGGGCACCGGCTGCCGCTCCGCCTGGCACGCCTGCTTCGGCGCGATGCTCACGCGGCCGGAGAGCGGCGCGCGCTTCGCGACGATTCGCCGTGGCGGCGCGAGCTGGCGGCGCGGCGGCTGGGACTGATTCCTTCGCGCAAGAATCGCCGCGCCTTGCGCCGCGCGCTGACGCGGGGAAGCGAGCCGGTGACGCTGGCCGCGGCGCGCGCGCTCGCGAGGCATGGCGATCTCGCTGCGCTCGACTGGCTGATCGCGCACCCGCGCGCGCTGGCGCATCGAACCGCGCGATCGCACGCCGAGCTGCTGCGACAGTTCGGGCGCCGTGGGCATCCGCGGCTTCTCGCGGCGCTCGAGTCCGAAGCGGCGCTCGATCCCGCCACCGAGCGCGCCATGCTGGAGACGCTCGGCGATGCGGCATTTGTCGAATCCGCGTCCGCGATCGCCCGGCGACTGACGCATGCCGATCCCGAGCTGCGCGTGGCGGCGGCGCGTGCGCTCGGACGACTCGGCGCGGTGAACGCGGGGCCGGCGCTGATCGTGGCGCTCGGCGATCCGGAGTGGGCGGTGCGCGCCCAGGCCGCGCGCGCGCTCGGACGCTGCGGTGACGCCCGGGCCATCGCCCCGCTCGGCGCCGCGCTCGAAGATCGGGCGTGGTGGGTGCGCCGTCACGCGGCGTTCGCTCTGGCGCGGCTCGGGCCGGCCGGACGCGCCGAGCTCGAGCGCGTCATCGCGCAGTCGTCCGATCGTTACGCCCGCGAGATGGCCGACGAGGCTCTGGCCGCGGGCTGAGCGTCGGCTACAATCCACCGCATGACGCCCCCACGACCTCCCCGCGGCGCCGGGCATCGCGCGCCCCGGGTCTCGAATTACGTTCGTGAGCGCGCCGAAGCCGAGGGCAGCGAGCTCAGCCGCGTCCGCGACGCGCTCGCCATGCGGGGGCTCGCGCCGCGGCGCCGCTTCGGGCAGAACTTCCTCGTTCGCGAGGATCTGGCCCAGCGCATCGTCGATCATTCACGGCTGCGCGAGGACGACGTCGCGGTCGAGATCGGCCCCGGCGC